>CAIVAP010000046.1 GCA_903903945.1 uncultured bacterium | reverse complement strand
TTCTCTTCCCCCGATTTATCGGACACACCATTAGGGGACCAAATGACGTTTAAGAAGACGGAGGTGTGTATGGATAGGAAAGATGGATCACGGCGCAAATTTGATCGTGCCTTCAAGTTAGAGGCGGTGCGTTTATCGGAGGAGGAGGGCTGCAACATTGCGGCGTTAGCGCGGCGTTTGGGGATCAGGACGAAGCTGTTGTATCGTTGGCGGGAGGCGCTGAAGACTTCGGGGGAGAATGCCTTTCCGGGAAAGGGACGCTGTCCGGCTGAAGCGGAGGAGTTGCGTCGGCTTCGCCGTGAGAAAGCGGTGTTACAGGAGGAGCGAGACATCTTAAAAAAAGCGCTGAGCATCTTCTCTGCGGCAGGGCGATGAAGTACCGTTTTATCAAAGCCCATCAGTCGGTATATTCCGTGGTGAGGATGTGTAGGCTGTTGAGAGTTTCGCGGAGTGGTTATTATGATTGGCGGCAGCGACGGCCGAGTCAACGTGCGGAGTCAAACTGGCGTTTAGTGGGAGAGATTCAACGGCTTCACCTGGAGAGTTATCGAACCTATGGGAGTCCGCGCGTGACGGTGGCCCTGCGGCGGAAAGGAATCATCTGTGGTGAGAATCGGGTGGCGCGCCTGATGCGATTGCATGAGATAGTCGCCAAGACAAAACGACGTTTCAAGGCGACAACGAACTCGCGGCATCACTACCCGGTAGCGCCGAATCTCCTGCTGGAAGGATATTCGCTGGGAGCCGTCAATCAGATTTGGGTTGCCGACATCACCTACATTTGGACCGCGGAAGGATGGCTCTATCTGGCAGCGATCCTCGATCTCTATTCGCGACGGATCGTCGGTTGGAGTTTGAAAGAACGCCTAACGCAGGAATTGGTATTGGCCGCCTGGGAACAGGCGTGTGGTCGCAGGCAACCACCGCAGGGATTGATTCATCATTCCGATCAGGGAGGGCAGTATGCTTGTGAACAACTGCATGACTCCCTCATCGCTGCCGGATGTCAAATCAGCATGAGCCGCCGTGCTAATTGTTATGATAACGCCTACATGGAATCATTCTTCAGCTCCCTCAAACGCGAGTTGATCTATCACGAACGATTCCTGACCAGAGAGGAGGCCAAAAGACGAACCTTCGAGTACATCGAAATCTTTTACAATCGAAATCGACTCCACTCCAGCTTAGGTTACCAAACCCCCGTCGATTTCGAACAGGAGCACAATAACCCCTAACTCACTGTCCGCTTTTTCGGGGGAAGGCCAGTCTTCCTTCTTGTCGGATAGGCGCTTACAACCCCCTTGGTCCCCCTTTGCTAAGGGGGAATTGGCGGTCGTCATTTCTCGACAGAGTATTTCAATAATATCAGGGGGATAGGCGCTTGGTGTTCGACACGCCTTTCTTGGGACAAACTTCCGCGAGAAAGCAACTCTCGCATATCGGCTTTCGCGCCTTGCAGACTTCGCGGCCATGACGGATTAGCAGGTGAGACATCATCACCCAATCGCTGGAGTCTATCCACTTCTTTAGGTCTTGCTCGATCTTCTTCGGCTCTTTGTTTTTCGTGAATCCGAGCCGGAAGGAGAGTCGAGTGACATGCGTATCGACGGCGATGCCCTCGCCCCTACCTGTCAGAACTCCCTGAATCACATTGGCGGTCTTCCGACCAACGCCGGGAAGTTTCTCCAACTCCGCCAGTGTGGTTGGCACTCGAGACTTATGATCTCTCTGGATCGCTTTGGCAAACTCGATAATACTCTTCGCCTTGTTGCGGTACAGACCGACGGCTTTTATCAACAACTCCAACTCTGACCCTTCCGCACGGGCGAAGTCTTTGACAGTCTTATATTTCCTGAAGAGAGCAGGTGTTGTCAGATTGACACGTTCATCGGTCGATTGCGCAGAGAGAATCGTCGCGACGGCGAGTTGGATCGGCGACTTGAAATCAAGTGAGCATGCGGCGTCGGGGTAAGCGCGTTTGAGGAGGCGAACAATCCGGGATGACGTTGTCTTATTCAAGAGAACAACCAGTCTCCATGCCTACTTCACGTCCTTCAGTTCACCCCAGACAAGTTCAATGTCATAGCGGGACTTCGAACTCCTCTCCACGTAGAACAACTTTCTTCCGCTGCGATCAAACCCGGCAGCCATTTGATTTCCGCCGACTTTGACTTTGGTTGAGAATATTTGCTCTGCACCCGTTGCTCCAAGCTTGTCCACGAAGAAATGGCCGGAGATATAGTAGGCAACAAAGCGGCGGTCTGGTGACAACAAAGGTGTAGGTATCAGACCATCTCTGGGATCAATCCGCCCCCTCGATGTCCATAGGGTGTCGCTTCTACCGGTCAACGGATCGAAATCAATGAATACCATATAATCGAATCGAGTGGCTACCCGGTCGAGTATATAATCGAAGAATACCAAACTGCTGTCATACGCAGGTAGGTTGGTGACCAACTGATCGGCTAGAGGCTCCCCTTCATACAATATGACCGCACTATCTGAATCCAGGTTGTAGAGACCGATCACGTAGTGGCGGGTGTCGCCGGACGGGCACCCCCGGTCGCAGTAGGAAAAGAAGAACGCCTCGCCATCTTCACGCCAGACAGCTTCGTTGTACATAGCCCTTCCTAAAAATGATTGCTTCAGCACATGGGCTGGTTTGAACTCGTTTTTCGTTGGGTCATACAGGTAGTATGCAAGGCCTGCAAAGAATGCTGGTGAATGATACTGGTCCACTGACGGCCATTCACCTCTAAGAGGGGAAGGCTTCCGATCCGTCCATCCAGCTCTTGCCCAACCTTCTCTATCGGGAATCTCTCCCTTCACGAGGATGAGATTCCTGACTGGGTTCCATGAAATACGGGACATCAGAACGCTGTCGGGACCCTCGATCGTCCGTTTGCGATCACGCTGCAGGTCATAAATGCATAATGAACCGAGTACGAATTGGTCGGGGAAGTAGGCTGCCTGTACGCCGTCGGGGCTGCGTTCCACACCACCCTCAAGAATAACTGCTTCCACGTGATCTTTGATTACCCAATCAGCACCATGAGGATCACTGGTATTCACTTTGAAGAAGTCATAGAGGGGATAGAGTTCACCGGGTGCATTTCCCACCCATCTGCGCTGGAACCACTCGCACTGTAAAGCTATTGTCGTATCATCCCAAAACCAACCGTGCACTTCCAGATCAAACGGTAATTTGTAATGCTCATAATATGCCAGGTTCACTCGCGTTCGGCCCTGTTCTTCAAACACTATCTTACCGTTAGCCGCCTGAGCGGTGCCGCTTAGCATCGCGATTATGACCGAAGAGAGAAGCAACCCTTTTACAGCAAGGATACCACGCAGCTTTCTTCGGGGCAATTGCTTCACCATAGATTGTGGCTCATACATATTTCAATCCCTCAACCATCCCGACGTTCAACTGTCTCAATTCTGTTGATAATAAGCTCTATGAAGATGGCGGTGTCAAGGGGAATTGCTCAATGCCGGTTTCCAGCCGGGTTGGGACGAGCCCACAGCAAGCTGTGGGCTACGGTGAGTGGCGATTATGAATTGTCAGAACCGAAGCGGTTCTGACCTACAACTTGCCGCTTTCGGGGGAATGACACCCTTGTGCGGCTGTCCGCTCTTGACTGTCTGTTCTAATGACAGGGGCAACCACGTGGGGTTGCCCCTACGAAAAATTGAAACCGATGCTACGCTACCGTAATCTCTTTACACAAATACACATCCTGGATCGCGTTCAGCAATTCCACGCCTTCTTTCATGGGCTTCTGGAAGGCTTTGCGGCCGGAGATCATGCCCATGCCGCCACCGCGCTTGTTGACCACTGCGGTCTTGACGGCATCAGCCAAATCGTTCTGCCCTGATGCGCCGCCGGAGTTGATCAGACCAATGCGCCCCATGTAGCAGTTGGCAACTTGATAGCGCACCATGTCGACCGGATGCGTCGTGTAGAGCGTGCCGTACATTTTCTTGCTGTACTTGCTATATGATTTGCCGGTCGCCTTTTCCACGGCGGGGAAACCGCCGTCGCAATCGGGCGCCTTCTGCTTGATGATGTCGGCCTGAATTGTCACACCGAGATGATTCGCCTGACCGGTCAGATCGGCTGAGGTGTGATAGTCGACACCCTCAGCTTTGAAGGCACTATTGCGCAGGTAGCACCAGAGTACGGTGAACATGCCCATCTCGTGTGCCAGCGCAAACGCCTCGGCAACTTCGACTATCTGCCGATGTGCTCCCTCGGAACCAAAATAGATCGTCGCTCCGACCGCCACCGCACCCATATCAAACGCCTGCTCGACTTTACCGAACATGATTTGATCGTATGTGTTCGGATAACCGAGGAACTCGTTGTGATTGATTTTGACGATCATCGGAATCTTGTGTGCATACTTGCGCGCGACGGCACCCAATACACCGAAGGTTGAAGCAACGCCGTTGCAGCCCCCTTCGATCGCGAGTTTGACGATGCCTTCGGGATCGAAGCAATCGATATTCGGCGCAAACGACGCGCTGCCGGAATGTTCGATGCCCTGATCGACCGGCAGAATCGACATGTAGCCGGTCCCGGCAAGACATCCGGTCCTGTGGATCCACTCCAGATTACGCAACACCTGATTTGGGCGATCTGAAAGAGCAGTTACACGATCGGTGAAGTCCGGTCCCGGTACACTGATCCTGCCCTTGGGCAGACCTTTGCACTCGAAAGTCATCAGGGACTTGGCATCCGGCCCCAGCATTGATTCAATTTGAGAGACGCTTAATGGCATTTTATACCTCCATGTATTGTTAGTTCATCGCGATTCCAATGCATTTCTGCTCTGTAGGGGCAGGTCTTACGCCTGCCCGTTCGTCAACAGCAAGCTAGCCATCGGGCAACCGCAAGGGTTGCCCCTACAAGCCATTTCAAGATAATCGCCACAACGCTGATGCAAACGGATTTTACAGCGAATGCTTCAGAAGCTGTTAGTCCCGTTCGACGACAACCATCGCGATGGCAAACTCTTTGCCGTGAGTCAGCGACAGGTGCAGCCGCACGCCGGGGGCTTTGGGAACGAGCAAATGCGGGCGGCCATCGGGGGCACGACCGACAGAAATACCGCGCCAGAGGGGAATGTGAATTCCCGATTGTGATAGCGCTTTGAAGCAGGCCTCTTTGGCGGCAAACCGCGCCGCCAACGATGGGTAAGGGTTGACTTTGCGCAAGCAATAGTCGATTTCGTGAGGCAAATAAATCTTTTCGAGGAAGTCTTTGCCCCAACGTTCGTAAGCCCTTTTGATCCGTGGGATTTCGATTATATCAACCCCGGTGCCGCAAATGCTGCTCAATTTTCGATCCTTCAGTTTCAATGATACGTGACGATATCATATACTAAGTGGAGCAATCGGGGGCAAGCCAAATCTCAACGTAGAAACGTTGCGAACAGTGATTAGCAGGCACTTCAAAAAGCGTGCCGTCACAACGTTTATTGTGAGGTGAGCGAATTTCGGCTTGGAAAAAGCCGCTGACGACGTATATTGTTGCAAATGTTAGAGAGGGGATTATTTGAAAAATCTCTAACAACTCATCAATGAAGGTCGCCCCTATTATGGTTGCGCGTCCTGCCGTGACCCGCTCGCCTTCGGCGGGTGGTTAGCGGGAGCAAAAAGCCGAGGTGGCTGTAAAAAACCTTTACCGTATCGAATGAGGAGTTTTTTCAAATTCGGTGTCGTAACACTCCCCCTCTCTATCTTTTTTTCTACCTGATTCTTCCCACGTGACATTCTGAAGTAGTTTGTGTAACCGGCAAGGTATATCCGTTGACGTTGCGGGTCGGATGGGACGCTGTCTTTCTGGATCTGTCTTAGGCGCGGGTTTTGAGAGATTCCTTGAAAACGAGGTAGAAACCTAATTTGGTCAGTGTGTCGCGTACTGGGGCAGTTACCTTCTCGATATTGAAATCGGCGTTTCCGGTGCGACCTCTGGTGCGATCGGCAACCGTCGCTACCAATCGCGCGGCGGCTTCAACAGCAGTGATATCCATTAGCTTCTCGGCGCCTTTGATCAGGATGACACCACCGTTGGCATCGACCGAGAAGTTCTTGAGAGAAGGCAGTTCGGCGATCAGGTCGGATTTGGCCTGTCGAAGCAATTCGGCGATCTCGAAACGGGAGACATGCGCCTGCAGGAATCCGAGCGACAAGTTGATTGCCCGCGCCAGCGCCGATGCATGTTCGGGCAGAAATGTGAAATGCGGCGACGGAGCGGTCGCCTGGGAGCCAAGGGCGCTTTCCAAGGCGGAGATCGACGACTTGACGACCAGGTTCAGGGTCGTCGTGTTGAGATCCGCCTTACCGATGACGAGCAAGGCGAAAGTGTCGTAATTGTGCAGAAAAAGCCATCCCTTCTGGAAGCGGACGATGGCGCCGCAGTTCCGGTCGCGAATCTCGCAAAAGCGGGCAATCTGCCGATAAAGCTGATCGACCGTATCTTTTCCGAAGCGTGCCGGCAGCAGTTTGTGGTATTTGTTGGTTCGCTTTTCCCACAGGATGACGCCAGAGACGCCGACGACGCCGCGAATTGTTTCGATGATCTTGTTCATGCAGCCCTCGCGATTCTCCAGAGTTCGGCGAAAATTTCGCGTTTGCGGGCTTTCGCATCGGTCAAAGCGACAAGATAACCACCTTTGAAAGGCAGCAGCAGCACGTCGCGCGTGCCCAGATTGAGGACACAGTCATCACAGTCCCCCAGATTGCTGACCCGTGCCATATCGAAGAGGACATCAGTCAGGCTGTAAATCATTGCCGCCAGCATCTCGGCTTCTTTACTGACGTTGTTTCGGCCCTCTACCTTGCCATCCGGCAGGATAATAAAGGCTGATTTGACGGCCGGTATCTTTTCCACCTGTTCGAGGGTGGACTGAGAGACGGACGCAGCATGACCCTTCTCGGAGTGCCGGATGAGAGTGCCGGCGTGTTCGTGGACGAGAGCTGTGACCTCATCGTGTTGTTGGTTAATGAGTTCCTCAACCTGCCGCATTTCGTCAAGAGAATCAATGGTTTTGCCCCAGAGTTTTTGAATTTTGTGGATGGTTCGTCCGCCAATGCTAACAGTGGTGGCGATACGGGGTTCCGGACACTTCGAGAACTCCGTCTGGATTGCAATTTTCTGATCGCCGTGGTCGACTGCGGACAGCCGGCCGGCCGGAATAAAATCACTCATTCGGCAGACACACCAATGTTAAGCCAAAAGATACACTCCTACATGTCTGTTATCGGAATACCGAATGCAGAAATGTAGCTGTAAGATGGGGTTAGGATGGGTCACGGCGGTAATGTGTAGACTGCCTTGTGTTTCGCCTAACAATTGTCGTATATTTTCCTCGCGATGCACGGAACCGAAATTGAAATCCTGATTATTCTGGTGTTGATTCTAATTAACGGCTTTTTTGCCGGTGCGGAGATCGCTGTTGTCTCGACACGCAAGAGTCACCTAAAACACCTTATCAGTCAAGGTAGCAAACGTGCCAGACAGCTCGGCGACATGCTTAAGAAGCCGGATAAGTTTCTGGCGACGATCCAGGTGGGGATGACGCTGGCAGGCACGACAGCATCAGTGCTCGGCGGCAGTGTGATCGTCCCGCACCTTGTCCCGGTGCTTGAACGAGCCGGACTTGCGCATCAGACGGCGGAAAGCGTGGCTGTGACGGCAGTGGTGATCGGCGTCTCGTACCTGATTCTGGTGCTCGGCGAACTGGTGCCAAAATACATCGCGTACAAATTCTCCTCGAAAATGGCCTTGTCGGTTGCGCCCATATTGAAAGTGTTCTCGACAATAGCATACCTTCCCGCCAGAATCTTGACTCTGTCGGCGAGGGCGATACTACTTCCCTTCGGTTTCGCTGACAAGAGCTTCGATCCATTCATATCGTCGGATGAGATCAACCTGATCCTGGCCGAAGGTCATAAGAAGGGACACTTCGAGCAAGCGGAACGCGATTTGATCGAGGGTGTATTTGAATTTGCCGACACGACAGTTCGCCAGGCGATGACGCCGCGCACGGACATCTGCGGGGTCGATCTCACACACTCGCAGGAGGAAGTCCTGCGCAGGATCACGGAGGAAGGATATTCGCGCTATCCGGTCTATGCCGATTCGCTTGATAACATCAAGGGGGTCGTGCACACCAAGGATGTCACCAATCTATTGGTGCATTCGGAGTTGATTATTCTACAAGATATTATTCGACCCGTAAGTTTCGTGCCGGACTCCAAGATGGTGCATACTCAGTTACATGACTTCCAGAAGAGTCATGAACACATGGCGATTGTGCTCGACGAATATGGCGGTACCGCAGGGTTGATCACCATGGAGGATATTCTTGAAGAAATCGTCGGTGAAATTCGGGATGAGCATGACACAGAAATGGAACCGTTCATTTTGATCAACAGCCGCCTGTGTCAGGTACAGGCACAGTTTCCGATTGAGAACTTCAACAAGGAGTTCGAAGTGGAGCTTGATGAGGAAAGCTCGGTCGACACGATTGGAGGCTATGTACTCAACCACCTCGGAGCGTTTCCCCGGTTGGGCGAGAAGATAGCGATTGACTACCTACAGTTTGAAATAGTGACGATGGATGGTCCGCGGATTGAGAGGATGCGGGTACGGAAGCTGGAGAAGAAGAAGGAACGGGACTAAGCTGCGATCAGGATACTGCGCCATAGAATGAGAGCGCCGTCAGGAAGTGATTCCTGACGGCGCTTGCTTAGATGAGTCTCTTGTCGAGTAGAATCGTCGAGAGCCTACAGGTCAGACAATTCAATCTCCGTCACCGGACCGAATTGCTTGAGCATCTCGCGGACATCGTCCGCTTTGCCGACCACAACGATCAAGAGGTTTTTCGGGTCAATGTATTTCTGCGCAACGCTGCGAACATCAATCGCGGTCACCTTCGCGATTCGGTCAAGGTAGCCGGCGAGGTAGTCCTTGCCGAGACTATATAGTTCGACAGTAGACAACTGATTGGCGACTTGATCCAGAGTCTCGAATTGACGGGGGAATATGCCGTCGTAAAACGAAATCGTCTCTTTCAACTCCTGCGGGGCGATGTCTGTATCGCGTATTCTGTTCAACTGCTCCATGATTCCGGAGATGGCTCTGGCTGTGGAGTCGTTACGCGTGTAGGTCGTAATGGTGAACTCTCCGGGGAAACGGTTGTACGAAAACTGAGTATTGATGTCATAGGTCAATCCGCGCTTTTGGCGAATCTCCGTCATCATCCGGGATACAAAACCACCACCGCCAAGGATGTAGTTCATGACGCGGCAATTGAAAATGTCGGGATTATAGCGGTCGATCCCGAGGTTTCCGATCTTGACGCTCGACTGTGTGGCATCGGGCTTGTTGATCAAGATAACCTTGATGCCTGAGGCGGGCTTGGCGGCAGCAAACTTCATGTCGGGAGGGGCGCCCTGTTTCCAGGCGCCGAGACTAGCCTCGATTTTGGGGAAGACCTCTTCCGGTTTTACATCACCAACCACAAAAAGCACGGAGTTGTTGGGGATGTAGTTCTTCTGCCAGAAACCGACTATGTCGTCGCGAGTGAGAGAACTAACCGACTCGATCGTTCCGGATTCAGGCTTGCCATAAGGGTGGTCACCGAACAAGTATTTCTTGTACTGCTCGTCCACTATGGAATTGGGATCGTCTTTCGACTGCATAAGAGCGCCAATAGTCTGCTTGCGCAGACGTTCGATTTCGGCAGCCGCGAACGCGGGATTAAGCACGATGTCCGAAAGAAGATCAAGCCCTTTGTCGAAGTGCTTGGTCAGCACTTCGCTAGTGGCATAAGAAGCATCGAGGTCGGAACCGGCCCCCAGCGAACCACCGATGAAGTCGATTTCCTGCGAAATCTTGTTGGCATCGCGGGTGGCTGTGCCCTTGCGCAGCAGACCGGCGGTCAGGTTCGCCAGACCGGCTTTGTCGGCCGGATCAAGACTGGAACCGACCTTGATCAACAGGCGCATGGATACAACCGGCTGTTCGTGGTTCTCGGCCACGATAATCTTCAGCCCGTTGGGAAGTGTTTTTTCCGCCATCGGGGGAAGAGCCAATTTGGCGGCCGTAACTGTCTGTGTCGCAAATGCAAAGACACAGAGTAGTCCGAGAACAAAGATGATTGTTTTGTTTCTCACGTTCATCACTCCTCTTTCATCCCCATGGTTCCGGAAGGTTTGGTATCTTGAATCACAGTGATCACCGTGCGATTGCGCGAATCGAGATAGGTCTTGGCGACGCGCATGATGTCATCCGCCGTTACAGCAGCGTATTTGTCCGCCTGCTGGAACAGGAGCTTGTAATCGCCAAGGAAAGTCTGAGTGCGCCCCAGCAACTCCGCCTTGCTCTCGTTGGATTGAATACCCATATAGAACTCGGCTTCGACCTGATTCTTCGCCTTCTGCAGTTCCTCGTCGGTAACCTTCAGGGTTTTCATCTTGTCGATCTCTTCATAGACCGCCTTCTCCCCTTCGGCAGTGGTGTGACCCGGTTGCATGGCGGCGTAGGCGTAAAACAGACCGGCCTGCTCCCGCGGACCATAATTGCCGCCGGCAAACAGTGCAAGTTGTTCGTCGTAAACAAGTCGTTTGTAGATGCGGCTCGATTCGCCGCCGGAAAGAATGCGACCCATGATATCCAGCGCATACTGGTCGGTATTTCCTTCGCCGGGGACATGATAGCCGGCGATAAAGATCGGCAGTTGTGACATCTTGTGGAAGTCGGCCCGACGTTCGCCACGCTGTTCGGGTTCGTCATAAAGCGGACGTGGAATATCGGGGTTACCCGGAATTTTGCCGTAATACTTCTCGACCAATTTGACAGTCTCTTGTGTGTTGACGTCCCCCACGATCACCATCACGGCGTTGGCAGGGTTGTAATATGTCTTGAAGTATTCCTGGCACTGGCGCAATGTGAGATTCTCGATATCGGCGCGCCAACCAACCACTTGCCATTGATAGGGATGGGCCAACCAGGCATTGGCAGCGAGTTGCTCCATGATGTCTGCAAACGGGCTGTTGTCGACCGTAAACCCGCGTTCTTCGCAGATGACTGAACGTTCGGTCAGGAAGTTCTTCTCGTTGATCTTCAGGTGTTGCAGCCGGTCGCTTTCCATGTCCAACACCTGTTCTAGTTGAGCCGTACCAAAGTCTTCCTGAAAGACAGTCATGTCATTCGACGTGTACGCGTTGCAGATACCACCACTCTTCTGTATGATCTTGGAGTATTCCTCCGGCCCCATCTTGTCCGTTCCCATGAACATCAAGTGCTCGAACAGATGCGAGATGCCGGTGGAGCCGGGGCGCTCGTTCTTCGAGCCGACATGAAACCAGATTTCCAGACTCACGGAAGGCGTCGAGTGATCCTCCATGGTGAGCAGAACCATGCCATTGCCAAAGACATGTTTATCGACCGGCCATTCCATCGCGGCGTAGGCAGAAGTCGCCAACGCCATCAGGAACAATAGGACAACAATCAGTTTTTTCATTTTACCTCCATGCCTAACTGATTCATCTATCTCTTGTTCGCTTTCGCTAGGTTGAAAGAGCGCGTTACCTATTCGATTATGAGTTCATAAGGGAGTCGCATCTGCGGCGAATCCATTGCGGTTTCAACTGCCAATGTTTTCAGCGCGGCGTTTTGACCGACGTTGGCTAGTCCCAGGAAGCGTGCGGCTCTGGCGAGAAGAATGTCGGGGAGATCGAAAAAACCGAGACGGCGCTCGGGCAATTCGATAACCTGATAATAGCTGTCGGAAATTCCGCCCCTGGTTTTGGCTTCCGCAATGGCTTCGAGAACACCACCGGTAGTATCCGCCAGTCCGATCGTCAGCGCGCGCTTACCGCTCCAGACACGGCCACGGGCGATCGTATTGACTGAGTCTTTGGAGAGTTTACGGTTTTCCGCCACGATGGATAGGAAGTTGTCGTAGAGATCGCGCACCTGCCGCCGGACAAGCTGGCGTTCGTCAGGAGTGAAGCCCGATTTCATGGAATACATATTGGCGTGCTTGCCGCGAACAATTGTCTCCGTAGTCATGCCCAGTTTGCGATAGAACTGCTCCATGTTGACCTTACCATAAAAAACTCCGATGGAGCCGGTGATGGTAGTCGGTTCAAGGAAAATCTTGTCGGACGCCGAGGCGACATAGTAGCCGCCGGAAGCGCAGACATCTGACATCGACACGATGACCGGCTTTTGTTTGCGCGCAGCCATCAACTCTCCCCAGATCAGATCAGATGCCAGCGCGTCGCCGCCGGGGGTGTCGAGCCTCATCACGATGGCCTTGACCGAGCGATTGTCCTTGGCTTGACGGATGGCGCGCGAGATCGTAGCCGAGCCGGCCGTATTGCCGTCAACAAAAGTCGAGCCGGAGTTCCCTCTGGTGATTGAACCGGAGATTGAAATCAACGCGATCTGCGGTGGTTCACCAAAGCGCTCGCGATACGGTGGCGTTGACTGGTAAAGATCAGAAGCGACCAACGGGAAGTTCCCCCCAAAGAGTTCGGGTAGGCGTCCCTCAAGATCAGCCGGGTAGTAACGACCGTCAACGAGTCCTAGTGATTCGGCCTGAACCGAGGTAAAGGGACCGGAATCGATAATCTTCTGAAGCTGGGTCGTGGTCAATCTGCGGTCGGGCGCGATTTCGCCGACAAGCTGGGAATAGAGATCATCAAGCAACGCTTCCAGCGCCTCCCGATGTGGCGGAATCAAAGTCGTGTCGGTAAACTGATTGGGATAGTCCTTGTATTCGCCTAACTTCTCGAATTGCGGCTCAATGCCGATCTTGTCGAGTGTGCCTTTGTAAAAGGTCACTTCAGCCCGCAGTCCGGTCAAGTTGAGGGCGTCGACGGGAAGCATGTAGACCTGATCGGCGGCAGAGGCCAAATAGTAGCTGCCGTTGCTCGGAGAGACGCCAAGATAGCAGATTACCGTCTTACCTGTCTTCCTAAATTCCGTGATGGCGCGCCGGAAATCGGCCAGTTTGCCCCAACCGATGGAAGGATTCTTGATGGTCAGTAGGATGCCTTTGACTTGACGATCGCTCTGCGCGGTTTTGATGGCGGCAAGTTTCTGGTACACAGTCCCGCCGGAGCGGAACATGAAGAGCCGGCTGGTGCGCTCCTCGGGAATGTCTCCGGAGAGATCGACGTGAAGAATCTTGCCCGCCCCGGAGATCATGTCGCCGCGTCGAGCCATCGTGTAACCGGTGTAGGCGGTTGTCCCAAGATGGTTAGTTTCATCATCGAAAAAACCTTCCGCGCCGAAGAAACCCTCTCCGAAATGCAACTCAATACCGACGCCGAAAGCGTGCTTGTCATCGAAGCCGCCATAGAGAACAAGCCCTTTGGCTGCGACAACGCGTGCGGACGCACGCCAGGAGGCGTCTTTGATATCTTGTTTGCCGTAGAGCTGCAGGTTGCCACCAATAGTAACGCGTTCACCAACTGGATGTAGGGCAGCGCTGAGTCGATAACCCAGATCGGTCTTGATGCCGGAATACTTTTGCCGATTAAGGTTCTGTGCTTCAGCGGAGACGGAGGCAAAACGATTCAAATGCGCCAGTAGAGAGAAATTCCAAGAATGTGATTTGTCGAGTGGTTTCAACGCGGTCTTGTAATATGTATATGACAGACCGGTATAGATGTTTTTGATCAGTCGTGAGGACAAAGCGAAATCGTAGCGTGAGACGATCTCTGACATCCCGCGTCTAAGACGCTGGTAGCCAAAACCGAGCCCCCCCGCCGAGATCAGAACCGCGTCATCACCTGCGAACTTGTCTTTGGGAGCGGTGTGGTAGAGCTGAACCCCAAGCGGTCTGTTGATAAAAAGCGCTGCCGGATTGAGCACCACCGCTTCGGTTCCGGTCACGCCGGCACAGGGTATATCAGGAAACAGCAAACCGGGTGAGAGTGGTTTCTCCTGGGCTGAGGTAAACGAAAATGAGAGAAGGACAAGTGTGACAATGAGAAATCTGGTAGGCACAATGCGCCTTTCGGTCAAAATCCCTTGCTTGTTACCGGATCGACATCCTGTTCGCCGGCTTTCCCTCCAAATTTATAGTACCTACCCCTGACATGTCAACCTCGATTTTATTCCGTTTGTTGTCGCTGGTCCCGATTACCCGCGTGCGCGAAGCGACCGTGACAACCATGGGCAGATCTTTTGTGTAGATGCGACCGGCTTCCTCTACCTGAAGCAGATAGCCGGCGGACGTGTTCGCGGGCAACGACAGGTTAATTTTGCCGTTCGCGTCGCGAATAGTCAGATCGCCATTGACCGCATCTGCATCGATCTCAACATTAGAGTTCTCGGAGACCAATTGCGAGTGTCCCGCTTCAAAACTGACGTTGCTGCCGGAGATTATCGCGTTAACGCAGCGGGCGTCGATTTCGCCGCGCACGGATTCGAGAACGATTTTGGCATTGGTGTTGCGCAATTTTATCGAACCCAGTTTGCCATCAACGCGGGTCAAGGTTATCGGTCGCAATGCCGTAGAGATGGTTACCGGGCCCGTGCAATCACGCACGCTGACGCCGCCGTTTTCGAGAGAGACCCGGATCTTGTTCGTAATCTTCTCAATAGAGACATCGCCGAGACTGCTGGTGATATCTACGGTGGCAAAGGGGCCCGTAATATCGATCGTGTACACGGTCGTGCGGACGTCGATCTTCAAGTTCTCGTTTCTGGGGACTTCAATTTCAATATTGGCGCCGCCAGACCAGTTCGTTTCGCTCCACGGCGGCACCGATTTCGTCTCGGCGGAGATAGACAGTTCGTTCTCCAACTCTTCCCCATTGACTTCGATGTAGTCGGCGAACTGCTCGGCCTGCCGTTGCGAGTCGGCTTTCAACGTCTTGCGATAGGTCACGGTCGTGACCGGCTTGTCCGAGGACACAATCGACAGTTTTCCGATGATGTATGACGAGCCCGTGAATGAGAGATTGGTGTAATGTCCGCCGGAAAATTTGAGCGTAGTCAGCTCTGTCTCAAAACGCTCGCTGCTAACCCTTTCAACGCGATCTTGCTGAGCCATCACCATGCTCGAACAAAGCGCGACCGTCAAAAATACGGAAATCAGTCGCTGTATCATACTCTTAGGAATACGGGTTGCGGCACCATTTGGTTTCATATCAACTCCAGTTTCGTGGCAATCTGATGGATGGCAATAGCCGCGGCGGCAGCGGCGTTGAGTGATTCGACCGCGTCAACGGTCTTAATGCGAAACAGTCGCCGGCTCGCCTGGCGGGCGATCGGGCTTAGACCAATCGCTTCCGAGCCTATGGCCAGACACACTTTTCCTGCCAGAGTTGTTGTCTCGAGCGTAGTTGCAGCTTCAGGCGCGCTGCCGAGCAATTCGATATCGTTGACAGAAAGCCTATCAAAAAAGCGCTTCGGGTCATTGACAGGCAACAATGTTAGGCGAAAGACCATACCCGCAGAGGCGCGAATGACTTTCGGATTATAGAAATCAACAGTAGTCGGTGACGCGGCTACGAGGTCGACAGCAAAGGCCGCTGCCGTGCGTAGGATTGTGCCGACGTTGCCGGGATCGCTGATGCCGTCAAGATAGAGAATGAATCGAGCATTGGCGAGTGCCCGATCGTCAACTTGCTTCAGATCAGTCTTGATAGCAGCCAAGAAGCCCTGTGAGTTTACGGTGTCGGACAACTTGGCAAAACGCTTGGTATCGCATTCGAATATCGTCAGATCGCGATTGGCAAGTCCTCTCAGGAATTCCTCGCCCTCAGTTGTCAGGCTACTTGGCGAGACCACAACATAATCAGGGACCACTCCGGAGTTCAGCATAGCGCCAATCGCGCGGACACCCTCGACAATTGTCTTGCCCATTTTGCGACGACCATGCCGCGCGGAAATAGCTGTGAGTTCGCGTTCTTTGGCCAGCGACAGTTTATCCATGTCGAATGATAGAGAGCTACTCAATAGGAGTCAAACTCTTTCCGCTTGAGTTTGAACCTGCACGGTAGTTACTTGCCGGCGTGATTCGATCTGCTTACTGGTTCTGGAAGGTGTTGGCTCTTGCCGGTCTGCTGGCATTCGTTACGCCAGAGGCCTCATCGCGGGATTTCGAAGTTGACTACAGCAATCTGACACCGGCTGCGCTGAAAACGGCTATGACTCAGAATGTCAAGGGCTACAGAACGGGCATCGCCCTTTCCGGAGGTGGCGCGCGCGGATTCGCGCACCTTGGAGTATTGGAGGAGTTAGAGAGAAGCGGCGTGGAGATTGATATAGTGGCGGGAACATCCATGGGAGGGATTATCGGCGGACTCTATGCCACGGGGATGACACCCGAACAGATTGAGAAAACGGCTCTCGGCATTCGTTGGAATGACTTTTTCTCGGATAAACCACAGCGTGGCTCACAACTATTCACCCGTAGGGCGGAAACAGAAGGTGAGTTGCTCACACTCAGATTTGATGGATTCAATCCGAAAATACCGACGGCGCTCAGTTCCGGTCAGAAGTTAGTCAATGTTTTGAGTTCGCTGACCCTGACGTCGAGCTACTTCTCCAAAGGCGACTTCGCCAATCTCGATCGCAAACTGGCAGTGGTGGCGACAGACATCGTCACTGGCGAGGAAGTGGTTTTCGAGCGGGGATCAATGATCGAGGCGCTGCGCGCGACAATGGGAGTGCCGCTGGCATTTACACCGCTTGAGCAGGATGGACGGTTGCTGATGGACGGCGGACTGCTCGAACCGATTCCCACGCACACCGTGCGCAAAATAGGAGCTGACTTTGTGATCGCAGTGGATGTAACGTCAGAATTGATGCCGCTTGGCGAAATCAGCGACGCGATTGACATAGCCGGCCAGGTGGCCACCATACTTTCAGCCGAGGCCAAACGGCGCTTGTTATCCGAGGCAGATTTTGTGGTGACACCCGATCTGTCAGGTTTTAAGGCGACCGCATTCAATATGGGAGATTCGGCTATCGCGCGCGGGAGACGCGCGATGGCGCCGCGGATATTGGAGCTAAGAAGGCGACTGGCGCAAGTAACAGATACTTGTGCAGTAATCCGATTGGATTCGGTGAAGTTCGAAGACATGGTACCGGAGAAACTTGATTCATCTAAGCGCGGCGCCCGAAGCAATTTGATCCGGTTGCAGGGGCAGAGTATCAGAATAGCGCAAATAAACCAGGCGGTATATGAACTGTTCCGAACCGGCGCTTATGCCAGTGTCCGCTACCGGCTCGATGGGAACAGACTTGTGGTGGAGACGGCTCCGTTTGCCTTGATCAAACAGATCAGCATCAACGGCAATCAACTCTATGCCGATTCGACGTTGCTGCGAGTGTCGGGACTTGGCATCGCGCCAGTCAATTCGGTGGTGCGGCTGCAGGCAGTCTATGACAGTATCCTGACTTTCTATCGGAGCAATGGTTATGACTTGGCACAGATTAAGGGCGCAAGTCTTGATACGGTTAGACAGGAATTGAAAATCGTCCTTGATGAAGGGCGCATCTCTGGCATTAGCGTTGAAGGTAACGACAAGACTCGCTGGTGGGTAGTAACCAGTTACTTTCCTCTGGACGCCGGCGACTTTTACAGCAAGTTTCGCGCTATGCGTGGCGTACAAGACATTTATAGCTCGGGGTTGTTCGATAACGTCAACCTGCGATTGGAAGAACGCAACGGCGGTGTCTGGGTCACGATCCTCGTGAAGGAAAGGAGATTCACTTTCGCACGCGTGGCCGCAAGATATCACGAAGATTTTCATCCTGAGAGCCTTGTCAAGACGGGATACGCGAATCTGTTCGGGACGGGCAATGAATTGTCCGTCAGCGCCCGTTTTTCGGAGCGTCGCAAGCTGTATCAATTACAGTTGCGCGCTGACAGAATCTTCCGCTCGTTTATAACCTATAATATCCGGCTCTACTACGCGAATGACAAGATCGGGCAGTTCCAGGACGGCGAGAAAATCTCTGATCGCACCGACAAGCGCTGGGGAATCAAGTTTGGGGTAGGACAGCAGTTGTGGAAGCGGGGATTGTTTGATGTCACGGCGCGATTTGAAGGAGTAAGGTATCAGTTCGGAGACGAGAAATCGAGCAACGAACGCCGTGTAGCGTCCTTGCAGTCTGGTGTCACTGTCGATACGAGGGATCGCTTTACGTTTCCAACCGCGGGGAGAGTGCTGAAGGGCACACTGGAGATAGCAAGTGATGTGCTTTCCGCTGATGAAGTGTTTCGTAAGTTCGAAGGATCAGCCGAGGGATATGTGAAGCTTGCCCACAGGTTGAATGTGCATCCCAGACTGGCGCTTGGTCTGTCCCAGAATGGACTGCCGATTTACGACAAGTTCTACCTCGGCGGCAGCCGTAGCTTCAACGGTTATGCCGTTGATCAACTCGTCGGCGACAAGTATTTCCTGAGCAACTTCGAAGTGCGTCTGGGGCCGGTCTACAGCACCTACTTGTCGTTTCGCTACGATGCCGGACAAGTCTTTGGTCGCTTTGAGGAAGTGCGTGTGCAGGGTCTGCGGCACGCTTGGGGCGTGGCGTTGGCATTGGATACGCCGTTGGGACCGCTTTCAATCGGTTACGGTCGCGCGGAAGCCAAATACGACCGACTGTACCTCAATTTGGGTTTTGACTTCTAACAGAGGGAAGGCAGATTCACAGATATGAACACACATCGTCCTGATTCTAAGCATAATCTGAACCGCTCCAACTGGTGGTCATGGGCAGTACTGAGTCTGCTGCTAACAGTATCTGCGGTGCAGGCGCAGTCGATTCCACTTGCGAGTTGGGCTGACTATTCTGATAGCGAGAAGGGAGCACTTAAAAGTCGTTGGACACAAGAGCAAGTAGATGCTGTCGTGGCCGCGCTTGCAGGGGGAACGGCACTGCCTGAATTTGTCGCCAAGGTGCCCGCCGGCGGAGGTATGGTGTTTGTCGACGATTTGCGAGGCATCTCGCTTAATGGCGCCGAACTGAGACGTGCCAATTTGAGTTATGCCTATCTGCAGGGGGCCGACTTGTTTGGTGCGAATTTGCAGGGAGCTGACTTGACCGAAGCCAACCTCGACAGCGCCTATTTACGCGGGACTGATCTAACCAGCGCGCGGCTTGGACGCGCGAACCTGACCGGAGCGAACCTGGAGTCGGCGAAGATGCAGGACGTCGATCTGACCGGCGCCGACTTGAGAAATGCAAATCTCTCTTCGACGATAATGGTACACGCCAATTTGACCGCTGCCAATCTGCGCGCCGTATTGCTAGTAAATGCGGACTTGCGGCAGGCCAACATGCAGAATTGTGCCTTGCCGCAAGCGGTGATGCGCGAAGCCGATCTTCAAGACGCCGATTTGTTTCAGGCGAGATTTGATTCCACCTACCTGTATCAGGTGCAACTCGGCAAAGCGCGCAACATCCGCGACATCCGTTGGGGCGACAGTGTGTACAGTCGCTATCTTATTGGTGAGGAATTGTCGCTGAAGACGTCGGAGGATTTCCGTCGCGCAGAAGTAACTTATCGCGATCTCAAAATGCTGTATCGTCGGGAACTGCTCGATGACATCGCCAACGAGTTTCATTATCGCGAGAACGAAGTTATCACCTGCAGCTACCCGTGGTTTTCGCCCGTGCGGATTTTGCGACTGTTATTCTTGAAATGGACATTTGGTTACGGCGCCCGTCCGATGTGGCTGCTATGGTATTCGATAATAGTGGTCGTCGGTTTCAGTCTGATCTTTGCTCTGCTCACGCTGAGCAGGAGAACGCAGTCAGGAATTTGCGAGTATGATCCTGCCAAAGAAGGCAAGGAAACTCTGCTTGAGTTTCGCAATGGCATGCTCTTTTTCGACTGTTTCTATTTCAGTCTGTTATCGCTGGCGACGTTCGGATACGGCGCTTTGCAACCGAGACAGTGGCTGCAGTTTTTCCGTTTCCAGCCCGTGGAATACAAGCCGATCCGGTGGGCGTGTATTTTTGTTGGCATCGAAGCAGGACTGGGGATCTGGATATTCTCGCTGTTGGTTACGGTGATGTTTGGGTCGAGATAGTGAAATCGTTGTAGCCCGGAGTTAGAACAGCCGCAGCGTTCGTATAACAATCAAATCGTTACAGCCCGGCAGAGGAGACCGATATGCTAAGTAAAGAAGATCGAAAACAGGCAATCGAAAAGATCAGGCAGATGCCGGCAAAGTTGGAGGCCGCTGTTGCCGGATTAACTGACAAGCAATTGGACACGCCGTATAGCGAAGGGAAATGGACGCCACGGCAAGTTGTGCATCATCTGGCTGACGGGCACATGAATGCATTGTCGCGAATCAAGCTGATTCTGACCGAGTCGAAACCAACCTGGTTTGCGTATAAGCAGGACGAATGGGCGAAGATGCATGACGTGTTTGCTCTATCGCCCCAGGTGTCACTCTTGATTCTCAAGGGCGTGCAGGAGCGACTGGCAACGCTGCTGGAGAGCATCGACGACCAAGATTGGCAGCGTGCAGGGATTCATCCGGAACGGGGTGAAATGACGATCGATGATTTGGTGGAGATATACTCACGCCATGGCGACAAACATGTCGGGCATATTATGGGACTGCGCGCATCGAAAGGATGGTAAGTCGCGAGACTGCCACGCCATACACGGACTCCAACTTCGAGCGCCTCGAAATGATGGTGTTTTTATCGTGTTGAAGCAGTAGCTTCAAGCGTACAGTCTGCAAATAGGAGAAGCGAATGGCAAAAAGAGCATTGACGATTCTGGCGGACGGGTTTGAGGATATCGAGGCAATCGCACCGATTGACATATTAACGCGTGCCGGTGTGGAAGTCACTATCGCCGGGCTCAAGCCTGGTAACATCAAAGCGGCCTATGGAACGACCGTCGTTCCGCAGACGACTATCAATGGCGTGAGCGGCTTGTATGATGCGGTCATTGTTCCCGGCGGCAGGGGTAATGCCGAGGCGTTGGCCGCGCATCCGCGAGTGATCGAACTGATACGACATCATTATGAGAATGGCAAAATTGTGGCGGCGATTTGCGCTTCGCCAAGTTATGTGTTGGCGGAAGGCGCCGGTATTTTGCACGGGAAACGCGCCACCGGCGATCCCGCGTTTAATGACAAGTTGATTGCGTGCGAAGCTACCGTGACCGGTGATACAGTTACGGTTGATGGCAATATCGTGACCGCCATGGGCCCCGGTGCGGCGATGCTGTTCGCTTTGATGCTCGTTGAAGTATTGGTAGATAAACAAACTGCGGATGGCTTTGCTACTAAGTGGCGGATCATGCGGTAGTTGCGATTTGCAGAGAAGCATTTGCTATTCCCCGCAAACCTGAGGAGGTCGATATGAAGAAAAGTTCGTTTGTCATTGCACTTGTGTTGGTTGTCTTTCTGATCGGGGCTTGTGGCAAGAAGGCAGAGCAAAAGACCGAGCAAACCCAGCAGCAAGGTACGGTGGAGACGGCGCCGCAACCGGTCAAGATCGATAGCAGTGCGATTGCCGCCAAGTGGGCTGAGACCAATACCACACCGATAACTGAACCGAAGCCGGTGGCGAGCAATCCGCAAACCAAGAAAGCCGAGCCGCAGAAGCCGGAAAAGAAAGTGGTCACCGAGACCAAGACCGAGACGGTACCACCGCCGGTGGTCGTGATGATACCCGAAAGCACGATGATCAAGGTTAAGCTGATTGACTCGATTGATTCCGACGTGCATGTAACGGGCACCAAGTTCCGGGCGTTGCTGGCGGAGCCGCTACGTGTCGACGGCAAGATGGTTTACGAAGAAGGCACGGCGGTTACCGGGGTGCTGGACAATGTCGTCGAGTCGGGACGTCTGAAAACGCCGGCGGAGTTGAGTTTCAGCTTGATTAGTATCACCGACGCCAACGGCA
The DNA here is from genome assembly GCA_903903945.1 of uncultured bacterium. Classification (GTDB taxonomy): domain Bacteria; phylum Zixibacteria; class MSB-5A5; order CAIYYT01; family CAIYYT01; genus CAIYYT01. The sequence goes on along the minus strand of CAIVAP010000046.1, from coordinate 29,416 downwards.
ATGAGATTCCGATCAAGACCTATACGATTGATGAGAAAAAAGGATCGCATACAAATCGTGATGCTGAGTTAATCGGCGGAGGCGCGTTGGTCGGTGCGATCGTTGGCAAGTTGACTAAGAAGAAAGGTGGCACCGCAATCGGCGCGGCTGCCGGCGCCGCAGCGGGTACAGCAACTGCCGCCGCCACGGGAAAGAAGGACATCGTTCATTCCGCCGGCACGGAAGCGGTGTTTATCCTAAAAGAACCGGTGCAGGTGACATTGAAGCAAGGGCCGTTTACGAAGCAGTAAGCGGCGTTCTACATATCAAGTGTAAGCGGGCATGCGTGGGCATGCCCGTTTGTAATTGTAGCGAGTTGTGGGCCATGGCGTACCGTGCCCGATTCAAGATGTGATACTGCGGTGTCAGGAATCCTACCACACCGCGCCGTCAGGGATCTATCCTGACGGCATATTCCGTAGCGGCACACGGCGTGTGCCCTACTTCTCCACAAAACCTACTTACATCCCGCACACGGCGCCGCACCGCCTGAAAAGATGTACGCGATCAGATACACCGCATCTGAGATATTGACTGTGCCGCTGCAGTTGGCGTCACCAGCAGGCAATGGCGATGGCGCTGGGCCACCTGAGAAGATATAAGCGATCAGATAGACCGCATCAGAGATGTTTACGGTGCCACTTCCGTTGGCGTCGCCACAAACGGGGTCGGCTTCACGGAACTCAAGTAACGTGTCTACCGGCTGTCCGGTAAATACACGGGTAATTCCTGAAGGCCATTTCGCGATCAGGGTGTCAATCGTCGTTGCGATACCGACGCCGAAGTGCACGACCAGCGGACCTTGAGATTGAAAGCAGGTACCATTGCCGATCTCGCGCACTTGACTTAGGGTCCCCGTCGGTGTCGCATGTACGATACGAACCCGAGCTCCGTAACTATCCTTATTGGAAACGGTTCCGATTAGCTTGACCTTGAGCCAGTGGTTTTCTGAGGGCAGATCGTTCTTGAAGAGCCTGCCAAACGGGTAAAAGTCGCCGACGAAGATGTCGGATTTCCCGTCATCATCGTAGTCCACCCAGACCGCTCCAAAAGAATTCATCGCTGAGTCGGCAACTACGATGGGGGCTACTTCTGTAAAACCGAAAGGTGGATTCGCATCATTACGGAAGAGCTTGTTCCTGTTGCCCATGCTGGCAACGAACAGGTCGAGATCGCCATCGTTGTCAAAGTCACCCCAACTTGCACCACGTGCTGACAAAGCGTTGAATACGGTTGGGTTCGTGACATTGACAAAAGAACCGCCCCCATCGTTGCGCAAGAGCTTGCTCGTCGGCGTCGAGATGTCGCAGTTGTTGAGGTACACATCGAGATCACCGTCATTGTCATAATCCCCCCAAGCTGCGCCAAAACCCGGCCCGATATCGCCGATGACGGGTCCGGTCACATCAGTGAACACTCCACCACCGTCGTTGCGGAAAAGCTTGTTTGCCTGATTGTTGTTGACGACGTAAAGGTCAACATCGCCGTCGTTGTCATAGTCCACCCAGGAGGCATCGGTTCCCGATCCGGCATAATTGATCGGAGGGGCGGTGACATCGACGAACAAACCGCCGCCGGTATTTCGCAGCAGTTTGTTAGCTTGGCCAAAGTCTTTGACAATGTACAAATCAAGTTTGCCGTCTTTGTCGTAATCGCCCCAGGCAACATTGGTGCATTGTCCCATATCCCCGAGAGGGCCGCTGGTGACATCGGTAAACGAACCATTGCCATTGTTGCGGAATAGTCTGTTTCCAACCGATGCCCGTGTGACGTAGAGATCGGGGTCACCATCGTTGTCATAGTCGCCCCATTTTGCCGATGTGCTACCCTGAATGTTGAGTGGTGCGACAGTGACATCGGTGAACGATCCGCTATCGTTGCGAATCAATCGGTTGGATGCCGCAGAGCCTCTCAAGGCATAGAGGTCATTATCGCCATCGTTGTCATAGTCACCCCAGGCTCCGTTCCAGTTGGCATCAGATACCGGTGTCGAGGCCGCAACGTCGACCCAGCCACCGACCGACGAAATCGCTTGCTTCAGATTCGGCCGGGGGCCGATCTGCCCGGCCGGAGGTGTAACCTGCGGAGTGCCCGTGCTAACCAGAATTTCTCTCACGGCAACTGGTGTAAGCATGAGATTGAAGACATTGTGCCGGTAATAACCAAGAAGGCAAGCAACTGCGCCCGCGACGGTCGGCGAGGCACTCGAAGTTCCTGCAAAGATGCTCGTGTACCACCAGGTCTTCCCGTCGATGCTATAGAGGTCACCATACCCGGTGGTCACCACATCCTCTCCCCAACCTTGCAGGTTGAAGCGCGAGCCGAAACTGGAGAAAGGCATTCTCTGCAGGTTACCTTCTGGATAAGTGCCGCCGGTGTATGCCCCACCGGCGCCAACAATGATCGCTTTCGTGTCTCCCAGCCAGGTCATCGTCGGCGGGTCGGTATTGACATTTCCGTTGCCTCCAACCTCGACTACATGGAAGTTGTTCGATGTTGCATTGACGATAGCCGCATAGACCGCATTATAAGTTTGCCCATAGGGAACAACATTCGTCCACCATTCAATCGGCACATAAGCTCCGCTCGCGGTTCCGGAGTAATCCCATTGCTGTTCGATCAGAATCACGTCCCCGGCTGACATGTTGGCCATGGCGTAAGCGATCGCACCGGCAACATTCCAGGAGGGGGTCGGTGAACCGTAATATGTACCACATGTCTTTAGTCCGGCTCCAAAACAGATACCGGTCGTACCTACCGCATTGGCATCAGAGACCATCACTCCAATCACCGCCGTACCGTGATTGTCGGTTTCCCCCGGAGGGAAGGCGATCGGATTAGGGTTGACCTCCGCCGAGGCCGCCTTCGTGACGTCCTGATGGCTCGTGAGCCAACCATATTCCAGATCGCACACGGTTACGCCCGTGCCATCGCCCCCCAGCTTGGTCCAAGCATACTCCGCATCGACTCCGGACGGATTCGCTCCCGACGAATCGAGATAGCCCTGACTCGGCGCGTAGTCCGGCGGCCAGGGAGAAGGAGTCGGTTTTGGAACCGGTCGCGCACTGATTACCCCGGGGAGTGCCTCCAATTCCTTGCTGACCTCCCAGACATCATTACCGGTCGCAATCCGCAGGCGTAAGATATTGTTGAGATTGTAGACTCTCTGACCTGTGTTCGCCTGGCCACGTTCCTGGATTTCGTCAAGCTTCTGCTCCGGAACGTCACAGATTCGGCTCCATTCGTGCGCTCCGAGCTTGCCGAGCACGCTCTGAAACCCACTTGTTGCCGTACCGGCATGGTCGACCGGCTGACCGCTAACAAGTCTAATCTTCGCATCCCAATCGAACATGACTTCGATCAGGTCATCCTCGCAGGTATAGCGAGCCTGGGGGGCACTCAGGTTTGCTGAAGCGCCGGGTAACTGTGAGTTTGGTGTGTCGCCGCCGGCGCTGATGGCCGCAGGCATCAATAACAGCCAGATGCAAACCGCGACGAGCACTAACCATGGCTGGATCAACAAAGCATTGCTCTTCATGGCAATCTCCTTTCACTCAGAGTGAAGAATCGACAGGTAACACCTACCGGTGGAATGACTGACTCTTGCTGCGACTGCTTAAGTTGTCTTGTTCTGAAAGAAAGATAACAGGAATTTCAATCTTGTCAAGGTCAAAACCGCTTCGGTTTTGACATCCTGCTAGCCTTGGCGATTCGCCACGCTCTCTTTCATGATTACAACCCGCCGCGACAGTAACCACCCCCTTCCCGTTTGCGCTCCCCTACTAATCCAACTATCTTCCCCGCATGAATCTTACTGACCGCAAGAAATCACGTTTTGCCGATCTCGCCCTCCTCTATGCCGCTACCATCTGGGGTGCGACCTTTTTTGTTGTCAAGGATAGTCTCGCAACCATCGATCCGGTGGTGCTGGTCGGCTATCGCTTTCTGTTGGCGGCAGCCGTGCTGGCAATCGGCCTGAAAATTGCAAAGCGGCCGTTGTTTCTTTACTGGAAAGCCAGCGTCCAACTCGGAATCATTCTCTGGATTCTTTACATCGCACAGACCGTCGGATTGAAATATACGACCGCGTCGAACTCCGGCTTCATCACCGGCCTGTTTGTCGCTTTCGTCCCCTTTTTCACCATCATGATGAATCGCCATGCGCGCATCCTGTCGCAGATGCCGGCGGTGATGATTTCGCTGATTGGGTTGTGGCTATTGACCGGCGGCCTGACCGACATCAACAAAGGCGACTGGCTAACCATGATCTGCGCTATGGCCTATGCCGGGCATCTACTCTATGTCGACCGCTTCGTCAAGCAGGGTCTGGATGTTTACATCCTCTCATTCCAGCAATTCCTTTTCGTCGGGTTGCTGAGTCTGCTGACTGCCGCCGTCTTTCAACTCCCCTTTGTACCCACTTCAATCGACGCCGTCGGCTATGTCCTATTCCTTGCGCTATTGCCGACACTATCCGCCTTTGTCCTGCAACTGATCGCCCAAAAAGTCGTCCCCCCTATTCGTGTCTCCTTGATTCTCGCATTAGAGCCTGTCTTTGCGGCGCTCTTTGCCTGGACTCTTGGCGGCGAGGCTTTCATCCTCCGTCGCGCCCTTGGCGGCTCACTGATTTTCATCGCCATGATCTTGTCTGACCTTCCTGCTTTCCTCGACCGCCGCCGCAAAACGTAGGGGTAATGGGATTGTTGAATAGGGCTTTCGCACGACCCTTCTGGTCACATCGCTGTCGTGGCGCTATGCTACTTTTATATGAGACTTATTTTGAGGTTTGTGGATGATCTTGCGTTTAGTGCTCTCGTCGAAGATGTCATAGTTAAACTTGGGTGACTGCGGGTTGGTGCCGATCTCGGCGACCGGCGTGCTGGCGCGGTTCATGCTTGCCGGCACCCAAACCAACTCGAAGTTCAGCTTGCGCTTGTAAAAAAAGATCAAATCGCGGAACCGTTGCAGCGTCTTGGTTGTGGCGATCCGGTTGTTGACCTGATACACAACTATGGGTGAATCAGTCAACAGTTTGAGCGCTTTGCCTTGGAAGTGTTCCTGATTCAACTGCACAAACCTTATCAAGGCTATGGCGGCGGCATATTCGCATTCGTAGCGATTGCCTTCATATTGGGACCGAAACAGCACGCCGTAGTCGGGTATCGCAAATGAGATCAGCCCTCGATTTTTCGCCAGCTTATCCAGCAGCAGATTGGACCCGTAGAAATAGCACTTCATAACCTTGCCATGAATCACCGCAAGGAATGTGCCGGACGTACCCTCCAAGAAGCAATAAACTATCAAGCGAAAACACTGCCCTTACCTATTGATACAACACATGTTACGATTCGCGACAACTGACCATAACGCGTCTCGCCGAACGGGCAACAACTCAACGCTGCGCCTATGCTGCATCCAGTTGCACAGGAACGATCCTTCTATTCAAGCGACGTCGCCAGGCGTTTGTCAAGATCACCGGGTACTGTCATGTACTTGCCCGTCGCTTGGGCAACGACAACCCCCTTGCTGTTGCGCGCCCAACCGACCGTAAGAATTATTCTTCCCTTCTGTTCTGTCACACGCCCCTCGAAAAGCAGTTCGTCACCAACCTCGGCAGGCGTTTTGTACTTCACCTCCATCGATGCAGTGACGCAGCGGATATCCTTGGCCAAGGCCGCCTTGATCATCACTTCGTCAAGTACTGCCGCCAGCAAGCCACCGTGAACGATACCTTTATAACCTTCGTGTCGCCTATCGGGAAGCCATTTTGTACGAGCGACTTCGTCGTCCGAATGAAAGTTAAGGTTGAGGCCGATGACATTGTCCTGGCCGCAGACAAAGCAGCCCCGGTATTTTACAACCTCTCTTTCCATAAGACGACATATTGCCGAATGGCAACCGACATGTCAAACAAAAAAAGCCGCCCCGAGCGGAGCGGCTTCGCTATTTGGAAGTATCTATACGACCCTACTCGTATGTCGGGGTCATCTGATAGCTGTATTCGGTGTTGCCGGTTGTGGCAGTGATCTGAGCACTACCTGTGCTACTGAAGGTGACGGTTGCCGTCCAAGTTTTTTCGATCTCGGCTGTGGTGACCGTTGCGGTAAGCGTTATGGTACCTGAAGTGGCCATACCGGGTGTCCAGGGTTGACTTGTGGTCTGAATAAACCCGACGGTATTAAAGGTGGCAATGAACTGATAATTGTCGTGAACAGTACCACCTATGGTCTGATAGTAGTCGTCCCAAACGAACTTGCCATTGCCATCCAAAGTGCCACGATGAGTTACAGAACCGGCTATGAAACCGGTGTAGTCAACATTTACATAGGCGCTGGAATTCTGATGACTGTCTCCACTCCCCTTGTATGTGTCAGTCTGGTGATGGATGAAATCCATCTTGCCGACGTGGTAGCTAAAGTACCGGTCGACAGCATCGTTCTCAATGAAGAATCGGACGGAGTCTACCAGCGTGCGGTTGTAATCCGATCCAGTTGTGAGACCCAAGTAGACGATGTTCCAGCCATCAACGAAGTTGTGTAAAAGCGTATCCGCCGGGTTAAGTACACCCCAGTCTGGACGCCAATGCATACTATCCTGCGGCGCGACAATTCCAGGGTTGGTAGCAAAGCGAAGCATGATCGACATGGTTGAGTCGACTGAAGAAGCTATTGCCGCCTTCATGTTCTGGAATTCCGGCGCGTTGGGATCACCAACGACTTTGTTGTTTCCGGTTGAATTATCGGAACAACCGACAAAGGTGAAAAGAAACGCAAGGACAACGAGCAGTCCTGCCATACAACTGCGGCGTAACATAATGACTCCTTTTGTTGTAATTAAGTTCCCAACAGTTTCTGATCCATCAGTACAAGCATTATCGCTTTCTGAATGTGTAGTCTGTTTTCGGCCTGATCGAAAACGACCGAGTTGGGACCATCCATAACCGAGTCAGTGATCTCGGCATTGCGTAGCGCCGGAAGGCAGTGCATCACCAGGCAATCAGGTTTCGCCAGCCTAAGCAGGGCGTCGTTCACCTGAAAATCTTTAAGCAGCTCCGCCTTTTCCTCCGCCAAATCTTTCTGTCCCATACTCGCCCACACGTCCGTATAGATTACATCGGCAGCAGTAGCGGCTTCTTTAGGGTTAAATACAACCTCAACGCTCCCAACCTTCTCGGCCTGCGCCGCTTTGACCAGAGCCTGATCAGGGAGTGTGCCGGGGTTGGTACCGATCACCAGCTTTATGGAATAGCGCCTGGCAAGATTTATTAAGGAATTTGCGATGTTGTTGCCATCGCCGAGATAAACAATCCTCAGTCCGTCCAGCTTGCCCTTCTTTTCAATTATAGTAAATGCGTCGCCCAATATCTGACAGGGATGCAGCAAGTCTGTTAACGCATTGATCACCGGGATCTCAGAATGCCGCGCCAACTGTTCGACATCGCTGTGGGCGAAGGTACGGATTGTGATCATTGCCAGATAGCGTGACAACACTTTGGCGGCATCATAGATCGTTTCGCGCTTGCCGAGCTCAATCTCTTTCTCGGTAATATAGAGCGAACTGCCGCCCAGCTCGGCTATACCGACCTCGAAAGAAATGCGGGTGCGGAGCGATGCCTTATGAAAAATGCAGCCGACCGTCTTCCCTGCCAGCGGCTTGGGAGCAATCTTTTTGTTCTTCATGGCGGCGCACAACTCAAAAACGCGGTCGATTTCCTTGGTGGCGAAATCAGTCTCGGCGACGAAATCTCTCTTCATGGCAACTCTCCTTCATATTGTTAGTAGATGATTCTGCAAGTCAACAGCGTCCACGAGGGGTCAAGCTACGGCATAGTACGGTGGCGGACTCCCTGAGTTGCGGGAAATTATCGGTGGCCTTGGTGAGAGTCAAGAGAATTCCCTTGTTCGCCAAGTGCCGTATCTACCATATTACTGTCGTCGCGGGGGCGATCCCCCTGATCGCCCCGACATCCGAACGTCCGTCGCCATGACAAAGGAGTCGCCATGCGTTGGTTTCTTGGAATCCTGCTGATCTTGCTTGGATTTCTGATTCTTGGTAATAATGTCGGCTGGTTTGATTTCAGCCTCGGCGAGTTTATTCACAAGTTCTGGCCTCTGATCTTGATAGCCTTCGGCCTCGAACAGATTTTCAGCCACTCGCGAAAACATCACCGGTCAGAAGACAAATGGACTGATTTCTGTGGCGAGAAATTCTCACGCACAATCGGCGACCTGCACCTGAGACCGGTGAGTATTGATGCCTGTGGCCTTAAGGCCGATCAGGGCGCCGGAGACATTACGATTGACCTGTCATCATCCGCTCTGCATGAAGGCGAAAACGTTATACACTGCAACCTGGGAATGGGTGACCTCGAGATTATCGTTCCCGCTAACGTGCCACTCAAGGCCAGTTGCACCGCTGGCGTCGGTGATATTCATATTCTTGGCAAGCGCGGCGACGGCTTTGGCGCCAAGTTGGAGCATCAGGACGCCGATTACCCTAACGCTGACAAGAAAATCTACCTGATCGCCAAAGTCGGACTTGGGGACATTCGGGTCTCGCACCCGTAGAGCGAAGTCACAGCATGGCCGTTGATGATAAGCGAGTATTGTTGCGGCACTTCCTCGCGGCGTTGGCCTACCGGACACAGAAGGCCTTGCGAGGTGCGCCGAAATCGTTTGCAACGTTCCGAGCAGTTCCCGGAGTCTGGACTCCACAGGAACTTCTGCGGCACATGAGCAGCGTGCTGGGATATGCGCGGACTTTCTTCATTGGGGGCGAATACCGGGCAGAGCCGCTGCCTGATCTTGACTCGGAAATTCGACGCTTCCACTCACTACTCGAGGACCTTGGTCATCATCTCGATCAAGCAACTCCCTTTCGCAATACAACCCCCGAGCGCATGCTCCAAGGCCCATTCTCCGATGCGATGACCCATGCCGGACAACTTATCATGCTGCGGAGACTCTCGGGCAGCCCAGTTTCTCCAGAGAACTTCATCGTCGCAGATATCCATGCGAACAACCTCACGCAGGAACAAGCAGAGCCAATTAGCCCGGATAAAGTCTGGAGAGAAGCAGGACAAGAGGATTAGGAGACTTGCGTTGAAGCTTTACGAAGGCGGCGGGTGCGGGCGCATCTGCGATCTGCGCTTCTATTTCACTTTGCAGGCCAAGTGGAAACGTTTGAGGAAATTATCGCGACTCGCCTGTTCCGACTGATCCAGCAGCTTGGCAATGTAGCCACTAAAGTGATTGCGGACGTCCTTCAGCAATATGTGTGGATTGATCTTGAGCATGTCCCCTTCACTCTCGAACGCCCTTGCGTACGCCCCGCTGAGGACGATATTTCCGCGCGGGAGGCCGCTGTGGTAGATTGCACACCTGAGTCCTTTGTACAGGAGCAAGAGGTCGATGCGAGAGCTTTCAAGGTAGCTTTCCCCATAGACCTCCCGGAAACCCTTCGCAAAATATTCTTTGCTCCGTCCATCGCTATCTTCACCGTTTACATATTGCGCGATCATTTCAAAATACGAAGAGACTAGATACAAGAGAGCGAAACCCGCATGAGGTATTATCTCAACTTGCTCAGCGATCGAAAGCAGCCAACCGTCGATGCGATCGCGAAAAATCTCGACCTCGTGGTATTCTGACAGTTCTGTTGGAAACTGGCCTCTCCGATAATTGCAGCTAATGATCAAGTCTTCGCCTTCCATTTTGCACTCCGGCAACCAGCCAAGGGGGATATTCTATTACACCGACACCGCTGTATCTGACCAATCGAACCCATCCGGCGCACGCCGTGCGCCGCTACACAGACGTGCGGACCGACTTCTTCTCTTCGAGCTTCAGCGTGAAGTGGCGGAGGTATTTCGACTGATGAACGATGTCGAAGCCAACCAGCTTGTCCTTGTAGTCCCTAATCTTCTCCATGCAAAGAGCTACATGCATCAAATGCGCGTTCGTATAGACGCGGCGCGGTACAGCGAGACGCACCAACTCGTAGGGTGCATACTCCGATTTGCCGGTGGTCGGATCTTTGGATTCAAACATGATCGAACCGATCTCGCAAGAGCGGATGCCACCCTCGCGATAAAGAGCGATCACGACGCTCTGGCCGGGGAATTCGCTGGGCGGAATGTTGGGTAAGAATTCGCCGGCGTTGATAAAGACCGCATGCCCGCCGGTCGGTTCGATGATCGGGACGCCACGTTTCATCAATTCCTCCCCCAGGAGCTTGACCTGTTTGGTGCGGAATTCAAGATAGCGCGGATCAAGCGCTTCATAAATGCCGCGTGCGATCGCTTCCAGATCGCGGCCTGCCAGACCGCCGTAAGTGCGGAAGCCCTCGATTAGAATCATCAGATTAGTGATTTTCTCTTCCAGTTCGGCGTCATTGATTCCGATGAAACCACCCATGTTCACCAACCCGTCTTTCTTGGCCGACATTAGCACACCATCGCCGTAACTGAACATCTCGCGGACGATATCGATAATCGTTCTGTCTTTGTACCCCGCTTCCCGCTGCTGGATGAAGTAAGCGTTCTCGGCAAAGCGAGCGGCATCGAAATAGAGCGGGATGCCGAACTTGTCGAGCACTTCCTTGGTCGCCCGAATGTTCGCCATCGATACCGGCTGTCCACCGGTGGAATTGTTGGTCACGGTCAGGAAACATGCCGGAATCTTGGCGGCGCCCTTCTCGCGGATGAACTCTTCCAGTCGAGCGACATCCATGTTGCCTTTGAATGGATACTGCGAATGCGGGTCCCGAGCCTCGGAGCAGATGAGATCAACGGGATAGCCGCCTTTGTGCAGCGTATTGGCGCGCGTCGTGTCGAAGTGCGTGTTATTCGGAATGTAGTCACCAGGTTTAACGATGTTCGAAAACAGCAGGTTCTCGGCCACACGCCCTTGATGCACGGGAATGAAATACTTAAAACCAAATACGTCGCGCAGGGTGCTCTCAAAGTGTTCGTAGTTGGCGCATTGCGCGTAGGCTTCATCGCCCAACATCATGCCGGCCCATTGATTGTCGCTCATCGCGCCGGTACCGGAATCGGTCAGGAGGTCGATAAAGACATGGCGGGATTTTACATTGAAGATATTGAAGTGCGCTTCACGAATTCTTTGCTCGCGTTCTTCGCGCGAGATCAGATTAATGGGCTCGACTACTTTTATCCGATACGGTTCTGCAAAATGCTCCATTGCTGCTCCTGAATGTTGCCGTTAAGAACATCGAAATTGTTATTGTCTGGGTGAAGACTACTCAAGCTACCCTCGCCTTAGCGTAAAGCACGGCAGGATCTCGCCAATGTGCAGGTCGCGGAAGTTGTACAACCGTGGACGCGTAAACTTCGCCAGCACCTGAGCCTGCGAATCATCGAGCGCGCCGATCTGACGCAGCGTCTCGACGATCACCGGAAAAAGCGCACGCGGATTGCCATCGGAAATCTTGATCGCGATGCCGAGTCCTCTGGAAAGCACGCCGATAACTTCGATCGCTTCGCCACCAACCTTCAGAATAACATCACCCTTACAGGCCTCGGTCACAGCCAGATCACAACGTCCGGGACCGGAGACCATGAGTGGATACTGCTGCATGGCGGAGATTACGGTCTGATATGCTTCACGGCGAATCGCCGACTCGCTGGATTTGGTGACGAGCATCGCGTACGCCTTCGCCATTTTTTTGAGTGGCAGCGCGAAGTTTGGCAGCGAGCAGCCATCTGTGCCCATTTGAATTTTCTCGACGGGGTAGTCGTACGCCTCAGCAACCGTTTGCCTCACCAACTGCTGCGTCTTGGAGTCGGGATCAATATAGTTCTTGGGGTCATCGCCGATATGCAGCGCCAGTGCCAGTTGTCCGGAGTGCTTGCCGGAGCAGTTGTGTACGAGTTGCGAAAATTTCTGCCCTTCGTATGGAATATAGCCCTTCATCTGGTAGTCGATTGGCACGTGCGTGCCGCATTTCAGGTACGATTCGTCAAGACCTATCAGATCGAGGTTGGACTTCACCATCTGTTCATGCTGCTGCGTGCCCGTATGTGAAGCAAGCATAATCGCGATCTGTTGCGGCGAAAAACCGAACCGCTTAACCGCACCCGATTCATAAACCGGCAGAAACTGAAAGGCTTTCGCCGATGACCGCGTGTAAGTAATCAGATTCGCGTCGCCATGATAGTAGAGTACGTTACCGTCCTTATCGCTGACGACGATGGAACCGTAATGAACGGATTCGACCGTCCTGTTACGATACACTTCAGCTAAAATTTCCGACATCGAAAATCACTTCCTTCTGTGCCGTAGCGCACCCACAAGGGGCTGGGCTACTCGTCTCTGTCAAACCGCAATGGTTTGAACCACAAACTCTCAAAACCGCCAAGGTTTTGATCTATTCTGGGTTTTCGTGGACTAGCGTCACCACTGAAGAACCCAGGAAAGCAAAAGCCAAGACGCGGACGCTAGTGCCGCGTCATAGATAGTAAGTATACTGCTTTCGAGGCGGGCTGTCAACGCGAAAGGGAGTGACCTCGGTCGAAGAGAACCGTCGAAAAGGGTATTTGCGATGAGTGCGGAGAGGACCGGAAAGCTGTTCTGCTACTCTTTCTTGAAAACTTTCAGGGTCGTTTCGATACCCGGGCTGGCGAAATACACAATATAGACGCCTGCAGCAGCCTGGTCACCTTTGTAATTTCGACCGTCCCAGGAGAGACGATAAGTTAAGGAGCTAACTTCGCCTGGAAGAGTAAACGATGCCGATTTCTCGGCTATTTTCTCTCCGGCGAGGTCGTAAATCCGATATCTCGCTTCTCCGGCAGTCCGCAGCGAAAAAACGAAGTCCACGGACCCTGTAAACGGATTGGGCGCAGCGACAACGCCGGAAATAGTCTCGGATGATGCGACGAAATCCTGTCCTCCCATATCTTCCAGGACATTGGCAAAGTCCAAGTGATCGGGCATAAAGGTATATCCGGTTCTGGTCGGCGTTACCGTACCTGCCCAGCCATAAGAGACAACGAGCGAGTAGGCGGCGTCAGCATTCGAAGTTGCGGTCTTTAACGTTCCATCATTATAACTCAGGGTCACGCCCGCCATACCGGTATTGCCGGAAATTGTAAAGGTTGCAGTCGTGTCCGACCCGAAATGCATGGCTTGGTAAGCGCGAATGATACCATAACCGTACACAGTATCAGGACTTGCAGCTCGCGTCGCCGTACTGGTAATGGCGCGATAAAGGCTGTCGTAGTGCCAATTTGGGTGAGCTTGTAGCAACAGAGCACATGCACCCGCCACTAGAGGAGTGGCAAAAGAAGTGCCGCTTCCGTTACCGTAACCACCGGACTGATTGGCAATCCGGTCGCCCACCCCCAGAGCACATATATCCGGCTTAATCCGGCCGTCAAAGGTCGGGCCATTGGATGAGAAACCGGAGATTTCTCCCGTCAAGGCCACAGCCCCGACGGCGATTACACTGTCACCATCTGCGGGAGCGATAAGGGTCGGGTATTGCGAAGTGCGCCCTTCGTTGCCGGCTGCATTGACAACAATCAGGCCGTGTCGAGCAGCAATGGTGGCAGCAATCGTACAGGTGGCCGTGCGGCCATCCATATCTTCCCACGTATACCAATCGTTGTAACCGAGCGAACTGGAGACAACCTCTGCACCCAAGGGCTCACCCCATTCGACTGCAGCCACCCAATTATCCTCTTCCGCCTTTATCTCCTGGCCGATAATCTCAGTTTTCGCCAAGAGGAAAGTCGCATCGTAAGCAACGCCAATCATATTGCCGTAATCATAGCCACCAATAATCGACAATGTCGCGGTTCCGTGTGATTGCTGAATGATCCCCGACGGATCCTGAGCGTCTTCAACGTCCGTGTCATTGTTAATGAAATCATACGTCGAGTCAATCTTGAGTTGTGAGAATACCGGATGTGACAATTTGAAACCGGTGTCGAGCATGAGTATGGTTATGCCGGTTCCGGTCAGACCGCGGTCATGAAGCACGTCGACCTCGATTTGGGCGGACTGTGCATAGGACTCGCCGTAGTCGGGGGGATAAGGTGATTCTGGTTTCAACATCCTCATCGAATCAGCTTCGACGGTCGGCTCCGGCTTGCGAACAAAGACGGCGACTTCCTTCACGCTGTCGATAAATTCAAACTCCGCGAGTCGACTGAGTCCTGACGGTACCGCCCAAGCGCTGACCGCATTGAGCCAACGCGATGTTTGTGCGACACGCTTCACCAGCGGAGCAATCTGCGCAATATATTCAGGATTCACTTCGCGGTCGTAGGTATCATAATCGCTGACACTACCCCTTGCGGCACGACGTTGTCTTGCCCGGTCATTTACGGCCGCCTTCTTAAATAGCGGCGCCAAAGCGTTGCCCTTGTCATGGAAGAAGACCCAAACTTTGATGCTGTCCGACTGGAGACTGTTCGACCTGACTCTAATCTTGTTACCGGCGGTACTTTGGGCGTAAAGCGACAACACGACAACGCCCGACAGACCTAGTAGGAAAAGGAGTTTCTTGATCGTCAATTTAGCAACCTCACGATGTCAATACCTTGCCGAAATCATCGGCACAATAAACGCAATCTGCCCCACCTGTCTTGATAGAATACGGATAGAAGCGGAACTTGTTCAATAGTCAATCATTTCCCGGCTTATAGGTCTTTGATGACTTTGAGATACCGTTTGTATGGTATTGCTGTCCAGCTTTCTGCCGCAGTAGCGCCGTTCGCCAGACTGATCAGCGACACTTTCGCGGCGGTTTCTTCATCAGGCGCTTCGTAGATGTCCATAAAATCGAAGTTCCCCAGAAGCGCGTAGTGATTGAGAAATTTCACTTGCGGACACGATTTCTTGACCTTGTCGAGCCACGCTCTGCCTTTGGCGGCGCGCGTCTTCGGGTTCTTGATAAATTCCGGCGACAACTTGGTCATCAAAATAAACGTCTTCATAGTACCCTCCTACCATGAGTGGTTTCGGCAGAAATGAAAGCGGAGTTCAGAGGAATTGGCAAGGAAATAATCGCGTTGAGACGTTCCAGAAGAAAGTCATTCCCGCGAAAGCGGGAATCCAGGCTTCCTTCGTAGGTCGGCGTTCCGAGTCCCATGCAGGCATTGCGAAGCGTTCTCGAGCACTCGCGCGCCAGCAACGTGACACACTTCTCACGGAACATGGGACGAGAAACCCGACATGTTCTTCGACACATTGAGGGAAAATGTCGGGTTTCTCACTCAAAGGAAGGTCAAGCACCGAGTAGGCCGGATCTACAAAACTGCGGCTTCATCACTTTGCTGAGCGGGGTGCCCATGCTGGATATCTGGCTTCTCTCAATGAGAGCAGGCAGAATCATTTGTCGCCGGCAGCTGGCCTTGGGCAAATAGCTTCACGGCGCCCTCTGCATCTATTTCTTGCAAAGTGATGACCGCCTTGATCCCTCTTGCTTCCAAATCCATGACAGCTCTTCGGCCCATGCCACGACAGAGGACAGCTTGACAATCCTGGAGGGCGTCGGCAAAGGCATCGTGTCCATGATGCCCTCCCTCGTACTGGTGATCACATTCCCCGTGATGATGGTGTCCGAATGTATTCGCCAGATAATCCAGCTTCCGAGGGATTCCGTTGTCAATGTCGAAGATAATGAATCCCGCACATCTTCCAAAGTGTCCGGCGATCGAAACCCCGTCATCCGATGCTACTGCTATTCTCATTTCGTCTCCTTTGCTGATGCTGTTGTATTGCCACGGCGTCTGCGGCAACCCATACCTCTATCGCCTCTACCAAGCCCGCGCTCATTTTCGGCTCGATGCAGATTGTTGCTTGCGCACTTCGGACAAGCTGCTGGTCTCCCGGTACCGAACGGGACTTCCCAAGAATGCCCACAATCAGAACATTCGAATGTTCGCTTCTGTGCCATTGTAACGACACCTCCTTCGATTCTTATCGCTTTACCGTTGATCAGAGCGTCTGCCACCTTCTTATGGGCAGACTCTATGATGCGGCCAAATGTCGGACGAGAAATATTCATTCTCAGAGCCGCGCCCTCATGATAAAGACCTTCAAGATCAGCAAGACGCAATGCCTCATACTCATCAAATGCCAGCGTTACCTCGTCCAGTTCCACAAGTGGGATTCCCCGGGGTTTGAAAAACGTTGTGTTGGGAAATTCGTTTACTAGTCGGGCACATTTTGGTCTAGCCATATTTTTCTCTCCGGTCTACATTATAAGCATATGCTCATAATCCGTCAAGTGGAAAATCATCGATTTTGATTGCAGAATAGGTCATATTAGCATAGAAAATTACTGGTGAGAGAAATAGACAGTGTGTCGGACACCATGATAGTCCCGTCGCATGAAGGTTGCTTCACTTGCAGACCAGGCAATAAACGAATTGAAACTCGCGAGGTTGACAAATGAAATACCTGCTGATTCTAAACGACCCTCCTTACGGGACGGAGAGATCATACAACGGGCTACGACTCGCCCTGTCGCTCTGCAAACAAGAAGATACGGAATTGTGCCTGTTTCTCTTGGCCGATTCGGTTGGCTGCGCCAAAGCAGTGCAGAAAACGCCATCCGGTTATTACAATCTTGAGCGAATGATCAAAAGCCTTGCACAAAGCAAAGCTCTGGTCGGTGCGTGCGAAACGTGCATGAATGCTCGAGGCATCATGGAAACTGAACTCGTTGAGGGCGTTCGCAAGAGCTCCATGGATGAACTTACCGACTGGACCATCTGGGCTGATAAGGTCATTGTGTTTTAGCTCGGCTCGCGAACTCCAACCCTGACTGCAAATGACCATAATAGAAATGCACGACATGTACGATTCCAGGATTTGGCTTCCCCTGCTGTTGGCTCTTGCAGCTGGCCTCTTTACATCGATCGGAAGCCTTGTGCCCTTTCTGATCAGAGATCTGAAAAAGTCGTATCTGCAGTTTTCTCTGGGATTGTCAGCTGGAGTCATGATCTACGTCTCACTCGTAGAAATCCTAACCAATGCCATCACCACCGCAGGTTTTCTGAGAGCGAATGCATTCTTTTTCGGGGGAATAATCTTGATCATGTTCCTCGATTTCCTGATTCCGCATAATTATATAGAAGAACGTATCGAGAGAAGGGGCTTCGACAAAAAGACCATGAGAGCCGGGGTTCTGATCGCCATCGGTCTGGCAATCCATAATTTCCCAGAAGGTCTTGCGGTATTCGTGAGTTCAGTGGCAAACATCAGACTGGGTCTCTCACTGGCCGTTGCGATAGCGTTGCACAACATTCCTGAAGGTGTCGCAGTAGCCATGCCGATTTTCTACGCAACTGGGAGCAGGAAAAAGGCCTTCTGGTTTTCTTTTCTTTCGGGAATCGCCGAACCAGTGGGCGCTGTCATCGGTATGTTAGTATTGGTACCATTTCTCACTCCTGTCGTCCTGTCTTGCTGTCTCGCTGCTGTTGCGGGGATCATGGTCTTCATCAGTTTTGATGAGCTACTACCCTTGTCTTGCGAAGGGAAGAGTTCTCATATCGCCATTTTGGGGGTCATGGCAGGAATGCTGATCATTGCTTCAAGTCTGCACCTGTTTCAGTAGCTCCGTTGGTCAAGCCAACTACTCATCAATTCATCCACAGATTTCTATCCAAACTCCGATACTGGATCGCTTCACCGATGTGGGCCGACTGGATGTTGGTGATGCCGTCGATGTCGGCTATCGTGCGGGCGACTTTGATGATGCGGTCATAAGCGCGCGCCGAGAGTCCGAGTCTGCTGATCGCCGTGCGTAACAGATCGTGCGATTTTTCGTCCAGTGGGCAGAAGTCGCGGATGTCTTTCGATTCCATGTGCGCATTGCAGTGGATATGCTTCTGTCCGGCGAAGCGGTCGTGCTGGTGCTGACGCGCAGCATTGACCCGTTCGCGAATGAGTTCCGATTTCTCCGCCATGCCGGTGTCAGAGAGTTCCTTGTACTTGACCGCGGGGACTTCGATGTGAATATCAATCCGGTCAAGCAGCGGTCCCGAAATGCGGCTGTGATACTTCTGCATCTGTACAGGCGTGCAACTGCATTCGTGGGTGATATCGCCATAATAACCGCAGGGGCAGGGATTCATGGCAGCGGCGAGCATGAGCTTGCATGGATAGGTCAGTGAAGTCATGGCGCGGGAAATCGTGACGAAGCCATCCTCCAAGGGTTGCCGCAACATCTCGAGAACATCCTTGCGGAACTCCGGCAGTTCATCGAGGAACAACACGCCGTTGTGAGAAAGAGACACTTCCCCCGGTCTCGGTATACGACCGCCGCCAATCAGGCCGGCATCGCTGATCGTGTGATGTGGTGAGCGAAACGTGCGGGTGGCGATCAGCGGTGTGTCGGCAGGAAGAATGCCGGCAACGGAGTGAATTTTGGTGGTTTCGAGCGCCTCTTCCAGCGTCATGTCCGGGAGAATGGTTGGCAGACGACGCGCCAGCATGGTTTTGCCTGACCCAGGAGGACCGACAAGAATGATATTGTGCCCACCGGCGGCGGCAATTTCAAGTGCGCGTTTGGTGGATTCCTGACCTTTGACCTCGGCAAAGTCGATGGTGTAATGGCGCGCCGTGTTGAAGACCGCTTTCATATCGATCCTGAACGGAGCAACCAACCGTTCGTCTTCGAGAAAGGCGACCGCCTCCCGGAGAGAGCCGACCGGATAGACCTCCAATCCTTCCGCCATCGCAGCCTCGGAAGCATTTTCGCGGGGGACGATCATACCACGGATACCGTTCTTGTGGATGTTCATCGCCATCGGCAGCACGCCGGGGATTGGTTTGAGCGTACCGTCGAGGGATAATTCGCCGAGCATGACCAAGTCATCAAAGGACTCGCGCATGATCTGCCCCGTGGCGGCGAGAATGCCGATAGCCATTGGCAGATCAAACGCCGACCCCTCTTTGCGAATGTCCGCCGGAGCCAGATTGATCGTAACCTTCTTGGTGGGGAAATTGATCTCGGAATTCTTGATCGCCGACTGCACCCTCTCTTTTGATTCTTTCACCGCGCCGTCGGGAAGACCGACAGTGGCGAAAGCGGGGAGCTGCGGCGTGATATCGGCTTCGACTTCCACCTTGTAAGCATCAATACCCAGAACCGCGGACGAGATGACTTTAGCAAGCATTGAAGCTCCTCATTGTCTCACGTTAATGTTCAATCTATGCCCTACCCCTGACAGAACCTGTCAGTCTTTTTTGCCGTTGGCCAGTTTGTTGATCTTCGGCTTCAGCTTGCGGTATTCGTCCTCGAGTATACTGTAACAGTTCAGATCTACCCAGCCGCGCTGCATGAGTTCCTCGTGACGCTGGGTACCTTCATAGACGAAGTCCATTCTCTCGGCGATGCGCCGGGAAGCCGGGTTGTCAACGGCAGCACGGAGCACAATCTTATGTAGCTTCAACTCCTCGAAGCCAAAGAGCACGACCAGAGCGACGGCTGCCGTGGCGATTCCCTTTCCGGTCTGAGAGGCTCGCACCCAGCAGCCGATTTCGCCAGAGCGAGTCCTCTCGGTGACGCTATGCATGCTGATACAGCCGACAAGCTGTTTCCCCCGCGTCGTGAAGACTCCGAAAACGTACCCCTGTCGTTTCCTGCGCATGACCATGGCGTGCTCGATCTGCTCCACCTCCGGCACCGAATGCAATCGCCTCGGCCCGGTCACGTATTTCTCAAGTCCCTCGCGGCTTTCCTCGACGGCGGCGAACATCCGCGCAGCATCGGTCTTTCGCAGGAATCGTAAGTAGATGTCGCGGCTTTTTAGAAGCATGTTCTGCCCAATCACGTATTCACCCACACAGCATGGGCGTGAATATGGATAACCTAAGAAAGGATAAGCAAAACACAAGCAGATGGCAAGGGGAATTACGACGGCAAACGGATTTGCGCGGTGTCGACAGTACTGAAGGGATGCTCTGGCAGCGGATAACCAAAGAAAAAGGCCGTTGCTTGGCAGCAACGGCCTGAGAAATCAATTCTAATCAGACTCTCGCATGGCAGCGCTTAGAACTTGGTATCATCTCCGTTGCCGGTGGCGCGGAGCCGTTTGAACTCGACGGTCCAAGTTCCATTATCAAACTTGCCACTCGAAATGATGTCCGCACGACTCAGAGTCGGGACTGTCGTTACGAAAGTTGGAACCGCAAATCCCTGGCGCCAACCCGTAGCTGTGTATGTCGTGATCTGCCAATCCCAGAGGGGATAAGTGGCGATCGAGTCAGGATCAGTCGCCGTCTGATACAGCGGGTGGTAAGCCGAAATGGTCCTTGTAGACCCGGAAGTAGTGTACACAAAGAACAAGTTGGTCATCGAAGTCGCCCGACCAATATCCCCTTTGATGCCATCCGAGTATCCGAGCGGTTCAAACTCGTTTGGAATCTGACCGGTTCCATCCATATATTTGTCGTTTGCATAACCGGTCGGATTGGAGGTAATGGAAGACCAACTCCAGATATCCATTCTGGCCTTCGCACTCTTCGTGCTGTGGTAGTTTGTCCCGGGAAGGGTAGTGGCGGTGCCGGCATGGCAGGTCACCAAGCAACCATCGTGTTCAAACCAATTGAGGTGCTTGACCTCGAACATCAACATCACCCGGTCTTCGTCTCCCATGACAACTCTGCTCCAGTACTCCGTCCTTTGCCCCGAGACAATAGTACTTGGGAGCGAGTCAAAAACCCATTTAGTGGGATAAAGGTCTTCGGCCACAGCCAAACCGAGCGCCGAATCGGCAACCTCAGTCCATTTTACCTGAAAGTAAATGTAGTTTTGGTCGTAGGCCGCTCGCACGCGTGCCGTGTTAATTTTGTTGTCATAGAGCACTGCCTTGCGCAAGACAACGTCAGTAAACTTATCGCCCCACTCAGCACTGCCACCGTCAATACCGTCGACTTCGGGCACGTTGCTCCCGGTCAGACGCCGACAGACCACTGTGTCGCCGGCGTTAGCATGAAGGGTGTCGAAAACGAGATAGAGTTTTGGCGCGCCGTTGTGAGCAGCAGCGCTATTGTTGCCGACAGCAAGTGCGAAATAGCGGTTCTCGGGAATGGGTTGGCTGTAAGGATCGCCGGTGTCTCCCTGGCCACCAGGGATGCCGCGGTTGCCGGCATTGCCTTCGCAGCCTATCACCTGCAGCAGAAGAATCGCCACCAGTCCGGAAAGAATGAGCATCATCAGTTTTTTCATTTCAGTCGACTCCTCCTAAAACTGCACGTCATCGCCGTTATGGGTTCTGCGAGCACGCTTCATCTCGACGGTCCAGACGCCGTTGTCAAAACGGGCAGCCGTGTAAACATCGGCCCGACTGCCGGAAGAGACCGTCGTTATAATACCGGGAAGATAGCAGTCGACGCGCAGTCCGCGAGCGGCGGGTGCCGTTGAATCAATGCCCTCTGCCCAGCCGACGCGCGAATAAGGTACCGCATCAAAATACCGGAGTGGGTAGATTGCCGCCGTCGATTTAGCTGCTGACTCGGATGTGCGAACATTGGGATCGCGACGGTTCATATACCGGGGGAACGAATCCGCCGGAATGTAGTTGTCGATATAGGGTGCCTGACCGAGGTCGGGTTTGGCGCCAGCCGCGCTTATGTTCCAATCGTCTGCCACTTCCACTGGCATCGTTCTCGCGGCGCCCCATCCCCAGACATCCACGAAGAAATTACTGGGCATTTCGGGATTGGTACTAGTGAAGCCGAAGAACTGCTTAAACGCAACATCCTGCCATCCTGTTGCCGCCTCATCGGGGAAGAAGACTACCAGCCGATCTTCACCGCCGGGCTTGAGCACCCAGAGATAGGATATATCGGGGGGGGGATTAGTAGGCCGCAGATCCCAACATCCACAAGTATCCCCGTCGTTGTAAAGACACAGGGGATGGTAGGTTACGCGCACAAGTGCGTAACTCGTGTCCGTTCCGGAATCAGGCTGGCAGGAAAACAACTTCACCCTCCTTAAGGTCATATTGGCAGACCCATCGGCTCTCGGGCCCCTGTAGAAGAAACTCAGTTGGTTGAGCTCTTTCGACTCACCGACATCCGCCACTACCACTTCTTCGCCATTGATTTTGGGTGCGACGCGTTGTTCTTGCCACTGGAACTGGAAGTAGATGTTGTCGTCGTCATAAGCCGCTCGGACGACTCCGTTCTTTAGCTTGCAGTCCGCGACGCCGGGATCAGGATTGAGAAAGCTCAGAGGCATCTTGGACTTCTGTGCTCCCCACTCGTATTCCTCGCCATCAAGCCCATCGATCAACGGGGGCACAGAGACTCTGCCGGCGACGACGGTGTCTCTTGTCGCCTTGGCAGTGGAATCGAAGGTCAAGTAAGCCTGCCTTTTTCCACTGATTGCATTTTCGGTAGCATTAGTGACCGCAAAAGCAAATACACGATCTGCAGGCGGCAGTTGATCGGGGTCATAACCGGCAGTTCCCCGGCGACCTTTCGCCCCCTGACCACCTGTCAGCCCGGTGTCCCCCTCACACCCGACCAACACGATCAGGCCAGCCAACGCTGTTAAACAAAAGAGGATAAAACTCCACTTACGCATTAATTCCTCCCTAATATTTCCAATACCGCAAAACTATAGTCAAGATCATGAACGCCTCTCATCTGAAAGCGACAATGCTCACAAGATCGTGTCGTCGCCATTGCCAGTCTGTCTCAACCGGCGAAGCTCGACGGTCCATGTACCGTTATCATAGGTGGCGGTTGACCGCACATCAGCAGTCGAACCGGAGGGAATGAACGAAATGTATCCAGGTATCGTGGCATGGTTCTTCCACTTCATCTTTGTGTCGAATTTCGTGAATTCGTAGCTATTCAGCGGATATGACGTGCCATCCGCCGGCGAACCCGATCTCATGTAGGTTGGCTTGCTGCTGGTAGCAGGGTTCTCAAGCACGAAGGCCGGCAAGGTACCCGCATCAAACTGCGAAGCATCGCCAGCGTCTGCGTATCTCACGACTTTGTCGCCCAAAAAGCCCGAGTAGTAGGTTTCCGTCGACTGCCAGACCCACAGATCGGCTAACTCTCCGGAAACCGGTGTGCGGAAGACAGAGCCGTCAAAGATCGCCTTGATACCGTCAGTGCTCCAGCCAGTAACGGTGGTCAATTGCCAACCCAGGCAGAGCATGTCTTCACCACCGCTGCGGCGAGACCATTTGGCGGAACGACCGGTGCTGTCATAAGACCACATGCCCTTGTAAACGTTCATGCTCGGAGCGAAGCTGTCAATGGCGACTTCCGTCCACTTGACTTGCATGTACACATACTGCCGGTCGTAAGCGGCGCGCACCAAAGCGGAAGCAATCCCGTTGTACTTGCCGGCTAACGAATCCAGCGCAATTGTGGATACGGCGGCACTACCCCATTCGGTGTCACCACCGTCGATCCCGTCGATGGTTGGCGCCGTGTCCAAGCGTCGAGCAACGACCTGATCAGAGCTGGGAATGGCGCTTGTATTCGAGGTCAGTGAGACCCTGGCAGCACCGACGAAATCGGACGCCGTGGAATTAGCAATAAGAATACCAAAGGTACAGTCGGCAACCGGGCTGATAGTCAGGTTTTGCCCCGGGGGTCCCTCCACACCGGTAGATCCTACAGGACCAGCCGGACCTTGATCGCCGGTACACCCGACTAAGAGAATTGCCAGATAACAAATTGCCATTAAGGCAACAAACGATTTCCCAACCGACATTATCTCCTCCGTGACTATATTATCAGAACAGCTATCTTTCTCAAATACAACAAACCGCACCATACAAAATGTGGCGGGGATGCGCAAGAAATTTTTTGCCGTAGGCAATATTTGAATCGTGACAAGGCTACATTGTGCATGCGCTTGCGAAAATGGCCCAAATGCGACACTCAGATCGGAACTACCCCCTCCAAATGACGTGTGAATTGATGACTCATCCAATGCGGTTTTGGAAAAATTTTGTGCTTCTGACAGAGGACGGGGCAGCACAGAGCTAGACGCACCTATGCAGCGCGCCGACAGTGCAAAAATCGGGCTTCGATCAGTTGACTTTGAAGCTGCAGATCACCCAGATGGCGTTGCGTTTCTTGAGTCCCATCTGGCTATAGTATTGAATGCGCGTGGCACGATCGATGAACGAGATCTCTACGGTGGCAGTGGTGTCGTTCAGGAAGTTTTCCTCATTGACGACAATTTGCGAACGGCTCCATATCTTGCGGTACTCACCATCCCTAAGGAAACCATCAATCAGACGGTTTTTCTTGTCCTGTAGGGAGAGAGAGTCATACCTGGCGCCGGCGTATTCATAGGTGGCAACCGAGTCCGTGTCAATAAAAGGCAGAATATTAGGCAGGGAGTCGGCCTGGATCAAGCGGACAAAGTCCAGGACGCGTTCGCGGGGCGACGGCGCCGATTTGCCGCAGGTGAGCCCAAGCAAGCAGCAAGACAACAACAGTAGCTTGAAGCACAAGGGACGCTTCATCTTCTACCACCTATAGGCAAAACCAACACGGTGAAGTGAACCGAGATCGGCATAAGGCAGAAAGGCGTAGTCGACAGCGATTTTGGCCAGTGTGAACCCGGCGCCAAAGGAGAATCCGGCGGTGTTGTCCTTGCTGCCACCGGTCTTGTAGTTTTGACCAAAAGTGGAGTAGCCGGCCCGCAAGGCGATAGGGATATTGGGATGGATCTCCAACCCAATTGAGCCATAAATGTCATTGTCAGTAGGATAGACCGCCTCCACCGCCACCGTCAACGGCAATTCCCTCGTACGGTGCGAGACGCCACCGCGCAGGGTAATCGGCAGCGGGTCTTTGTGTTCCGGCGACAAACCGGAAAGCTGAACGCCGAGGTTTGACGCAGAAAAGCCAATGTTGGTTCTGCCGTCCCGAAGTCGATAGAGCAGACCGGCATCCACCGCCAGACCGGTGGAGGAGTACTGATCTATCTTCTGATAAATAAACTTGGCCGTCCCGCCGCAAGCCAATTGCGATGAGAGTTTGCGAGCATAGGTAGCTCCAATCGCCATGTCCGACCCGCCAAAGTCGCCGATGATGTCACCCAAGACATTGGCCTCGTCGATTTTCCCGTAGTTAAGATAGACTACCGAGAAGGCGAACGCCGACTGGGCGTCGTGGAAAACCGGTTCGTCCCCCAATCCTTCCACGTCCACAACAGCGGGAGCTGATTTTGGCAGAATGGCAATCAGATTGCCCGATTGGATGTCGGCAATGTAATTCATGTATGATCCGGAAATCGCCTTCTGTTGGAAACCGATGATTCCAGCCGGATTGTAGTAGACGGCTGATTCATCATCCGCCAACCCGACGAATGCCCCGCCCATCGACAGGGATTTGGCGCCGACACCGATTTTCAGGAAGGGGTAAGCCGTAGTACCGACCTTGGACTTATCGGCAAACAACGACGCCGACAGGATGAGAATGATAATAAGGCAGAGAATGGTCTTGACTGATTTCATTTATAACCTCATGTCTATGCTTGACACCGTATTATACAACTTATACGCGATCAGCGCAACAGCGCCTACCAGGTTTTGGTAGTTTCATCGACAATATCACGTGCGAGTTTATCGACGGCCGCCTGTTTGCCGTCATCCTCGGTCTGCTCGGCAGCATTATACACGCCAAAACCAAGCATGTTGTTTTTTTCGAGCAGCGATTTGCCGCCTTTGCGCGCCAGCGTGAAGTTCACGTAAATATTGACTTTGTACTCGCTGACGTTGTCGCTTTTGTCATAGGTGTACGCGACGCGCTCATATTTGACGATTTCGCCGCGCAGAACGGCATCAGCATCGGCGAGCGCCACGACTTTCAGCGCGTTGTCAGTGATTAGTTGATCAATCACTTTTGCCGTCAGGTCTCCTTCTATGCCGTACTCCATCGTCTTGTTCTCGAACTGCGGAACCGCCACAGTCTTAACGCCCCCCAGCGATGAACTGGAGAACGAGTAAACGCCGCATCCGGCAACAAAAAGCGTCACGCAAATTGCGCAGACAGTTCTCATACGACTTGTCTCCCTCGCTTAAAGACGCTCCTGACCGGGTTCTGTGCAAAAAGGTACGGAATCTGTTCATAGTTTTCTACATCCCAGATTACGAAATCGGCCAATTTTCCCGGTTGCAGCGAGCCGATATCTTTCTGCAAGCCGAGACTACAGGCCGAATTGAAGGTTACGGCATTGAGGATTTCCTCGGCGGTCATTTTGAGATAGATGGCCGCAACGGTCATGACGGCGGGCAACGAGGTTGTGCAGGAGGAGCCGGGATTGAAGTCGGTTGCCAGTGCAACCGCAACACCCTGATCAATCATCTTGCGCGCGGGAGCATATTCCTTGTGGCCAAGGAAAAACGTGGTCGCCGGAAGCAGGATGGCAATCGTACCAGCTTCGGCCATCTTCGCAATGCCGGTATCGGTGATAAACACCAGATGGTCGGCGCTAATGGCTCCCATTTCAGCAGCCAACTCGGCGCCACCAATTGATTTCAACTCTTCCGCGTGGAAACGCAGTTTGAGACCATGCCCTTTTGCGGCAGTCATAATGCGACGCGACTGATCGAGATCAAAAACACCGGCTTCGGTGAAGATGTCGCAGAAGACCGCAAGTTTGCTGTGAGCAACTTCGGGAATCATTTCGTCAATCAGCAGCCGGACATAGCCTTCGCGGTTGTCGCGATATTCATCGGGAAATTCGTGCGCCCCCATAAAGGTCGGAATCAGGTCGATAGGATGATTGTCATTGAGCCAGTGGATGACCTCCAGCGACTTGAGTTCCGCCTTTGTTGACAGGCCATAACCCGATTTGGCTTCGATGGTAGTGGTACCCGATTTTAGCATCTGATCGAGGAACCGGACGGCCTTCTGACAGAGCTGATCAAAGCTTGCGGCGCGGGTCTTGCGCACCGAGTTGCGAATACCACCTCCGGCTGCGGCGATTTCCATGTATGATTTCCCGGCATTGCGCAGATAGAATTCGTGTTCGCGCGTGGCGGCAAAGATCGGATGCGTGTGCGGATCGACCAGGCCGGGAGTGACAACACCCCCTTTCGCAGCGACAGTGATGTCAAAACGGCGGTCGGGATACTGCGAACTGATTTCCGATTCCGCGCCAACCCATTCAATACGCTGGTCGTTGACCACCATCGCGCCATGCTCGATCAACTCCAACCGCCGGAAAGTTTCGCTGATCTTGGGACTCATCCCATCCTGCCGACAGGTTACAAGCTGCGAAGTATCGTATATCAGTGTTCGTGTCATGGGGAGAGGATAACCAACGGCGGGTGTTGAGGGTAGGGGAAAATTGGGTCTGTGCGTCTGGCCTTCTTGAGGCCTGACGGTTAATTTGTAAAGGAAAACATCAAGGCCCGAGGGGGAATTGATCTACGGCACGTTAGTCCCTTACGCAGCGAACCGAGAAACCACAGGTCTTAGGATCGTATTGGCGCATTGCGTTTGAAAAATCGTAAGCCAGTTCGCGCGACCAGGCATTGTCACTATCAGACGCCGTAAGGGACCAAAAGAGGGCATGGTAACCTGGACCTGCGGAATAACCGAGGTGAATGCGAATTCCGCCGGGCAACGCGGAAAAGCCGCTTTCGTTGGTAGCGCCAATGTTTGGGCTTTGCCAATGAGCTGTTCCCGCTTCTTTCATTTTTCCCCCAGCAATTGCATCGCCGCCAAGATAATCAATGAGGGTCTGCAACTCAGCATCACTTGCAATATGCCAGCCTGCTGGGGCTAATTTGCGGTTGTCGTCAACGGCAAACCAATTATACAATCTGCCATATGTAGCCACTCTCGTCTCATCGTTTGAAGAGTTACAATAAGCCCCGGTGGTAAGACCGCCCCACGTATTGTTGTCAGTCACGTTGGGTATGGCAACGCTGTTGCGGTAGTGGGTTACTCTCAAGTTTTCTGCCATCCACCATTGATCACCGATTTTCATAGTCTGGTAAGAATTACCATCTATGTCTATTACCGTGCCAGTTATGCTTGCTTCGGTTGTAAACGGCATCGCGCTGCCATAGCCGGTGCCGGCACCACTGGTGGCATAAGCCCTAACATAATAACTGGTACTCCCCGTTAATCCGGTGATGGAACTGGTAAAACTGCCTGTTCCCGTACTATCGGTGGTCTTACTATCAGCCACTGTAGGGGTTGGAGTGGTACTCCAGCATACCCCGCGAGCGGTTACCGTTGCTCCGCCATCAGATGTGATCGTTCCGCCGCATGTTGCAGATGTCTGCATGATCGCGCTGACAGAGGCAGTGGTCAAGATCGGCACCCGCGTAGCAGGTTCGGTGGACTTCTCTTTTGAACACGATTGGAGCACTAACAGCGCTGTAGCCAAGAAAAATATAGACAGCCACTTCATATGAATACCTCCATCGCCTCAAAGGCCAATAGTGAAACCTGATACCTCACAGACTGTTGTGCGTTGCTTCCCTGAAGAATAGTCTTGCTTCAAACACTTTCCCCATTCATCCACCCTGCCTTTCCAAGCATATCAATGCCGTTGATAGTAAGCTCGATAAAATGTATGATGTCAAGGGGAAAAATGCGTGGGGTATTCGGGATTGGCAGTTGATTTTCCCCCTTAGCAAAGGGGGACCAAGGGGGTTGTAAGCGCCTATCCACCGAGAAGAAAGACAACCCCCTTTAATCCCCCTTTAATAAGGGGGAATAACATATCCCCGTTCTGATGTCCCTGCTGCCAGATTTATGGCTTCGGAACGCCTATCCTACTGACTATTCCGTCGAACCGAAACGCGGTAGGATACCTTTGGCAACATAAATCGGGCGGACTTGTCTGCGCCACTTGGGGAGTTGGATGATGAAGATCAGGCAGGCGACAATACAGACCGCGCCGTTAATCGCCAGAGTCAGTGGCGCCCCGATGGCGCTGGCAATGGAACCGGCGATCAGCGTCCCCAGAGGTACCATCCCCATAAACGACAGGATGAACAAACTGATCACGCGACCGCGTTTGTCATCATCTACTATGGTTTGCAGAAGTGTATTGGTGGAGGCCACCTGTGTCATCATGCCGAGGCCGATGAAAAACATCATGCCGAGTGACAGCCAGAAGATGCGAGACAGCGAGAAGAAGATGAGTCCGATGCCAAGCAGTCCAGCAGCCAGCGAAAGCACTCTATCGAGACCGATGACGCTTCGTCGGGAAGCCAGATAAATTGCGCCGGTCAGCGCGCCGACGCCGGTAGCTCCCATCAGGAAACCGAGCGTGCGCGGACCGCCATGCAGAATGTCCTTGGCGAAAATCGGCAGCAGCGACGGGTAGGGCAGCCCGATGATACTAATCGCCGCCATCAGCAGCAGCAGCGACCGTATCGGCGGTGTGGCGA
>CAIVAP010000045.1 GCA_903903945.1 uncultured bacterium | reverse complement strand
GGACCGATGTCGCCACTCAGACCGGGCACCGCCTTTTCGTCAGCCCAGACCGGAGCGCTTGCCAGTAACACCGTCAGACCGAACAGCCAAGAAGAGGAGGGTTTGCGTAACATTAGAGACTCTTAATCCTGTCTTCCGGCGAGATCAAACTGGTCACACGCAGTCCGAAATTCTCGTCGACAACAACCACTTCGCCACGGGCAACAGTCTTGTTGTTCACCAATAGGTCGACCGGTTCGCCGGCGAGTTTGTTCAATTCGACCACCGAACCTGCGGAAAGACCCAGGATATCGCGAATAGTCATTTCGGTGCGTCCCAATTCAATGGCAACCGGCAACTTGACATCCATCAGGATATCAATATTTTTCGGCTGACCAGTCGACTCGGTACGATCGAACTTGCCGAACTCGATTGGCTTGACAACCGGGATGTCCTTTGAGGCGGGCGCCGGCATCTTGATTTCCGGAGCGGGCGCAGACGGCGCCAGCGTGTCAGCAATCGACGGCGTGGAGCCTACTGATTCGGCGCGCGCCAGTTCTTCGAGCATAATTCGTTCAACCTCATCATCGATCGCACTTACCGTTTCGATCTGATCGCTGGGAACAGCCTGCATCGCCGGGGGAGTTGAAGAGTCGTCCATTTCCGGTTCCGGTGGAGGTACGGGCGTTGCCGGAATCTCCTGATCGTCTTGTGGCTCGCTTGTGAGCATGTCGTCTGGCATGTGTCTCTCCTATTTCTCGGCAGGACCGATGACCTGAAATCCAGTTTTTTTCCCTACAACGCCGGGTCTGGCAAGGTATTTTTTCGCGCCGCGCACATAGATGTCCAGCGGTTGACTGACACGCTGGTCCAGTTGAATAACATCGCCAACCTTCAGGTTGACGAAATCCCTGATGGTGATCTGCGCCGAGCCCAGTTGCGCGGTCACTTCGGCATAGACCTCCTGCAGGTTATTACTGTTCGTGGTAATATCCAGCTCGGTATCCCCTTTTCTCGACTGATCAACCCAGCTTTTGCCTATCAGGTCTTTCATGATCGATTCAAGCGTGACATACGGATAGCAAATGGTCAACAGGCCGGAATTGCCTAGCATCTTGACCTGCATGCTGATCACGATTACCGTCTCGCCGGGGGGTACGATCTGTACAAATTGCGGATTGCTCTCCAAGGACACCTGCCGAATTTGCATCTTGACCACCGAACTCCAAGTCTTCTCCAACTCCTGAAAGACGCTCATCGCAATTTTGGTCAGCACTGCTCTCTCAATTCCCGTCAATTCACGTTCCGCTTCCAGGAATCTGCCGACACCGCCGAACATTCGATCGATGAAGATGAACGCCAACGTCGGATTGAAATCGATCAAACACATTCCCTCCAGCGGTTCGACGCTGACTGTAAACGTGTTCGACGGATTAACTAGCGACATAATGAACTCGGAATAGGTGATTTGATCGACGCTGACCAGCTCAGTGTCGACCATCGCGCGCTGAATTGTCGATAGGGTCGAACCGAGGTGCCCGGCGAAGTTGTCATGCAGATTTTCGAGAGTGCGAATCTGGTCCTTGGATACTCTGTTGGGATGCTTAAAATCATAGGCAACGACCGACCGCAGCAAGTCGTCAGAG
>CAIVAP010000044.1 GCA_903903945.1 uncultured bacterium | reverse complement strand
GGCTGTTGTCACCGGGAATGTCCTGGAGGATGAAAAGGCCGGGTTCCATTGGGCGTATGGACGAAGTGATTTCCTTGGCGGCATTGTTGGAGTAGACAGCTTCACCTCTCCAGACAAAGTGTATCATAAGGACATTGTTTACGCCAAGGGCAATCCCATCGTGTGCAACAAACTCGACTTCGTTTTCTCGAACGGAACAAGAAAGACGGCTATTACGAATGGGGTTCTGAGCATATAGCCAAGTAGGTCAAGCCCACTCGGGGCTTGACACAATTCGTCAGGCCTCAAGAAGGCCTAACCTACGATACTGACACAACAAGCAACAACACATCCCTAGCCTCTTTCAAGAGGGGAATAGGGCGCGGCGTACGAGGAAAGGTTGTCCCATAAGTTACGCTTTGGGCATACGAGCCAAGTACGGCGTACAATATGTAGGGGTCGCCCTTGCGGCGACCCGCATGAACATTGGTGGAATGAAGGGTCAACGGGCGACTACGAGGATCGCCCCTACAAAAAATCTTCAGTCCGTCCGCCAAAATCACGCTTATGGGACAACCTCAGGACGTACGCCGCGCAACAAGTCCGAAGGCATAACGGCGTGCGTAAATATCCTCCAAGCCCTCTGGATTCCCGCCTGCGCGGGAAAGACAATTAAAAACCCACCTCAAGCGGCGGGGCACCCGGCACGGTGTCAGGTAACGCCCCTTTGAGTGGGGTTAGGCTTTGGCACAACAAGCAAAGATTCTCTGTTGTTTGGAACGAACACTATTCACAACACGTTATATTTACATGAGAGGCTGGCACCGGCATAACGCTGGGTGCAAATCGTAACTATTCTGAACGATCATGAGAGGTATCCATGAAGAAGCGCGAAATGAAAATCGCACGGGGCTACGATCCAAGAACGCAGGGCAGAATTGGTCTGTTCGCCGCACAGTTTGATGACCAGTTGGCGCGACTCAAGAAGGAAGTTGTTTCGCTGACCGTCGACCAACTGGAATGGCAGCAGAAGCCGGGGATGAATACCGTTGGCATGCTGCTGGCGCATCTGTCGCTGGTGGAAGTTTGGTGGATTAAGATTGCGCCAAATGAAATCGAGTGGGAACCGGAAGGCAAAGCACTCATTCAGAAGATTTGCGGAATCGAGGATGATGGTATGCCGCTGCCGGCAGAGGGCGTACATCCAACTTACCTGAAAGGGTTCACAGCCGAGAAGTATCTTGCCATTCTGACCAAAGGGCGTCGCGTGATCTACACGGAAATGAAGAAGTGGCACGATAAAGATCTGGACAAGCTCTACACGTTGGCGAAGACAAATCATTTCTCGCGCACCTGGACGTTGTATCATGTGCTTGAGCATTTTGCAACGCATTTTGGACAGATACTGCTGGTGAAGCATCTGATGCGTGATGCAGGAATACTCGCGAAACCGACCGAGGCTAAGTAGAATCGTAGGTCAGGCCTTCTTGAGGCCTGACGAATCGTGTCAAGCCCCGAGAGGGCTTGACCTACGGCCTCGATGCGGGAGTGCTCGAGAAGACGAAGCTTCCAGCATTGCGGAAAACCTGAAGCTGCGGATTTAGAGACGGCGGCGGAGACCGTCAAGGGCGAGGAATGTTTTGTTGGCGGCGAAAATCAGAGTGCAGCCGACCAACATGATAGTGTCGCGGACGATCAAGTCGATCACCGGTCCCTTGGCTTTGGAAGTTGTCGAGAAACAACCGCATTCGATATTGACTCCGCGGAACAACGCCACCGACAAGGCGATGATGAATACAACCGTCACGCCACCGAGAATCGCGGTTGCGCTTTTGTGCCAGAATCCGATGATCAGCAAGAAGCCGCAGAGGATTTCTATCCAGGGCAGGAACAACGCAAAGAGGTTGATGACGCCACCGGGAAGAATGTGATAGTTGTAGATGATGCGGGCGAACAGATCAGGATGTGTAATCTTGGAGACGGCAGCATAGACAAACACGATACCGATCGCCAGCCGGATCAAGAAGACCAGATATTTGTTAGTTAGAAACCTATTCATCGTATTTGCCATCAATCGGAAGTTTGTGCTTGTTCCAAGCCGGCCAGCCACCAAAGAAAATTTCAATGCTCTCGTAACCATATTTCTGGATTAGCAGCCGCGCAAGCAACAGACTGGCATCACATTCAGTACCGGAGCAGTACGTGACGATCTTGGCATCCTTGGGAAGTAGTGGTTCGACCTGCGCCCAGTGGTCATCGAAAGTATCGAACGGCAAATTGATCGCGTTCTTGATATGCCCCGCCTGATACTCCTCAGGCTCCCGAGCGTCAACAAAGAGATAGGTCTTGGATGCAAAGCGGTCGAACGCTTCTGATAGCCGTAGGGTTGGCGGGTCGCTCTTTTCATCATAGGAGGGGGAAACCCAAACGGAATCGGTGTTGTCAAACGACGAAGGCCAGTTGCCGATCCAGGGGACTTTGTTGGGGTTGACGAGATTATTGCCTACCGCCAGAAGCGCGGCGACGAAGCAGATAACGACGATTTGTAGAATAGTCTTTCTCATGAATTCACAGCGTTGTCAATGTCTCCACACCAGTTATGTCGGCACCGTCCGTCTTTATACCATCTACCCCACCAGCCGTTCCCATACCTATAGACGCCCGGAGAGCCACAAAGGTAACCGGGATAAACTCGAAAACAACGAAATGTTTGCGGGAAGGGAAAATCGCGGATTGTCCGACTGTAATTGTGGAGCGCACAGGCGATGTAGAAAGCAGAGCGATCCGATGGCCTACAGATCACTGCATTCTATGTAGCCGGGGTGGACTGTCAGGACTCGAATAGGTGTGACGGTCAAGCGCTCCAATTTGATGTAGACGGTTAGATCGGTTTCGCAACTGGTACTAGCGAGTGAATCTACGTTGACAGTGATGTGAACATACATGAAGCTCACTGGCAGACTCGTAAACGCGACGGTGTCGACGGATTCCTTCATGGTCGTAAAGGTCCTTGTGCCTGCCAGAAGCGTGCGGGCCGTGTCTGAATAGACCGATACCGTTACTGGGAACCTTTCTGGCAGGTTGGCCTGATCGACAATTTTACAGAGCACCTGCAGATCGCCGTAGCCGGGGCGGACTGTCAGGACTTGAATAGGCGTGACGGTCAAGCCATCCAATTTGACGTAGACGGTTAGATCGGTTTCGCGACTCCTACTTGAGAGTGAAGGCACATCAACAGTGATGTGAACGTACATGAAGTTCGACGGCAGATTCGTAAACGCGACGGTGTTGACGGAATCCTTCATGGTCGTAATCGTCTTTGTGTCTGCCAGAAGCGTGCGGGCCACGTCTGAATAGACCGATACCGTTACCGGAAAAGTTTCCGGTAGGTTGGCCTGATCGACAATTTTACAGAGCACCTGCAGATCGCCAACACGGGCTGGAAGCTCTTCGTCCGGTTTGCGGCTGCATCCGGCTATCACCACGAGAATCAACAAAACAACGGGAATCAGTCTCTTTATCATCGTCTCCATCTCACTTCCAAATCCTCTAAGTGGAATCGGGTTACCAATCTATACAGATTAGAGACGCTAAGCAAGGTCAAATGGTGTAATCGAATCTGAAGGAAATTGGCAATAGCAGGAGGGGCAGAAACAAACCGGACCAAGGCGTTTTCAGACGATTTTCTGGAGGTGTTGCAGGAAAGCGCCGGTTTGGGCGGAACGGATGAAATAGATGCCGAGGGCGACCAGAAAAAGGGCGCAGACGGCGATGAGAGATTGGTAAATCAGGTTGTTGAAGTAGCGTTTGCCGGAACCGATCAGGAAGCTGACAATTGAGTACCAGACGAGATCGGAGAGGATATGTCCTATATAGAACACAAACAGTCCAATGATGCCGAACTGGAGGGACTGCGATATCAAGAGCGCGCCGACCGTAAGCCACCAGAGAATCCAGTATGGGGAGGAAATTGAGGCCAGACCGGCGAGGATGATCGTCGCGCGGGATGACTGCTGGTTCTGGCCGATAAATTCGAGGCGCACCTTTTTGCGGATGAGATCGGCGAGCATCATGGCTCCCATTATAATCAGGGCAGCGCCTCCGATGACGGCGATCCACCAGAAAATGCGCGGGTCTTTGACCAAATTGGTCAGACCGAAATAGATGGCAAAGAGAACGCCGACTTCCGCAAGGGCATGGCCGAGCACCACAATCGGGCCGGCCCAGAAACCTCGCCTGAGAGCGGATGAAATGTTGACAGTCAGCAGCGGGCCGGGCATAACGGCGCCGGAAAGACCAACCACGAAGGCGTTGGTGAAAATCAAGAATAAGGACATAACACAAGGAATACGCGAGTTACAATGGCGACGCAAGATAGAATCGGGGTGTCGAAAGAGTGATTGGCGACAACTCGAGGGTGGTGTTCTGAAGCAATCATGCAGGGACTGTTGAAAGGGCCCGGTGGCCTGTGTCGTAGTCTTCCTCTCGTGTGCTATGTCCTGAGTTGATTCTGTGAGCGGGCAGCTTTTTGTACACCTTTCCTCTGGACGGGGGAATTTGTTGGTTGCATTGTTGCTTTTGGCGTTGAAGCTATTGATCAGAGTGTTGCCGCAAGTTCGTCTGTCAGTTGGGCAGACATGCCTGTCGTCACCCAACCGAAAATCCCCCAGCAGGCAACAATCAGCAAGAAGAGTCTCATTTTCATAGTCTTATCTCGGTTTGGTTTGTGCCCTACAGCTTAAATCAATGCCGAAGCTTCAGAAACCGCTCGGCTGGAAGTAGAAATCTGTGTCGTAGTAAGCGACATCAGACAATTTAGCCAATTGGCCCGAAAAGTCAATGCTTTTGCTGCCGGTTTGGTACTCCACAGACCAGACGGACGGGGAAGCTAACTGTTCAGTTCAAATATCAGCCGCAGGCCATCAAGCGTGATATCCGGCAATACCTCGGAAATATACTTGGACTTAGGGGCGATCAGCGGCGCTAATCCGCCGGTGGCAACGACTTTGGGCTGTTTTCCCCAGTGTCTGGCAATGCTCTCGATGATGTAGTCGGTCTGCCCGATAGCGCCGAGATAGAATCCGGCCTTCATGGCGTCTTCGCTGGATTTCCCAATTGGGGACTGTGGGGCTTCAAAAGATATCTTGAAAAGCTGCGCCGCGCGAAATGCCAGCGCCGATTGTGCCGTCTCGATGCCCGGGGCGATCACGCCCCCCAGAAATGCTCCTTGTTCGGAGACGACGCCGAAAGTAGTGGCTGTGCCAAAATCGACGATTATTGTCGGGCCACCAAATCGATCAAAAGCAGCGACGGCATCGCAAATTCGGTCGGTGCCGATCTCTGACGGCTGCGGGTAGTCGAACGTGATATTGAGCTTAAGCCGGGGGCTGACAAAGAGCGGTTCGAGATGGTAGTAGTCTTCAGCCATGCGACGGAAGACAGCCTCAAGCCTGGGCACGACCGATGCGATTACCATCGCCTCGAACGAAGGCAGCCGCTTGAGTTCCACGAACTGGCTCAGGATCATTGCCGACTCATCGGAGGTCCGAGCATGGTCTGTGGCAATGCGAAGAGTCGTTAGCAGCTTCTTGCCGTCATAGAAACCAAAGACGATGTTGCTGTTGCCAATATCAACTGCCAGTAACATGGGTCAGTCTCCTTCAATGGCAATATATCCTAGGGTCTCATCGGGAACAACCGATTTCGCTTGGTGGCGGTAGTCCGGTTTGTTACCATGCCTGCTAATGACGACGCAACGCCTTATCTCTCTGGTCTCCTTTCTGTTAGCTGCGGGATTGCTGCTTGCCGGTTGCAGCACGAAGCCGGTTAGCAAATTCAATCCCCGATCGGGAGTAGTCAGCAAAGATTTTCGCATCGATGGCGGAGCGCTTTTTCCAGACTCCATTCGGCAGGATTCCAAGTATGACAACTACTACATCTGCGATCATTTAGTGTTTCTGGGACAGAAGGATTCTTTGCGGTATGCCCTGTCAGTGACGTTTGGTCGCGCCTTGGCTGACAACCGGTTCAAACGCGCCGAACGCGATTTCATCGGCTTTCTCTATGACGGACGCGCCTGGACCACGCTACCTTACATGCGGATGAGACATGACTCCTTGCGGTTGGATCTAAACTACCCATACGTATTTGGCGGACTCAATTGGACGCAACCGTACACTGATGGCGAAGTCTCGTATGACCGTCATGATCTCAAGTTCAATTTGAAGTTTAGCGGTTTACGACCGGTTCAATCGTTCCGAGACGGCGAAACGCGGCTGCGAAGCCACGCCATCGGCAATGGGACACTGATGTTGCCAGCTATGATCATCACCGGTACCGTTTACTATGAGTTGGTGCAGCTTGAGGGCTACAATCCGTTTGCCAACATTACGGACGGTCTGACATACACAGACTACGATTGGTTGGCCCTGACCTCGACCTCGGGACAAAGCTTGCTTTGTTCATCCGACTCGACTACCGCCAATGATCGTATCAAGAAAAATTTCCTTTCTCTTGAATCGGGTGGATCACTGCGATACGCTGACGGCTCGGATCATGTGCGAATAGTATCCGAAGGCTTAGCTCGCGATCCGAGAACCAACGGCTTGTCGGCATCGAAAAAGAACATCTCCGTACCCGACCTTGGCATCGAAGTCAAAATGACCTTGACAGACAAACGAATTTTCAACACCAATAGCTATTACCTGTCGCTAGTCGAAGGGACGCTGACAATAGACGGCAAACTCGAAGATGCTTGGGGAATAATCGAACATCGCCGCTGACACGAGTGTCACAACATCGATGGACGAAGAAAGAGAAGCAATGAGCGATCAGATTGATAAGGGACTTCTCGAAGACGCCGCCAAACTATGGCTGGCGCATGATGGATTGTGGTTTCTCGAAGTGGAAAAGGCTTTCGGCATGGAGAAGGCCATTGAGTTGGACAAGAACACCTGGGCAACATTCACGGTCATCGAGGCCAAGCGCATCATGCAACGTCACAATTTGCCAATAAACGGCGGTTTAGAGACGCTAAAGACCGCGCTCTGCTATCGCCTGTATGCCTATATCAATACACAAGAAATCGTCGAGGAAACCGCAACCAGTCTGGTTTTCCGCATGAGCGACTGCCGGGTGCAGTCGGCGCGGGCACGCGACGGCCGCGAGCCATTCCCCTGCAAGGAAGTCGGTATCGTCGAATACGCATTGTTCGCAAAGACCATTGACCCACGCATCAAAACCGAATGTCTTTCGTGCCCTCCCGATCAGAAGCATCCGAACTACTGGTGTGCCTGGAAGTTCTCCGTCTGAGCGTTATGCAAGTTCGAAACGCCACTCGCTCCGAAATCGAAGATGTCATTTTCTGAATCGTTGCGCTTGGCACAGTTGTCAGTTGCAGTAAGAGAGTCAACAATCAAGCGGCTGCTGCAAGTGCCGGAGGGCTTCGAAAGCTGGCGTCCGACAGAAGCTTCGCTCTACTTTGCAGACATAGCTCAACATCTAATCGACGCGGACAACTGGCTCTTTCACAAACTTCAGACACCAGAACTGCCATCTCTGCAGGGGCAAGCGGGTCTGGTGGATGTTCCCAATCGTGCGGTCTTTGATGGCTTGGTTGAGAAGCTTCGTGAAATCGGTGAACGCCGCAAGATATTTATCGAGAGTCTGACCGAGGACGACCTATCACGTCGGATCTTCGACAGCCGATTTGGCGGCGAAGTTGAAGTATGGTGGATAATTGCCAGAGGGAATCTCGATCACGAAACTCATCACCGGGGGCAGGTGGCGGCGTACTTGCGGATTGTCGGCAGTCTCCGCTAACTCGGATTTGCCTCGTCATCATTTCCTGCAACCCTTGTTCGTTTTTTTCGTTATTATCCCTTGCGGCGACGTAAACTCTCAAAGTGATTGACGGCAAAGAGAGAATCAATAAACTGTTGGGTTCTTGATATGAACGAATCGCGTCCAGAAAATGTCGACTTGGCGGCACTAAAAATCGACCGCAAGCAGAAATCCGATGCTCCCAGCCGTGGCAGGAAATGGCTCCATCTCCTTTGGTTGTTGGCGCCGGTCGTAGTTTACTTTGGATACCAGACAACCATCAAATCGATTACTCCCGCGACCAAAGTGCAAACCGCTCGCGCACAGCTTCTGTCCGGCACGGATGCCGCGGCAGAGCTGGTAGCGACCGGATATGTTGTGGCGCAGATTAAGGCGGCGGTGGCTTCTAAAGGAACCGGCCGTCTTGAAGTACTCAACGTGGAAGAAGGGGACAAAGTCAAGGCCGGAGATATCCTCGCGATTCTCGACAACAGCGATATCCGCGCCGATCTTGACTATGCTAAGGCCGGCCTGCTGGCTGCACGGGCTGATTCGGTCGAGGCGTCGATCAATCTCAACCGGCAAAAGGGCCTGATCAAAGCCGATGCCACGACCCAGGATGTAGTAGATGTCGCGACGGCTGGCTTTGATCGCGCGGTTGCCAATATGCAAGTGCGGCGCGCGTCGATTCGTTCGGCGGAAGTGGCGCTGGAGAACACGATCATCCGCGCTCCTTTTGATGGCACCGTGTTGACCAAAAACGCCGATGTCGGCGAGATGGTAACGCCGTTTGCGTCGGCATCATCCTCCAAAGGCGCGGTGGTTACGATTGCCGACATGTCTTCACTCGAAGTTGAAGCTGACGTCTCGGAATCGAATATCGACAAAGTCAAATTTGGGCAGCCCTGCGAGATCGTGCTTGATGCCTACCCCGGTGTAAAATATCAGGGCTATGTAAAGAAAATCGTGCCGACTGCGGACCGCTCGCGCGCGACAGTCTTGACCAAGATCGGTTTCAAGAATATCGATGACAAGGTACTGCCGGAAATGTCGGCGCGGGTCAATTTCCTGCCTGTTGCTCAAAAGCAGAACGCCGAGGAAAAGCCGACATTGGTTGTGGCCAAGGGTGCAATTGCAACGCGCGACGGGGGCAAGGTCGTATTCAAAGTAGCCGGCGATTATGTGCGGGAAACGCCTATTGAGGCCGGAAGGGAATTGGGACAAATGACCGAAATCATCACCGGGCTTTTCTCGGGTGATGTGGTGGTCGTCTCGCCGCCGGGTGGAATGAAAACGGGTGACAAAGTGGAATTGACAAAGTGAGTGAATGAGAGAATTATGGCTGAACCTCTAGTGAAAATCAGAAATGTCAGTAAGTCGTACTACCGCGATTCGCAGGAGATTCCGGTACTGCGAAGTCTCAACTTTGACATCCCGCAGGGTGAATTCCTCGCGTTAATGGGACCCTCCGGTTCCGGCAAAACGACACTGCTTAATCTTATCTCTGGAATAGACCGCCCCAGTTCAGGCGAGTTGGCTGTCGCCGGCGAGAATATCACTCAACTTAGTGATGGTCAATTGGCGAAGTGGCGCTCGGAGCATATCGGGCTGGTATTCCAATTCTACAACTTGCTGCCGGTCTTGACGGCGTTCGAGAATGTCGAACTGCCGCTAATGCTGACCAAACTGAGCAGAGCGGAACGCCGCAAACACGTTGAGACCGCGCTTTCGATAGTCGGATTGGCGGATCGCGTCAAGCACTATCCTCGTCAACTCTCCGGCGGTCAGGAACAGCGTGTGGCGATCGCCCGCGCTATCGTCTCCGACCCCACCCTGTTGTTGGCGGATGAACCAACCGGCGACCTCGACAAGCAATCGGCGGAAGACATCATGACGCTGCTGTCACGACTGAACAAAGAATTCGGTAAGACGATCATCGTGGTCACCCACGACCCGCGCGCCGCCGACAAGGCGCACTTGATTCGGCATCTGGATAAGGGAGAGTTGACCTGATGGTACTGAGTCTGATCATCAGAAACGCTCTGCGCCATAAACTCCGCACCTTCCTGACTATTCTTGGCGTCGCCGTGGCAGTGATGGCTTTCGGCCTGATCCGGACAATTCTTGCTGCATGGTATTCCAGTGTCGAGGCATCTTCGCCTGATCGTTTGGTAACCCGAAACGCGGTTGGGATTACATCCACATTACCGTTGTCCTATCGTGAACAGATTCTCAAGATCGATGGTGTCAAGCAAGTTACCTGGGCGAATTGGTTCGGCGGCACGTATATTGACCCCGAAAACTTCTTTCCCCAATTCGCGGTCGATAAGGATACTTATTTCGAGGTCTTTCCCGAATTCACTACTCCGCCGGATCAGCTTGAGGCGTGGAAGAATGATTTGCGCGGGGCTATCGTCGGCAGGAAGCTGGCCGATCGCTTCGGCTGGAAAGTCGGCGACCGCATCACGTTGATCGGATCCATCTACACAGATAATTGGGATTTCGATATTGTCGGAATTTACGCCGGTAAAGATCAAACGATTGATGAAGGAAGCATGCTGATGCGCTGGGATTATCTCGACGCATGGATCAAGAAGAACTGGCCTG
>CAIVAP010000043.1 GCA_903903945.1 uncultured bacterium | reverse complement strand
GCGGCGTGGTTGATCATACTGGCCGCGTTTATGGATGCGCTCGATGGCAGAGTCGCGCGTCTGGCGCGATCAACCAGCAAGTTCGGACAGGAACTTGACTCGCTGGCAGATATAGTCAGTTTCGGTGTGGCGCCGGCGTTCCTGACCTTGATAGCGGTTCTGAATGATTTCGACGCCTATATCGGCTGGGTAGTAGCCGTGTTTTTTATCATGACCGGCGCGTTTCGTTTGGCTCGATACAACGTCATATCCGACCCCCACCGCAAAACGCGGTATCTTGGTCTGCCAATACCGACCGCAGCGGTTACGATCGCGTCGTACATCATTCTCTGCATGAAGTACTTTCAAGGAATTCAATACCCGGAGTTCTTTGTGACTATGGTCATCGCTCTGTCCGGACTAATGGTTTCCACGGTGGCTTATGACACGCTGCCGGAGAAGTTTGACACTACAGAAAATCGTTTGAAGGCGCTGGGAGTTTTTGTATTCTTGGTGGCGGTATTGGTCAAGCCGAGGATGATGATTTTCCCCGGCGTAGCGTTGTACATCCTCCTCGGTGTCGTGAAGGAGGGATGGCGGATCATGGTGGGGAGCAGCCGCAGGATCAGAAAGGACAGGTCTCATGTCGCAGAAGAGTAAGAAAGTTGTCTGCCATATCAGTCTGAAGGACGGTGTGCTGGACCCGCAAGGGGTCACTATTCGCAACGCGCTGGCACAGCTTGGCTTTGATGATGTCGTGGAAGTGCGTTCCGGCAAAGTGTTCGAACTGACCTTCAAACCCGATGTCACCAATGATGTTCGCGCCAAGTCTGAGGAGATCTGCCGGAGAGTGCTGGCGAATCCGGTGATCGAGACTTTCGGGGTTGAGGAATCGTAAGATGAGGTTTGGCGTGGTTACATTCCCCGGGAGCAACTGCGACTATGATAGCTACATGGTGATCAAAGACCAACTGAGGAAGGATGTCGAGTTCATCTGGCACAAGGACAGCGATGTCTCCGGTTTTGACTGTATCATCCTGCCGGGTGGTTTTTCGTATGGTGATTACCTGCGTACCGGCGCGATTGCCCGCTATTCACCGGTCATGGGATCGGTTATCGAGTATGCCAACAATGGTGGGCTGGTAATTGGAATTTGCAACGGTTTTCAGATCTTGCTGGAATCCGGGTTGCTGCCCGGCGCCATGCTACGCAACCGATCGCTACAGTTCATATGTAAACATGTTTATCTGCGCTGCGACAACAACGAGACGCCATTCTCAAACCGGCTCAACGTTGGCGACGTGCTGAAGATTCCTATTGCACATACCGACGGCAACTACTACTGGTATCAGGCGGATGTGCAGGAATTGGAACGCTATCGTCAGGTCGTGTTCCGCTACTGCACGCCGACCGGCGAAGTTACCGACAAGGCAAATCCGAATGGCAGTGCCAATAACATCGCCGGTATCTGCAACAAAACGCGCAACGTTTTTGGAATGATGCCGCACCCGGAACGGGCCAGCGAGGCGCTCCTGGGGTCCGCCGATGGTCTGGGGATCTTCCAGTCTATTGTCGCTTATGCCGCGTCAGGAGTGACAGCTTGAAGCGTAGCGAAATTGTCTTTCTAGTA
This sequence comes from uncultured bacterium, assembly GCA_903903945.1. Classification (GTDB taxonomy): domain Bacteria; phylum Zixibacteria; class MSB-5A5; order CAIYYT01; family CAIYYT01; genus CAIYYT01. Next base: position 581 of record CAIVAP010000043.1, on the reverse strand, counting down.
GTTTCCCTGATACTGGCAGCCGTGGTGGGCGGATTGGTAGGGGGCATTATCGGCAAGTTTCTTCCGGACGGCGCTGCCAAGACCCTCTTTGAGGAGAGCCTACAGATTGGAATCAAACCCTTCACGGTTGACTTTTTCGCGATCAGCTTCACGCTCGGATTTATGTTCAAAATCAATTTTGTCAGCGTATTATTCCTGGTGATGGTCGTGATCTACTTTCGTTGGTGGTATATCTAACTTCTGGAGGAGAAAATGTTTGGTGGACTCGGGATGCAGGAACTACTTGTCATATTCCTGATTATATTGCTCCTGTTCGGCGCCAAGAGAATTCCGGACATCGCGAAGGGTCTTGGCCGCGGAATCAGCGATTTCAAAAAGGCGATGAAGGATACCTCTGATGAAGTGACGAAACCGGCGCCGGGTGACGACAATATGACGAAAAGCGATAACAGTACCGATAAAAAGGAATAGATGTTCACCAAAGAAGATATCGACAAGATCACAGTGATTCTCGGGTCGCAGGAAGCGGTTTGGGAGTCCGATCATCACCGCATCAAAGTCGTCCAGGTTGAAGAAAAGCG
>CAIVAP010000042.1 GCA_903903945.1 uncultured bacterium | reverse complement strand
TTTGTGTCTTTGCAGTCGTCATCGTCTAAGCCAATCGGCGGGATCAACGGCGGTTTTGCCGTCACGAATCTCGAAATGTAATCGCGAACCGATTGCCGTGGCAAACTGCTCGCCGCGAATTACCTGATCGCCCTCACTAACCGAAACCTGATCAAGGTTGCCATACAGCGAGTAGATCGAGCCGCCATGGTCAACCACCACAAATCGTTCCAGCCCGCGCGCCCAACCGATATATAACACTTCGCCCGTCGCCGCCGCAACCACTTTCCCCCCGGCGCGTGCGGCGATGTCGAGGCCGTTGTTCTTGGTCAACAGGCGGGTGTCGCTCTCCTGTCGTAGTCCAAATCCGGTTAGGGCGCTTCCGCGCACCGGCCAGTAGAGTCGGCCTTTTAGTCGCAACGCAAAGTCGTGCTCGCGCTGCCAGATAGCGTCGACGGTTTGTCGGCGCTCTGCTTCGATTTGCTCGAAGATATCACCGATGGTTTGTGAGGATTTGTCCATTTCCTCAAGCTGCCGCATCTTTTGGCGCTGCTGCCCCTTGACCTGAGCCAGCAATCGGTCACGTTGCTTGATAGCTTCCTCCGCTCGGCGTTCCTCGGCCTGTTTGGCGGCCGTAATATCAACCAGTGATTGCTGACGCGATTTCAGATTTGTGAGCATCTGTTGGCTGCTTACCAGATCGGAATTGATGGTCACAAGCCGCTGCTTGTCGGAGTTGATCAGCCGTCGGAACAGGTAATCGTAATCGTCGGCGCCATCGCCATCGGTCATCGCAAAGGGAAGGAAACGGTCATCCGGCTGTGGTTGTTTGTAGAGCGCGCGCAAGTGGACGGCAATCGTGACATTGCTGGTCGACGACTGTTGTTTGAGGATACTGATAGTATCTCTGGTGGCTTCGATTTCGCCAACGATACTACGACTCTGGGTACGCACCTCACGCAACAAACGACTCGACAATTCCAATTCGGCTTCAACCTTGTCGAGTTGATCGTAGATGTCGGCCTGCGTATCCAGAAGTTGCTCGACGTCACTGCGCACGGTCGCAAGTTTTTTCTGCATTTCGGTAATAGAAGTCTGTGGCGTGGCGACCTGAGCAAACGCAATGCTCATCGACAACGATGCAAAAAGGAGCATCAAGACAGCAGAGGTTTTGCAGGTAGTCACTTCAATTGACTCCGTGCTGCCGCAATTGCGGATATAGCACCGGCGACAATACAACAAGCGGCGACAACTGCTATGCCGTTGCCGGTGATAAACGAAAGCTGTAGGGAAAGGCTTGATGACAGATGCCAGAACAGGTACAGCAGGAGCAGTCCGGCGATGGCGGCAGCGATGCCGACGGTCAGGCCTTTACCGATTAGTGGCAGTCCGATCTGCTTCCAATTTGCTCCGAGAAGGACAAGAACCCGCGATTCGTCCTTTCGCGCCAAAGCAATCCTGTGCATGCCAAGCCACACGACCAAGAATAGAGCGGCCGTCACCAACAACAGCAGCAGAGTTGCGGCTTTGCCAAAGAACGAATAGGTGTTTTCCTGTGACATCAAAGACGCTTTGGGATAGCGAATTCCTTCAACGCAGCGGATGGACTTCAGTCGGTTCTCGGCGTTTTGGAAGTTCTGAAATGTCGAAGCCTTCGGATCGAAAGTTACGATTAGCGAATTGGGAAAAGGATTGTAACCGCCGGCCGGGAGCAACTGTGTGCCGAGCGTTCCCTGCATCCGAGCATAGGCTTCAGCCTTGTCTTGATTTTCACACGATTCGTAGCCAGTCAGAGATGCAACCTGATCGGTAAGTTCGCGCAGTTCAGCGGGAGTCGTGTCGTCGCGCAGGAACAATTCGAGTCGCAAGTCGGCTCGAAACTTCAACTCCTGTCTGTGTAGGTTTTCCTTCAGGAGTATGCCTGCACCCAACAGCATTACGACTACCGTGGCGGCAAGTATAACACCGACGATGCCCGTTGTCTCGGAAGCAACCCCGATCTTCATTCACTCACCTCAGCATCAACTCTGCCGTAACCGGCGTTTTCGGTGTTGCTTGCGAGCGTTGCTTGCTGAAGATCAGTACACCGCAGCCGTAGGAGGCGAGAGTCTCCAGCCGTGGCGCAATTACTTTCTGATCGACCTCACAGGTGTTCAGATCAGCAATCACCAGTGGCGCCTTCTTTGCCAGGACGCGTGCCAATGACAGCAGGCGTTTTTCGGATGACGACAGCAGGTGTAGCCCCTGCTCGGCTTTCGCGGTAAGGCCGACCTCAGCG
>CAIVAP010000041.1 GCA_903903945.1 uncultured bacterium | reverse complement strand
CGGTGGCGTCAGCGCCACCAAAGAACGCACTATTTTCTTCATCACCGACGGTCGAGAGACATCCTCGGACAAATCACCTTCCGATGTAATAGCCTACGCCAAACAGTGGCAGGCCAGCATTTTCATAATCGGCGCCGGAAGTGTCAACAACGAAACTGCGCTCACGGAGATTTCCGACCAGACCGGAGGCGAGTATTACCCCGCCGGCAGCATCGACTCGTTCCGGCAAAAACTACAGCAGATCACGCGCGATCTTGGCGGACAGTACAAACTTAGCTACACCACTCTGAAGCGCGTCGGCACTCATGATGTTCGAGTGCAATTCGTATATGAGGGATTAACCGGTCAGTTCGACACCTCCCTTGATCTCGGCAGTATTTATGGCGATGATCGGGTCGGCGTGATCACTTTCGATTCACCGACCGTAACAGCCGGTCACTTGCGAATGGTCGTCCGAGCGCAGCATATCCCGCGCAACATCGACCGCTTCCGTTTTAAACTCGAAACATCGAAGACCTGCAATGTGTCGCTAATCGCCGCCAATGGTGGCGGTCTCTGCGACGGATGGAGTATCAATGGACCCGATTCGCTCGGATACTTCGACCTTGCTTCGGCGACGTCTCTGGAGTTTGGTGATTTTGGACCGCTGTTCAATATCGACATCTCGCCGGTGACTGAGATAACGCTCTCGATACCGTTCCAGTTGGACACGACGATCTATTCCGAAGGCAAAACCTTCACCTACCCGGAGAGTATAAATTACACGGCCCCCGATTGACGGCGGTCTGCATCATTTGTCGAAAAGGAGTTGTATGTTCTGCTCAATCAAGAAACTGATCTCGCGCGTCGCAATTGTGGCGCTTATGCTGCTGGTTGTCTTTTCGGTCGTTCAGGGTGATTCGACAACAACCAAGAAAGCGCCTGCAACAGCAGCAGCGACCAAAGCCGTAGTTCCCAAAGTCAAAATCGTTGATTTCGAAGGCAAGGCCACATTGGAACAGCTATCGTGGATTGCCGTTACTGATTCGATCATGCAAGGCAAGTCTAAAGCCACGATCAGCATTGTGCCAGAGGGAGCTGCGGGAACTAAACAGTCACTCAAGATCGTCGGCAGTGTTATTCTCGGAAGCAATCCTTATGTTATGTTCGCGGGCGCCGGCTCACGATTCGATGGTGGCAAGACCATCTACGATGTTACGTCATATACCGGCATCAAATTCTGGGCCAAAGGTGACGGCAACACTTACCGTATCGACCTGCCTGCCGCGGCAGTGACCGATTTTATGTTCCACTCCTTCTCTTTCACCCCCCCGACCGGTGAGTGGAAGGAATACAAGATCCCATTCAACGGTTTCAAGCAGATGCCGTTCGGCAAGAAGGTGCAGTGGACGGGGACCGACATACAGGGCGTACAGTTTTTCACTGTCGGCGGCCCGATCGAGAAGTTCCTGCTACAGGTAGACGAGATCGAGTTTTATAAGTAGTCCGAGGGCTTAGAGGACTGTTGAAAAAACCCGGACCGTGTCATTGCGAGGAGTGCGGAAAGGTGATGCAGGGTGTGGAGTACGACGAAGCAATCTCGATTTACGATCTCCAGATGCAGGCGCGCGGATTGCTTCGTCGTCATTGCCCCTCCCCCCTCTCACCCGCCCTGACTCCTCGCAACGACAATTCCGAGGTTTTTCAGCAGTCCCTTAGAGCTTGGCGCAGTGGTGAGAAGTCGTCAACGTTTACCGATCGCCGGTACGTCGATGCACGATCACCGCACTACCGCTAATGGCAACGGTTACTGTCTCGCGCGCAAAGAAATTGCGCAGCGTCCAGCTTGAGCCCAAGCGCGTCAACTGATCGGTCAGCTCCCACTTGGTGCCGCGCAGAGTGACTCTGACGCTTCGGCTGATCGGAATAACCGACAGCATATCACCCGGCGTACCCGCCAATTGCAGATCGTTGTCATCGAGAAAATAGACTTCCTGCCGGTGATCCACGAGTCGCGCGTTGAGTGTTTGTCCGGTTGCCCGCTGCCGATCACTGACCAGAGCCAGCAAAAAAACGTTCGCCAACATCTGGTCACTCTCGAATGTCGTATCGAAGGCGCCAAAGATTTCGAGTTGTTCGCAGCCCTGATCTAGAACGTACTTGATCGCCAGTTCGCCGTCAGTGGCGTCCTTGTCCACGGGATAATTGACCTGTTGCACGCCGGCGTACTTTTGCAGCACCGTTGTTTCGACCGAATCAAAGTCGCCGAGAACGAGATCGGGCGTTTTGCCGAGATCATGAAACAAATGCAACGCACCGTCGACGCTGACTACCATTCCGCGACCCTTGGCTACGTCGATCGCGGCGCTGTAGAAATCAAGATGCGCCGCCGGATAGGCGCCATTCAAGAATATTGCCGCCTGTTTCATTGTCGTTTTCTCCAATTCACAATTGGGAATCGGTTTGTTGCCCTGTGAGCCTGCCCACGACAAGATATACCCTGAACCCACACTGTGCCAAATACAAAAAAAGACCGCCCCAGCCGGGGCGGTCTTTGGTTCTAACCTCCTTGGTGACTATTTCCTAATCGGCGGGCCGCACTGCGTCAGCCATTCCTGACAGGTGCAAGGCGCCGTGCCACCACTAAAGATGTAAGCGATCAAATATACTGCGTCGGAAATGTTCACCTTGCAGTCCTTGTTGGCATCCCCCGAACAAATCGGGTACGGTGTCGGGGCCGCACCGCCACTGAAGATGTAAGCGATCAGGTACACAGCATCGGAAATGTTAATCGTGCCACTACCGTTGACATCACCCGGCTTGCAATCACACGGCGGTTCCTTCGGGCAAACCATGACCACCCACTCCAGCATCGTGTGTACCGGAAGTCCCGGCACCGGCTGACCGACAATCGGAGGCATCATCGGTTGATTCATTTGCTCGAATTGGATGATGTCACTGAAGTTGTCGGGATAGTCGGTCAACTCGAGCGGCAACGGAATCTGTGTTTGACAGGTGAACTGACCGGGGGCGACATTGTAGCTGTCGTGATTAATCGTCCCGTGAGGCCCCGATACCAGCCGTGCGTCATTATGGATTGCCGAACCATGCGCCGACCCGGCAGGCGGTTCGCCTTCGTTGTGATCGAAGAACGGATCCGAAATGCAAATTCTGGTTGTCGTCGTACAAACACCGGCAACCGTCACGTAGTGACCGCCGATGCGGGTGCAATAGGGCGGAATACCGGGCAATTCCTGCCAGAATCCAAGAAGCAAGATCACGTCCTGACTCTTAAGAACGCTGTCGCGGATAAGCTTCCATTCAGGCGGATGCAGCGAAATCTGGTAATTGTCATGCAATCCGGCATTGTCAATCCACTGCTGAATGCCGCCGATCATCGAGTTGACATCCGTGCCGTATCCGCCCGGCAGGCAGTTCATCATCGGCGCGAGTTGGGTGACGTAGTTCGGCACCATCAGAGGATCGTGATCATCCATGACCAGAGACATGTTTTGCAGCAGCGGGTAGTTATCGATGGCCGACGGCGGCGGGGTTGTATTCGTCTCAAACTTGGAATCAAACCACCATAAGCAATTCAGAACCGCAACCGGGCCGCAGAAACTCCAGCCCCCATTATAGCCTATCCAGCCGTTTTGCTTCTGATCAAAATCAGGCATACCGTTTGGAGCATAATCAGGATAGGCGGGCTTGTAGTACTCGCAGGTTTGCTCTTTCGGGCAAATGATCTCTGCATACTCAACAATCGCCCACATTGGCCATGGCTGCGTCGGTGGAGGACAGGTTGCCCCACCATTCTGACCGTAGAAGTCCAGGGCGATCTGTCCAACCGGATACCCCGGCATAAAGAGACAGCCTTGATGTGGCTCACACATCATTGGTCCCATCATTGCCATGTCATAGATATCGTGTGACACGTTCGCCGCGTCGTTATGAGATCCTCCTGAAGGAGTGACGTCCAGATCCGGATCGGAGATGGCAATCCGGTGATTAGCCGAGTCAACGCCGGCGACAGTGACATAGTGCCCACCGATGCGACAGCAGTCGTACGGGTTACCATTGACCGAGACATAGAAACCGATCAGCAAAATCACGTCCTGGCTACGATGCACTTCGTGTGCCAGAAAATCCCAATTGAGCGCCTGGCAATCGTAGAGATTCACCGTATAGTCATTATCGAGTTGTCTCGAGTGTAACCATGCCTGGATGCCGGCGTGCATGTCATTGATGTTCGTTCCAGTTCCCGGTCCGGCCATATTAGTGTTGAAGGAAACACCCAGAGCCCGGATGAAGGGAACGGCGTTCAGAGGATCATGATCATCCCAGATCGGCTGCACGGTCGCATAGGTTTGCACCAAGGGATAGCCATCGCTGTAGGTCGGCTGCGGCTGTGGATTGGGCTCAAACTTGGAATCAAACCACCAGAAGCAGTTGGCCACTGCAACCGGACCGCAATAGCCGGGGTCCCAGACGCCATCCGGAGGCCAGGTGAAGTCCTGCTTCTGATCAAAGTCGGGCATGCCATTGGGACAGTAGTCAATGAACCCGGGCTTGTAATACCAGTCATTGGGAGAGCCGGAAACGTTCGCAGTATTCTGACTCGTGTCGGCTGCCAACGTAAACGCCATGCCCAGAGCCATGGCGATCAACGCACCGACAATCAGTATCATTTTCGTCCGCATACGCCTACCTCCTTGCAGACAAATCGTTATGAAAAATCAAAACCGGCGAGAAGAGACTCGCTGGCTGCTTATCTTTGTTTTCTGTCCAAAAATTAGATTTGTCAGGGTTCCTTGCCCTGGCCGTAGTTTTAATATCGCGGTTCCGGTTTGCTTTGTCAAGCGAAAAAGTGTACCTGCAACACTATTTCACAATGTCCGGATTGAGTCCCCGGTGATCTGAGTCTGCGTCAATCTCCAACAGAGATCATGCCGGTCAGCCCGACACAGGCCCGAACCGGACTCTGCCGGGCGAAGTCGTTACTGACCCAAATGGCCGATCCTCGCGTACGCCCAACCAGAGTTATTGGCAGCGCCCAACTGCGCTTTTTCCGATGGAATTAGGGAATTTTTCTCACTAAGTCCGGATTAGCGTCGTATTGAAAACAGGAGAATATGATTTCAAACAAGTCTTTTTACGGAATACGCGCTTTGGTCCATCTGGCGATCAATGCTCGCGGCGGCCATGTGGGTGTCAAAGACATCGCTACCGGCCAGAATATTCCTTTGCGATTTCTGGAATTGATCTTTTCGCGCCTGAAGGCCTCCGAGATTGTCACGTCAGTCCGAGGCGCAGGCGGAGGCTATTATCTGGCTCGCCCACCGGATCAAATCACCTTGGCGGACGTGATTTTCGCCTGCGAAGGAGCGTCCGAGTTTGCCGTGCCGGCCGCACTGTCAGAGCGGATGAACAACGGCGATCCAGTTGGCCAGACGCTGATCAAGGTCTTGGACAGGCAACTGGAGCAACTGCAAAGTAATCTGCGATCGATAACCTTGGCCGACATAATCCAATCCGCTGGTTTGTCATCGGAGATGTACTTTATTTGAGACTACTCAAAGGAGAGTTATGAAGATCGCAAACTGCATTACCGATCTGATCGGCAACACGCCGCTGGTCTTTTTTGACCGGGTGGCAGGCGGCTTGCCGGGTCGTGTCGTCGGCAAGATGGAATCGTTTAATCCCTGCTCTTCAGTGAAAGATCGTATCGGTTTGGCAATGATTGAAGCCGCCGAGCGACAGGGCAAGATCAGTAAGGATACGATTATTGTCGAACCAACCTCCGGCAACACCGGTATCGCGCTGGCATTTGTCTGCGCGATCAAGGGCTATCGGTTATTGCTCTTTATGCCTGAGACCATGTCGGTTGAAAGACGCAACCTGCTTAAGGCGTTTGGCGCCGAGTTGGTTCTTACACCCGGCCCGGAAGGAATGCCCGGAGCCGTCAAACGCGCCGAAGAGTTGGCTGCAGGTGACGCAAAGTACTATATGCCGCAGCAGTTCAACAACCCGGCCAATCCGGAGATTCATGCCAAAACCACCGCCGAGGAAATCTGGAACGACACCGACGGCAAAGTTGACGTGGTCGTGTCGGCGATCGGCACCGGTGGGACCTTCACCGGTTGCGCAAGAGTTCTGAAAACCCGCAAACCGGGTCTGCAGATGATCGCTGTTGAACCGGCAGCGTCCCCCTTTCTGACCAAAGGCATCCGAGGGCCGCACCCAATTCAGGGAATCGGCGCCGGCTTCAAACCGGGTATTTTCGAGCAGGAACTTGCCGACGAAATCCTGACCGTGGAAAACGACGAAGCCATTGAAATCACTCGCCAGGTCGTCCGCAAAGAAGGTATCCTGATGGGCATTTCGTCTGGCGCCAATGTCGCTGCAGCAATCAAAATAGCTTCACGACCCGAGAGCAAGAACAAGCTGATTGTCACCTTCATTTGTGACACCGGCGAGCGTTATCTCTCCACTCCCACCTACACCGAACTGTCGTCAGACTGAAACGTTTGTTTCAGAGTTAGTTCCGCTCTGGTATTGGTCAAGAGAACTGCGTCAGTTCTCGCGCCTGATCTGCGTTCGTTCTCCTTGCCAAACAAACGGTTACAAATCCCCACAGATCTTGGCACGAGCATTGCATAAGCAATAGGCAAGAATCCAAAGGGGTAGCGACAAAACGGGCAAGAAACTTCGGGGTAAAAAGTGGGGATTTATAGTCCGTCCGTGTCAGAGCGAGTTGGGGAGTTCTGACACGGTTTTTTTGTGCTATGGCCAAAATCGCGTCGGCGTCCGTCAGGATTCTATCCTGATCATCGGTTCAATAATCACTAACAATTCTATCTTCGACTTGACAAATTAACGCCTCCCACGTCATCTTAGTATAAACTCGCCGGACAACGGAGTTTGTTTTCAGCATCGAAGTGGCGGCGACCGGCATACGATCCGGTCGCGGATTATATGTATCAACCACCCATAGGAGGGTATCTATGTGAAACATCGGTTCAAATTTTTGATCCGCATTTATCTTGCCGCACTTCTGCTCGGAATGATTACGGGCTGCACAAAGGAGAAGTGTGTCGTTTGTCCGCCGGACCAACCGCCGGTGGAAAAGGAGTACTACTTTCTATACAGTTACGGCGCGTACAACTGGGTTTACACCTACAGCACCAAGACCGGTCAGATAGTCGACTCAGTCAAATATCCTAGCTATCCGTTCGCGGATGTCCGCTTTTCTAAGGACGGCAAGTATGCTTACTATGTCGGCGGCTCCATCTGGATTACAGACTTCGCGACTGGTGATACTGTTGCTATTACCGAGGGTACTCTGAGCTCCGGGGCATGGCTTTCGCTTTCCTCCGACGGGCGACACTTGCTGTTGTCCGGCACCACAAAACTCACCCTATTCGAGATTCCTAATCTGGCTATCGTTTACCAGAGGGAGTATGAAAAGGGCTGGGCTCATGGAACCATACATCCATTCAAAAACATCGCTTATGTGGGCAGCAATGCTCTGGACAGTCTCTTAATCATCGACTTTCGCACCTCCACGATTCGTGACTCCACAGTCCCCTTGTTTAGGGGAGATGGGACACCAGCACGTGCTCTCTCTGTCGCCGTAACCACCGATGGCAAAACCATGATCGTTAGCGGCGGTACCCGTGTGCGGCTGCAGGACGCGGAGACGCTGGAACTGCTCCGGGAATACTATCCCGGGCGAAATACGGCCTACCTACACCCTGACGGTGAGCGAGTCTTTTTCCTTGAGTGGGAAGAACTTGACATAGGTCAGCGCGCGGAGGTCTGGGAGCTGAACCTGAGAACTTTGCTGATGACTCGCATCTTGCAGGGCGAAGATTTCGGAACTTCCTCGCTCTATATGGCTCTCGACCCCAGTGACATGGACTTTACCCCCGACGGTAAATATGCCTTCATCATCAATGGCGGACAGGGACCGGAGCGAGGGGCAATCTTAAAATTGGACTGTGATACTTATAAGATCATTGATGCGTTCTATCCGGCGTTGGGTCCATCCAACCTGATACGCATCAACCCAAGGGAAATCAAGGGAGGAGAATAACATGTTCAAATATCTATTGACGATGATGCTTACCTTTGTCATTGGGATAAGTACGGTGGCTTTGCCGCAGCTTATTATTGTTATAGCGAGAGCGGATCGACCGTTGAACTGACGGTGCAGGATTCTATCGTCTCTGTCAAACTGGACGAATTGAGACTATCTTGGCAGGGACTTTTTCTTTCGGAGTCGGGACTCGATCCGACCGTTGCGCCCGAACCGATCTGCGAGGGTTTTGCACTCTTGCACGTCACATCTGGATACGATCCGGTAGCACTTGTCCAGCGACTTAGAAACCATCCAGACGTGCTCTTTGCCAATCTTTCGTTTCTGGACGCTTATGGCAATCCCATCTACCTGACTGAAACCTTTGTCGCCAACTTTTATACCGGAGTGTCTCAGGGTCAGATCGATTCAATGAACAACGCCCACGGTCTAGTAGTTCTCGACACCTTCTTTAATGATCCCACCTGGCTACTGCTGAAAGTGACTCCGAACTCCGATCTTGATGTTCTGACCATGGGGAATCACTATCATGAGTCAGCGCTGGTACGCTACGCCAAAGCCGGTATGGTGCTCAACCTGCAGCTTGATTGCGAGGTTTACGACGAGTACTGGTGGTATCAGTGGCACTTTGAGAATAATGGTCAGTTCGGTGGACGATCTGGCGCTGATATTGATCTCCAACTCGCATTAGATTATTTTCAGCCTGCCCCCTCGACGTTTGTCACCGTCGCCATCCTCGATGATGGTTTTGCCCCGCACGAAGATTTTCCTGCTAGCCGAATCATTGGCGGCTATAACTACTTTGATCTTAATACAGATTACGCTCCCGGTGAAAAGCGGTATCATGGCATGGGTGTGATGGGAATTATTGGCGCCACCACCTTCACACCACCCTGTGATGATTGGACGGAACCACAACTGGGTCTTGCTGGAGTTACCGACCATGCCCGTATACTTGGACAAAAGATTACCGATAACCAAGGACACCATATCACAAATGACGCCATCCTTGCCAAGGCGTTTTCTGACGCAGTGTTGGCTGGCGCGCGGGTAATCTGCAACAGTTGGAGCTGCCCGACCTGCGGGGCGGGTGTTGGATATGTTAATACGACATGGTGGATTCGCAAGGCAGACAGCGCTGGTGTAATCATAGTCAATTCGGCCGGAAATGGTGGTCATGGGGTCGAATGGCCGGCGAATATGCCGGAGGTGCTGGCCGTGGGGGCTACCGATAGTTTGGATCACGCGTGGGCCTACAGCGCCCACGGTCCCGAGCTTGATGTCGTAGCTCCGAGCGGTAATATCCCTGGCGGGTTGCCCGGGGGCCCGGTCATCTATGGTCATTTCTGGACTCTCGACCAGATGGGTGCTCTTGGTATAAACGATGGCTCACTCCCTTGCGGTACTCCCCAGGGGCCGAGCGGGAATTGGAATTACAACTGCGCCTTCGGCGGCACCTCCGCTGCTGCGCCGCAGGTGGCTGGGATTGCTGCGCTGATCTTGATGTATCGACCGGATTTTATCGGTCAAACTGCGCGGATCAGGGATATTATTCGTCAATCGGCTGAGGATCAGGTAGGTGATGTATACGACACACCGGGTTGGGATCAATATTACGGCTGGGGCAGGGTGAATGCCGTGAGGGCGCTGATGATGAGTTGTGCTTCTTGCGGTGATGCTAATGATGAT
>CAIVAP010000040.1 GCA_903903945.1 uncultured bacterium | reverse complement strand
TATCCGCACTATGCTCACGTCACACCGGATCAGCTGACCGGGTATCTGCGGAAGCAGGGAATTCGCTTTGAGAGCGAAATCATCAGATCTGATGAAGCGGTCACATTCGAGGAATACTCTGAGGCGTGGGCATTCTTTGCCAAAAAGAGTGCACGTGAGCACTATTGGTTTGAGCGCTTAGCCGATTTCCGGCGCGAGCTTGGCGACGGGCAGCTTTGCGAGAACGATATCTTCTTCATAGCCGCCTTCAAATAGAGTGCCATAGACCTGATGTCGGGGAGGAAACGCCAACCCAATGATCACTTCGTACTGAGAAATCTTCCGAACATTGTCACTCACCGCCCGTACTATCATGTATGGCGCCGCTGGTTGACTGGGAATACACTAATTGTCCTTTGACAATACACGGCGGTTCCATTAGACTGCCTGTTGTCTTACTAAGCATTGAATGATCTCGTGACTTCAAGACTGCTCTTCACTAACCCGACGAACAATAATCAACCACTACGTCTTAACATCTATTGGAGGATGTACCTATGCGTCGTTCTATTTTGCTGCTGACGCTCATCACCTTCTGCGCTTCCCTGCTACTCTTTTCAGGAAGTTCCGCAGCAGGCTATTGGGAGAAGACCAAAGATAAGAAACAGAAAGCCTCTACGGCGGCTGCACTGGGCAAAAAGGATACCGAGAAGCCGTTTGGCGAAGTGATTAAGGGTCTCGATAAGATTCCGGGTCTGTTCGACTTCTATATGAACAAGAAGGATCTGCAGGTCTACATGGCAATCAAGCCGAATCAATTCGGCAAGGAGTATCTCTGCAACGTAACGCGCACCGCGGGCGATGGCACCTTTGCGGAGGGCGCCCTACAGGGAGACTACTTTCTTTTCACGCTGAAGCAGGTCGGCAAACGGGTTCAGTTTATTCAAACAAACGTCAATTTTCGCGCTGATTCCAGCGCCGAGTTGTCCAAGTCGCTTGTACGTTCAATCTCCCAGGCGATTTTCGGAAGCACTATCGTCGCCTCCGCGCCCGACACCGGCGGTGTGATTCTGATCGATCCTGCGAGTATTCTGGTCTCCGATGTAGACAACATTAACTACTTTGTTGGTAGCGAGGGGAAGACCGGTTTCCGATTCGACCGCGAGAATTCCAACTTCGGCACGATCAAGTCGTTCCCGCTGAACAGCGAAATCGATGTCGTGCTGCATTATAAGAGCGACAAACCCAATTCCGGAATGACGCTGGCGTCACCTTACAGCTTATTCATGACCTATCACTATTCGCTGTCGACGTTGCCGGAAGGCAATTACCGTCCGCGTCTTGCCGACGATCGCATCGGTATGTTTCAGACGATCTATCAGGACTATACAAATCTGGATACCGAGACACCTTACGTTCGTTACGTCAACCGCTGGAAGCTCGAAAAGAAAGACTCTACGGCGGCCCTGAGCGAACCCAAGGAACCAATCGTCTATTGGCTGGAAAACACTACTCCTGAAGAATATCGCGATGACATACGCGATGGAGTGCTGTCGTGGAACAAGGCCTTTGAAGGAGCCGGCTTTAAGAATGCCATCGTCGTCAAGCAGATGCCGGACACCGCCGACTGGGACCCGGCTGACGTCAGATTTCACGTCATTCGTTGGATAGTGTGGCCAACGCAGACCTATGGAGCGATCGGCCCATCACGTATGAACCCCTATACAGGTCAGATCTACGATGCCGACATCATGATCGTCGCCAACACTATTCGCAACATCTTTGCGTATGCGGACAATTTCCTTGAGCCAGTTGGCAAGACGAATGGGGCTGATCGCAGCCCCTTTGACGTGAAAATCGAAGACCTTCCGACAGGTAATCGTAACTGGGAGACGGTCTGCAATTATGGGGTCGAAACTTCCGTGGCGGCAGCAGCCGGTCTGGCAATCCTGCAGGCGCGTAGTTCATTTGAGGACAAATCGGAATTGACCAAGAAATATGTCAAGCAGTACCTGCACGACATGGTAGCGCACGAAGTGGGGCATACTCTGGGACTGCGCCACAATTTCAAGGCTTCGACCGTCTACACGCAGGCGCAACTGAGCGACCCTGCCTTTGTCGCCCAAAACGGTGTAGTCAATACGGTGATGGAGTATACACCGCCAAATATTGCCGCGGACGGCCAGCCGCAGCCAAATTTCTTCGATACTGAAGTAGGACCGTGGGATAGCTGGGTAATCGAATACGGCTACAAGCCAATTGATGCCAAAGACCCGCAGGGTGAGAAAGTGGAGTTGGACAAGATTGCTTCACGCGCAGCCGAGCCACTGTTGGCGTACGGCACGGATGAAGATTGTTTCGGAAATAGTTCTCGTGCGATTGACCCGTACGTCACGCAGGGTGACCTGAGCGCCGACCCGATTTTGTTCTGGCAGCGTCGGATTGATCTCTCTAAAGAACTATGGTCGAAAATTGAGAAGGAGAATGAAAAACCGGGGCGGAACTATCGCAAACTGCGCACCTTGTTTGCGTATGGCTGGGGAAGTTTCGGATTGGCAGGCAACAACGTCGCGCGTTTCATCGGCGGAATACAAAACTTCCGTGATCACATCGGCGACCCGAATGGCCGGCTACCTTTCCTTCCGGTTCCCGCCGCAAAGCAGCGCGAGGCGATGAAATTCATTGTCGACAACATCTGGTTACCTGATGCTTTCAAGTTTTCACCAGGGCTCCTGAACAAGTTACAGACCGAGAAAATGTCCGACTTTGCCGGATCAGCGTGGTCAGTACAGCGAATTGATTATCCATTACATGATCAAGTGCTTTCGATCCAAAGGACACCGTTCAATCACATTTACAATCCGATCACTCTCGGTCGCCTTAACGACATTGGGCTGCATTATGACAAGGGACAGGATGTCTACACTATGTCAGATGTTTTCCAAGATGTCAGGCGCGCCATCTGGTCGGAAGTAATCGCCGGTCGGAACATCGACGGTATGCGTCGCAACCTCCAGAGAGCGCATCTGGAAATTCTGGTCGACTTGGTGACTAACACTACTCTGCCGGTTCCCGAGGACGCGATAACGCTGGCGCGCGTCGATCTCCGCACGCTCAAGGGTGCGATCGGAAATGCACTCTCTGGAGGCACGCTCGACACGATTACAAGAGGGCATCTCGAAGACTCTTTGGCGCGGATCAACGCCGCTCTGGACGCCCGTATCAATCTGAAGATGTAACTTCCGGCAATTGTCTTGAGCATTGCAAAAGCCCGGTCATCAAACGATGGCCGGGCTTTTTGAAGTGAACTCGATCAAAGGAATCAGAAAAGAAGTAATCGAGCTGCCATACATTTCCGAAGTGAGAATCCGCCCGGCAGCGTTGGGTGGTTTCAATGATCATGGCTGTCGTCCTCTTGTCGCGAATGGCGTCAGAGGGCAATCGGCATTACAGCCAATGCTGACGTCCGGGGTTCAGGCAAGAGCGTTGGTTTGTAGAAAAGGCCTAAAGGTTTCCAGGGTAATGGCTCATTTGGATTACATGCCTTGGCAGTGTGGCGTGACGCCACCTGCGAAAATGTAAGCGATTACGTACACCGCATTAGAAATATTGATCTTGCCATCGCCACTGGCGTCCCCCATGCCGTTTGGATAATTGCAGTCTCCCGGAGGTGTGCCACCTGCGAAAATGTAAGCGATTAAGAACACCGCATCAGCAATATTAATCTTGCCATCGCCACTGGCATCACCGCAGGAAGTGCAAAAAGAAGAATGGACTTTGAAAGCATAGTCCGAAATGGCGCTGGCGGAATTGCCCACAAAGTCGTGGATCGCGACCTTCATCAAGCAACTATCGGATTCGGGTCCGTTGATCACCCAACGAACGCCGTCTTGATACGGTACATTTTGCGCAATTACCTCCGGATATCCGGTACCATCATGACCGTTATGCCGATCAAGGTACACGTCCACATGACTGGTGGAATCAATACCGGGCAAGCAGGTGTAACCGATTTGCAGGGTATCGCCGATGCGATAAGTTCCACCCCCGTATGGCTCATAGATACTGCACCAGTAGGGTCCGCCGGTGAAATAGGCGCGGTAGATGTGGTAGGGCTCCGTGGGAGGAACATAGACAGTCACGTTACTATTGTAATAGATATCTAACGGATACCTCGGATCCGGGTTGTTGCCGTTAAGATGCGCCCAGTGGTGGAAAAAGTAAGAACAGCCATCCAGCCAGAATCCCGGTTCGGCCGAAAGCTCGTGCTGCTCGCCCCCCTCCCAACACATTTCTGCTGGTGAACTTAGATAGACACCATCCACATTGAAATGGTACCCATCAGCGGGGAGAAACACGTTACTGATTTGCGCGAATCCGGCGTTAAAGTAGTGGCTATGAGTGCCACTGCCGATGCCCCAAGCTTCAAGGGCGGCATGAAGAGATGGCGTCGAAGCAAACAAAGCTTCTTCGGAGTAGGTGTCTATGAACGAGGCCTCTGAAAGAGCAGCATAACACATGTGGTTTATGTTTCTGACAACGGTGATTCTGTCATTGTTCATTGCGTATTCATCGCAGCCTTGCATCCAGTGACCCAAATTCTTTGTTCTGCATCTGTTTGTGTAAAGCGAATCACCCCAGGCATTGAATATCCTTAGAAGCACTTTCTTGGCATAGGTCGAATCACGAGCCGAGTCGCTCCTCACATTTGAGCTATCGTCACGAAGCCGACTGCTCCACCAGACTTCAGTGCCCTGTACATTGTGGCTGTCAGAACTTTGGTGGTGAATGGAAAGAAAGTAATTGGATCCTACGTCTTTTGCCCTTTGCACTCTGTCCCATAGTTCCCTGTAACACGTATCACAGTCTCTTGTTAGGATCACGGTAGCAGCCGGCCATGATTGCCAGACAAAGTTAACAACCTGTTGACCAACATAGAGATTCACCCATTCTTCCGTCAAACCATTCTGTCCCACCGCCCCGTGCCCGTCACCATTCGCGCCATACATCGATCCTCCAGGTCCGCCATGCCCCGGATCGATGACAATGATTGGTCCGGCCCTCAAGGCCGAAACCAACAAGCCGCAAAACATCACTGATAAAGTCCAATCTTTCTAGACATGACAGCCACCTATTCCACACTGATTACGTATATGGTTTCGCGCTCGTAGTCGCGATACATGATGAATTGCGACGATGGCGAGAATGCCGGCTCGTATTCGATGACGTCAGGTGTGGAAGTTATTTGTCGCCTTTCGGTGCCGTCGTACTTCACCACAAAGACGTCTCCGCTCTTCAGGTCGTACTCGGAGTATTCGGTATTACAGAAGGTGATATACTGACCCCGACTGTCCCAGGATGCCATGTCAACTCGCCCGAGGTTACACAGTTCCTTCCCGGTTGTGTCAAAAACAACTAAGTCACCGCGCTCTGCCCAGCAGAACAACCTGTCTTGCGAGGGTGCTAGGCGCGGCAGATTGTAGTGGTTTTCGCTGAGCGTAACACGCCTGCCCTTGTCTCTGCTGCCGTAGAATAACCATACCGGCCCCGAAGAGGATAATGCTGGTTCTATGCCTACAAGTAGGTGTGACTGTGGAGATTGAAGCTTAGTCTCGGGAACTTGTTTTGCCGTAAGTGAAACCGGTTCAGTTGGTGAAACGGCATTGTCAAAGTAGCTAACCGTGCCATCAGGGAGCTTGCTCAAATTGAGCCGCCGAGACTCGCCAGAGGAAGTATGAAAACTGTCCTTGGCTACTTCAGAAGCCTGCCCAGCTATCGATACTCTGACGATTTTTTCGACAAAAATGCGTCCATCTTTGACCGGGATATCATAACGTTCTTGCGTGGCTAAAGTACTGTCGTCCAGCCACTCGTACTTGAAGATCGGGCCAAAATGGATAAACTTCGTCTCTATGGCTGAATCAAGGCGCGTGACAAAGAGACTGTCGTTCCTGATTAGGGAAATGGATGTCTCTCCGGGTGACCACTTCGGGTCGCGGCCATACCCCACCAGAATCGGTTCGGATACCTGCCCCAATGCTGCCTCAGCGATCAGGCAACAAAGAAAAACGATCAGCAGAAAAAACTTTCGTGGCATATCAACTCTCCCTTCGATATATACCTATAAACCGCGCGTGCGGTGTCTTGTCTAAGCTGTGCGAATCTTCTCCCCGCGCTGACCTTATGAAAATCAATTACTCTAAATCTGTCAATCATCTTTTGCATCGATTATTTCCCCATGCTCACGGCCAGCTGACCGCAAATGACTTGCGTTGTACCCGCCATGCCCGGGATCAATCACTACTGGAGGACCACTGCCGTTGACAACCACGACCTGCAACACCGGCGGAATCATCATCAATCCGAAGTGAGAATCCGCCTGGCCGAGCATAACCAGGCGGATTCACCATCCCCTCAACCCGTGGCCCCCAGAAAAAGAACCATCCCAAACGCGTTGGAGCTGCCGCTACTCTTTGCGACGGTCTATGGCAGGAGCAACATCCTTGCCGGTAACCCCACTTTCTGAACACTGGATATTAATGATCGTCTAATCGATTGGAATTCAATCGGTTGAGTAAGAAAGGTGCCAGCCCCCTTTGACTTGAGGAGTCCAAAAAAAAACGCACCTGTCACTTTGTACGCGAAATCTCACTGGCTCCAGACGCCGATCCATCGTTGTCGGGTCGCGTAAGCGCCTGTTTGTCAGGCGCTTACCGCTTCCGCGAGTTTTCGCGCGTGCCGCGTGTAAACCTACGCGGCACTCATTCGATATTTCTTCATTTTCGACCGCAATGTCGCCTCCGGCAATCCAAGGAAGCCAGCCGCACGTCTGATTACACCACCGCAACTCCCTAACGCCGTATGAATCTTGGATTTCTCGAATCGCTCCAATTCCTTAGGCAGGCTGAGAGGCTCGACGGTCTCAGCCGTCTCAGTGGCCTTCGGTTCAAGCCTCGCCACAAGCCGATGGCAAATCGCCTCGGCATCGCGATGCTCTGTCAGGCAAAAGAGTTCAACATAGTTCTTGAGTTCGCGAACGTTGCCCGGCCAGTCATACCGACGACAGCGTTCTTGTAATGCAGCCAGCAGGGCGGGAGTGACGCCTTCAGTGTCAATCTGTTCAATCTCCATAAAATACCGGAAGAGACGGAAAGCATCGTCGGAGCGCGCCGCCAGTCGCGGAACCTGCAGCGTCATCACTGCCAGCCGGTAGTAGAGATCAGCCCGGAATTTTCCTTCGCGGACTGCCAACATCAGATCGACATTGGTTGCGGCGATCAACCGGAAATTGACGTGGCGTGCCGTTGGGCTGCCCAGCCTGAGGAAACGTTTCTCTTCGAGAGCCGCCAATAACTTGGCCTGTAATTTTAGCGGCAATTCACCGATCTCATTGAGAAATAGGGTACCTCCATCGGCCGCTTCAAGCAGCCCTTTCTTCGCTTCAAAAGCGTCTGTAAATGCCCCTTTTTCGAAGCCGAACAACTCTGATTCCGCAAGGTCAATCGGAATCGCGGCGCAGTTCACCTGAATGAAGGGACCTTTGCAGCGGCTGGAATGATGATGAACATAGCGGGCGAACTGATCCTTACCGCTTCCGGTCTCGCCGAGTAACAACACCGGAATATCACTATCGGCGCATATTCCCGCCTGTTTCACCAGGTCGACAAAGGCCGAGTCATTGCCGATCAGCGCGATGTCATCGGCGGAACTCGTGCTTTTGCGCGAAGGTTGCCGCAGGTAGAGACGGTCAAGCTTTAGTGAGGAGAGAATCCTCGTGGCCTCTAAGCGGTACGCCGAACATGTGGCGTGGTCGGTCGCGATGCGAGACCAGGCAAGATAGGTAATTGCCAGATCAAAGCGGGCACCCGACTGAGAGAATTGAAGAACTGCATCAGCAAAGTAGCTCTCGGCTTCCTGCGAAGCGCCAAGATCATGTGCCACCATGGCGAGTACGCGCTGGCAGGCGCCGACTTCGACCTTCTGGTCCATTGCGCGCGCAACTTCCAGCGCCTTTCCGGCGGATTTCTGAGCCGCCTTCAGATTACCAAGCCGATACTCTGCTTCGGCGATGATCCTTCCGAGCTGACAGATCGAGGCGTTCTCGGGCGCGGCCTCTTGAGCGCGCTGCAGCGCCTTTTGTGCGTAGCCGAGCGCCTCAGCAGGGTTCGATTTCAGCAGCGCCAGTGAGGCACGATATTGATTCAGCGATACCTTCTCTGCTTCAAGGCCATCGACCATAGACTCGGCCGTGGCCAAATCCTGTTCGGCAGCGTCGAAGCGCCGCAAATGCATCTGGGCAAATGCGAGCGACAGATGAGTACGGCAGAGATTTGGCCGGTTGTCGAGCAGCCGGTTCAAGGCCGCTGATTCCGTGAGGAATTCCACGGCCGTGTGGAATTCACCGGTAAGATTCAGAATAGTACCAAGGTTGCCTTTGATCATCGCCTGCCATTTGCGATCATCAAGTCTGTCGGCATAGTCGCCAGCCTCCAACAGGCGTTCGACCGCCTTGTCATACTGACCCCTGATAAAATGGACGCGTGACAGACGATTAAGACTCTTGATAACGCCCACCGTGTTGTTCAGACGACGGTAGGTAGAAACAAGGTCGCGATAGACTCTCTCCGCCTCGCATACTCTGCCCAGTTCCGTTAGACTCTGAGCAGCCGTGGATTGAAGCTCGGCAATGAGGTCGTTCTCTCCGGTGGTAATCACCAGAGCTAATCCCTCCTGTGCCGTCGCAAGTGCCAGTCCATAATCGGCGTGACGGTATTGGATCGTGCTTTTGAGAGAAAGAAATCGAGCGTCGTCAATCGGGTTGTCGAAAGCAAAGCCGGCTGCCTCTAACTCAGCCATCCGGTTGGAAGCATCCTGATTACGGCCACTGTCGACGATCTGACGCAGTTCGATGAGTATCGCAACCAACTCCTGTGCGATTGTCTGACTCATTTTACTTTCTCTTTTCCACGTTTTTCTGCGTTGCCGTATTGTTCGCAGGCATTAGCGGAGCCAGCGACGGTTTTTGTGTAAATGGAATTGCGATGTCGACTCTGAAGGTCAATGGGCCGATCACAAACACAAGCGGATTCTTCGCCGGGTTGCTCCCGCCATGTGCGCTGTCATCCTGCCATGGATGGTCTCTCGGTTTCATTTCGAGAAGTTTCTGGTGTCTCCCGTCTTCCGCGATTGCCGGGACCACGGTACCCAACAGGAATACCGCAGCCAGCAAAACTGCGATCAGTCTCTTGTACCTCATCTTTGGACTCCTTATAGAAAATGGGTTATGTGAACAGTGTTCTATCAACTATACCGAACCAAACAATCCCCTCTCGTTAGGGACTGTTGAAAAACCCTCTCTTCGTCAAGCGTCGTCAGGAATCCCGAGGTTGTCCCATAAGCGTGGTTTTGGCGGACGGACTGAAGATTTTTTGTAGGTGCGACCCCTACATATTGTACGCCGTACTTGGCTCGTATGCCCAAAGCGTAACTTATGGGACAACCTCTCCCTTCCTGACGACCTTGACTAGCTTGCTGATCCGGCAGGAAAGGATTCCTGCCAGCGCTCTCGGATGAAACCAAACAATCCCCTCTCGTTAGTCTTGTAGAGGGAAGCGCTTGACTCTGAAAGTGAGGATATGACGGTGAGCAGGATGACATTCTGCCTGAGTAGCCTCCTCTCCACAGCTAAAGATAGACTCTCAGTCACAGTTTGTCAAGCTAATTTCTGCGGTCGGCGGGTCGATAACCACCTTTAGAGGAAGATATGAAGGGAATGCCAGACAGCAACGCCGAAGCTCTAGTCCAAATCGAGGGGCACATCGTCGACTCCGACTTGCTCAGGGATGTCTTCGATCTGATTATCGGCTCCGGGGGTAGATTCGAAATCAGAGATTTCGTCATTGGCCGAACCAATACCGAAGTCTCTCTGGCGCGAGTCAGGGTCTCGGCGCCTTCGAAAGAACGGCTCGCTCTGATTCTGAATGTTCTTTCTGAGCGCGGATGTTTCGTGGTGAGCGAAAGCGCGGTACGGACGAAATCGTCGACCAAGGACCGAACGGTACCCGATGATTTCTATTCCACGACCAATTACCGTACCGAAATTCGACTAAATGGCACGTGGATCGAGGTCGGTAATCAGCGGATGGATGGTGTTATCGTTGTTGACGGCGGCAAAGCGGTTGTCAAGAAACTCCGTGAGGTTTGCCGGGGAGATCGCGTTGTCTGCGGGCTGGACGGCATCAGAGTGCATCCAGAGTTCAAGGACCGGGAACGCGATGAGTTCGCTTTCATGTCCAACGAAGTCTCGTCTGAGAAGAGAGTCTCAATCGCCGTCGAGAAAGTAGCCGAGCAAATCAGAAACCGCAAAGGCAGACTTCTGGTGGTCGCCGGACCGGTTGTCATACACACCGGCGCAGTCGATTCGCTCTGCCGCATGATCCGGGGCGGATACATCGACGGGTTGCTGACCGGCAACGCTCTGGCCGTCCACGATATCGAGAATGCTCTCTTCGGCACATCCTTGGGAATAGATACGTCTGCTGGTACTCCGGTCGATCAGGGGCATCGAAACCATATGCGCGCAATCAATGCCGTCAATAAGGCAGGTGGCATCAAAAAAGCTGTCCGCAAGAAGATTCTCAAATCAGGCATAATGTACGAGTGCGTCAAGCACAATATTCCGTTCGTGCTGGCCGGTTCGCTGCGCGATGACGGGCCTCTGCCAGAAACCGTCACCGATATGAATACCGCTCAGGCAGCGTACGCCCAACAGATCAAAGGCGCGGAGATCGTGCTCATGCTCTCAACAATGTTACATTCCATCGCTACCGGTAACATGCTCCCCGCCTGGGTCAAGACGATCTGCGTCGATATCAACCCGTCGGTGGTTACGAAGCTTTCCGACCGTGGCTCATCCCAGACCGTCGGAATTGTCACTGATGTGGGGTTGTTCTTGCACCTGTTGGCGAATCGTCTCTGTCGATAGGCCGGTGTACTCTATTCAGAGACAACACTCTTGCAGGCTGAATAGCTCCATGTGCAAGCTGCCCTTGAGTTCGGCGAGCAGTATTTGTTTGCATGTCGGTCGCTGTTGGCATATAGTAGGACAGCACCAAAACGCGGAGAGCTAATCGATGCCGCCACGCAATTTTATGGGAATACCCGCCGAGAACTCGCAGCTTGCGACATCGCCCTATGTGATTCTGCCGGTTCCTTACGAAGAGACGGCCACCTACGGCAAGGGGACTCAATATGCTCCGGCAGCGATTATTGCGGCGTCGCAGGAAGTGGAACTCTTCGACGATGAGCTTGGCTGCGAGCCGTACCTTATCGGCATCCACACAGCGCCTTCAGTAGAGATCACCTCTGTGGGTGCGAAGGCACAAAACGAGATTGTCTATAAGAGTTGTCATGAGTTGGTGCAACAGGGCAAGGTTGTGGGTATGCTCGGCGGCGAGCACTCGATTAGCTTTGGCGCCGTGCGCGCCTGCCTAGAAAAGTATCCTGACCTGACTGTGTTGCAGCTTGATGCCCACGCCGATCTGCGTGACGGTTATCTTGGCGAACAATTCAGTCATGCAGCGGTGATGCGCCGCATTAGGGAACTCACGAAGAAGACCTTCGGGGTTGGTGTCCGCAACTTTTCGTCCGAAGAAAACGACTACATCAAAGCCGAGCAGGTTTCCATTTGTTCCGCCGGCAACGCTTACCGAAATCCGCGCTGGGTCGACGAATTGGTCGAGCAGCTCTCCGGCGATGTCTATCTTACGTTTGATCTGGATGCCTTTGATCCGTCACTTCTTCCTGCCACGGGTACGCCGGAGCCGGGGGGGCTAACGTGGTATCCAGTTCTCGAACTGTTGAGAAAAGTCATCACAAAATGCCATCTCGTCAGTTTCGATGTTGTGGAGTTGTCCCCGATCGAGGGCAATCATGCTTCTGACTTCGTAGCGGCCAAACTGACGCACAAGATCATTGGCTATGATTCCCTGAAGCGCTTTCGCTAGTAACTCAATATATATCATTACCTTATCCGAAGTCAACCTGTGCTACGGTGGTTTTGATTGTAAATGTTTATTAACATAATGAATAATCTACTTGACATGATGTAAGGTATACTGTACATTAGCCGAAGAATGGAATAAGAAAGGCTGCTTGAGAATTGAGATGAGAACTTATCTGCGGAAGTTCAGATTCGATAGAGGCGAACTAAGCCAGCAACAGTTGGCAGATATGGTCAACGTCTCCCGGCAGACGATCGTGTCGATCGAGCGAGGCGACTACGCTCCATCGGTGAAGCTAGCCTTGCTTCTGGCAAGAAAACTCGAGACGACCGTTGAAGAACTCTTTGCCCTAGAGGATAAAGATTATGCCTAAGCGAGACATAATATTCTTTTCGGCCTGTGGCCTGTCGGCAGTCGGCTTGCTAATGGCGATTATGGATTATCACGCAAGTCTCCTCTTTTTTGTCGCCGCATATCTGCTTCGTCCGGCTTTACATGAATTTGGTCTGGT
>CAIVAP010000039.1 GCA_903903945.1 uncultured bacterium | reverse complement strand
TAAGGCAGCCCGCTACCATAAGTGAAGAGTGCGTTGATCCCCCATGCTCCAGGCAGTTGGTAACCAAAGAGCCGCGGATGGTCCCCGTGGCCGAAGCGGAAATCTACGTCCAGCGAAAACGAATGCCGCTGATCGAACGACAGCGGATATTTCTGCACCGGTATTGGTGGCGCATCGTCACTAACGGTGAAGTAGTGGTAGTAAAACTCGTTGGCGTCGGATGAATTGCCCTCGGCAATCATATAGGAATAGTTGGCGGTTCCGGATAGCCGCGAGCCACTTCTCTTGGTCAGGGCCAGATCAAGGCCTTTCACTGAGCCATAATCACCGTTGTAATAGAGCGTATATGAGCCGCTGGGATAAACGACCAGCCGGCTTGATACAAGGTTAGAAATATCTTTATAGTAAGTAGTTGCGGTTAAGCGCGTATTCTCGGCAACTTGCTGGGTTACACCGAACTCGTAGGAGATCGTCTTCTCCGGTTCCATATCGGGATTGCCGACGATCGGGTAGCCCGTCGACAGGTCGCCCTGCAGGTTGGTAAACATATAGGGATAGCGCGGCACCTGATAGTAGTAGCCGTAGTTCGCGTGGAACAGCGTCTTGTCGGAGACAGGATGCGAGAAGCCAAGTCGCGGCGAGAAGTGCATCTTGCTCTTGGAACTCAGCAATTTGCTTTTCTTGGCCACATCATCCCAGTAGTTGATCTTGGCATTAAGATAATCGACACGCCAGCCGGCGTTGATAATCATATAACCGAGTTCGATCTTATCCTGAACGTAAGCAGAAGCATAGGCCGGACCGACATCATACTTCTCTCCGTATGGTCTGGTGTTAAAGAACTGCTTGTTGTCCCAGGAGAGCTTGTTCTTGCGATACTCACCACCGAAAGTGATCAGATGGTACTTGTTGACCTGCGACATCAAATCAAAACCGGCTGAGTTGTAGGACGACATGCGATCAAGATAGTAGGGATAGAATTTACCACTGCTGATGAAATCGGTGTATTGGTATGTCGAATCCACCAAGTAGTTGTCCTGAACCGTGCCGTTGTATTTCCCGGTGTTGGGATCGACAGAATAGCCGGGCCACTGATCCCAGTAGACGTCAAACAGTCTGTCAGGAGCTATCTTGCTCTCGGTTTCGAAATGACCTGCTTTGAGAGTCATGATCGAGGCATTCGACAATTGCCATGTGGCTTTGGAACCGAATCGAAACGCGTGACCCTTGCTCAGACCGGAATTCGTAAGGGCAAAATCGTATGATCTTCCATTGACATCGCGATGCTGATACTGCTGCGTTTCCTGCTTGAAGTAGCTGGACGAAAACGTCAGCTTGAACTGCCGCAAGGGTTGGAGAGCGAGTTTGGACGTGACGGTCCAATTGACCGAACGGTTATGTGGCAAGTAACCACCGTTATGGGCATATTCAACCGAGTTGAAGAAGCTGCCCTTGTTGCTTTGCAGCATTGGTATCGGGCCGGCGAGATTGAATACAACGGAGTTGTCCTGAGTGCGCTGCAAATTGTCAAATGCGCCATTATGGACGTCGTAG
>CAIVAP010000038.1 GCA_903903945.1 uncultured bacterium | reverse complement strand
GCATTGTTGATCCGCCCGCGATATCGTGATTTAGCCGATCTTGCCCATCAAAATGAAGAAGGCAACCAGCGCGTAAATGGTGAGCGCTTCGATGAAGGCGCTACCAATGATCATGGCTACCTGAATCTTCGCGGCAGCTTCCGGCTGACGGCCGATGGCTTCCATCGCTTGACCAACCGCCCGACCCAAACCGAAGCCGGAGCCGATTGCCGCCAGACCGATTGCAATCGGCAGCGATAACGCTAACGCAAATTTGTAATCCATGTTTCCTCCTGCGAGATATTTGTTAAACGACTAATGTTCTTCACCATGTTCCTCGTGCGGGAGCATCATCGAAATGTAGATGGTCGCCAGTGAAGTAAACACGAGGGCCTGTATTGTTGACATCAATAGACCAAGGAAATAGAACGGCAGTTGTAACGGAATTCCGATCGGTAGATGAGCAAAGGAGAGCACCATCACACCAAGGCCGGTAAAGGCGGCGATCAGAACATCCTCGCCGGTGATATTGCCGAACAGACGCAAAGAGAGCGACAACGGCTTTGCCAGTTCGCCGATCAAGTGAATCGGCAAATTCAGTGGCACCAGCGCCCAACTGACAGCGTCTTTGGGCGAGCCCATTATGTGAAAGACCCAACCTCCGACGCCGAGGCGACGAAAGCCCGTGTACTGCACATATATAAAGACGATCAGCGCCAGCGATACCGGAATCGTTGCGTAGGAGCTGGGGGATTTCAAGAAGGGAATCATTCCTATCCAGTTCATCAGTAAGATATAGATGAACAGCGTGCCGAGGAATGGCGTGTATCTTCGTGCGTGGTGTCCGAGAATGCTAGCGAAGAAGTTGTCGAGAGCTTCGACAATCATTTCCGCAAGGTTTTGCAGCTTGTCCGGCATAGGTTGACGTTTGGCGTAGATTCTCAGCGAAACGATGCACAGAAAGGCCAGTACTGCGAATGCAAAGAAAATATTTTCCCAGTGATACAGGTTCTTGAAGGCATCGCCAAAACCGAGATAGAGCATCTGCAGGATATTGGGAAGTTCCGGCGCAGATGATTCGCCATGTTCAGCGGCGTGCGTCACCGTATCGGCGGCGTGTCCCGCCCCTTCGACCATCGTGAGAATGGGGAAAGTCAAGCGCTCAAGAATCAATGGACACCCTCAGCGTGTTTCTTTTCGAAGCCAAATACATCCATTCGTAATATCACTCTGCCCAATACCTTCAACAAGGCAATCGGGAAAATAATTGAAAAACCGGCAAGCAGAGAATAGACCGAGAAATAGCCGGATGCGACTATAAGATAACCGCCGACATACAGAACGGGGAATTTGATGAGACCAAGCACAATCGCCACGTCTTTGCGAGTCTCGTTCGGCGTGATCAACTCGATGACCATACCCTTGATGAAATACAGGTTAGTCAGACTCCAGGCCACGCCGATTAGAAATCCGAGCGCCACTTTGCCCGAGTAATACATGGTCAGATAAAGCGCCACGATCAATGCGAGTACCGCAGTGGTTCTGATGATGCGTGTAATAAACTCTAAACCCATCGTTTGTGAAAAAAGTTACAAATCCTTACTGACCTTACGAATCAAATCATAGACTTCTTTGCCGGAAGCGGCAAATCCCAGTCCAATAAAAAGAACCATCAAGAATGGTTCGGTGCTGAGCCAACCGTCAAGCGATTTGCCGATTGCAAACCCGACGAGCGGGCCGACCGCCATCAATACCGGAATCACTCCGAAGAGCGCTAACTGCCTAATAAGCTGTGGCTTATCATCACTATGCCTGAGCACAAACATCCCTCCCGGAGTGCGCCAGACGAATATTGTGCCCCCTCAATTTGAAGTCAAGAGTTTAACACCAAAATCGACGACAAGAATGCGCCACTTTTAACCGTGGCCAGCCCTTCTCAAAAGGACTGTTCAAAGCGCGACAGTCGTCTCGCCTACCGTGGGTTAGCCGCCAGACGTGTATGGCTGGCGGCTCCGGAGTCACCGGGGTTCTTTTGTTTTAGCGTCTGTGGACGATACATAACCGACTTAACGTTACGTGCAGACACAACCGGGACGATTGTGCTGCAGGCGGACGCCTATTGAGCTACTTTTTCTCCATCATAACCGGTTGCTTCGGCGGTGTGCTCGGTTTGGCGAGCGCGGCTGAAGCCTCGCGGATAGCATCGTTTTTGGCTTTCACTGACGGATCACGATCGGGATTTGGGCTGAGACTTCTATCGACGCTGTAGCCATATAATTCCGGATGCAGGTACTTGCCGTGCTCGGAAGCGGTTTTCTTCTTCTCGACCTCCAACGGGTTCGCCTGTGCATACTTGTCATTGCGAATACCGGTGATTTGCCAGGAGACCTTGAGACCGTCTTTGCCGCCGGCAATAACAAACTGGTTGCCTGCAATTTCCGACGACACATAGACCGGTGCATATCCGCCGACGCAGGTCAGTTGGTACCGGAAATCGCCACAAAAGGATTCGAGATAATCGGGGAGTTGAACCACTGCCGAACCGTTGCCGTCAAGAGTGGCATTGCCGTCATAGACGGCTTTGAGATTGTCGGACACGATCTCTGACTGTTGGAGGAGCTTGTTGTCGGGATCGATCGGATGGTCGATGGCGAGGGTGCTTGCCGCTTTGACGATGTTGCCGGTGATATTGACATCGCCGCCGAAGTAGCCGGCCCAGTTGGTTGTGCCACCGGAAGCGGTACCGTAGACACCGTAATTGGTCACTCCTCCATAGGCATTCCCATAGACGCCATAGTTGGACCCGATGCCGCCGGCTACCTCTCCAGCAACGCCGACGTACGACTTGTATCCGCTTGCGTCAGGATATACGTAGCCCAAGACGCCCCTGTAACCACCCTCGAATCTGCCGCCAATCCCGTAATAGTCGCCGGGTCGGGAGTAGCCGGAGACGGCCACGTGGTCATGGGTTGCGGTGCCCGTGTAGACCGACGAGAGGACTGCAGCCGCGCCACTACCGAAGTTGCTTTCAGCTCTGATCGCCGTCGCGCTGTCGGCGATGGCGCGGATACCCTTGCCGAGCCTGGCATCGAGGCCGTAGCTATTAGGGCACCAGGTCATAATGCCGCTGGCGTTTGCCGTTGCATCCACATAGATGGTTGCGCATGTGTTTGACTTGCCCGAGAACCACCCGGCTGAACCGTCCTCTTGGGTAGATATGGCACATACTGCTGGGAAGGCTGCCCCGGGAAACCAGTCTGAATATCCCTGTCGAAAAATGGCACCAGTCATGGTCTCGGATCTCACTTCCATGGCGGGATACAAAAAGAAATTACTGGAGGAGTTGATCCGCAACCCTGTCTGGTTACCCAGAGCGGAGATTCCAACCTTGGCTTGCGGGCTCGTGGTGCCCAAGGCGACGGAGTCGCTTGGATTCTGCAAATACATCAGGCCATTGCCATGCATCCAGCCGTTGGACGAGGCGGCCCATTCGGCGGTTAAAGCGTGGATGGCGAAGGGGACCGTTTTGAAATGCAGGCGCGGCGTCAGCTCCGGATTAGGTGAAATAGTAACACCGAGTGTTATCGCTGTGTCGGATGGCCAGATATCAACAGGAAGAGGAGTCTGCGGTGATTGCCCAAGCTCGACCGTGAAGAGGCCTTCGTTGAAGTTGACATTGACGATGCCGGACATCCAAATGGGGTTTCCGCTTCCGTCATAAATCTTGAAGGAAACGCCCCTGATACCACTGATCGGCACGCCGCTGTCGGTTAGGCGACCTTGGTAAGAGATTGTGCGGGGCACGTCGGCAAAGAGCGTGGAAACTGCAAGAAGCAACGCCAAGAGGATCATATAGTAACGAGACATGTTATATTTCTCCTTCAGTATTTAGACGACGAGTATATAGACGTTTCAAGGTAACGTTCGGCAAGCCATTCGGCAAAGGGCGGTCGTTCACGATGATAATATCGGCAGAGGAAGCGATTGTGTCAACGCGGTTCTGGCCTTGTCCTTGGTGAGCAGGCGCCGCCAGGAAAGGGTTTCTGACGGCGCGAGTTTGCATGGCATGTCACGCACCGAGTAGGCGTGACTTAAGACTACTTCTTTTCCATCATGACCGGTTGCTTCGGCGGTGTGCTCGGTTTGGCGAGCGCGGCTGAAGCCTCGCGGATAGCATCGTTTTTGGCTTTCACTGACGGATCACGATCAGGGTTCGGGCTCAGACTCCTGTCGTCGCTGAATCCATACAATTCAGGATGCAGGTATTTGCCTTGCTCGGATACGGTCTTCTTCTTCTCAACTTCGAGTGGATTTGCCAGTGCGTATTTATCTTTGCGAATGCCAGTGATCTGCCAGGAGACTTCCAAACCGGGAGAGCCGCCGGCAATCGTAAATCGCGAGTTGGCAACCTTGGAAGCAACATAGACAGGCGCATAACCACCAATGCAAGTCAGTTGGTAGCGGAACTCGCCACAGAAGGATTCAAGATAATCGGGGAGTTGAACCACTGCCGAACCGCTGCCGTCAAGAGTGACATTGCCGTCATAGACGGCTTTGAGATTATCGGACACAATCTCTGACTGCTGGAGGAACTTGTTGTCAGGATCGGAGGGATGGTCAATGGAGACCGAACCCGCAGATTTGACCACGCTGCCAGTGACTCTGATATTGCCATCGAAATAGCCGGCCCAGTTGGGAGCGCCGAAGAGGGCAGCGCCGTAGATGCCATAATTGGTGCCTGCTCCGGAGGCATAGCCCTTGACACCGAAGTTGGAGCCGTTGCCACCAGACGCCTCTCCTGCGACGCCATAGTACGCGTGACTCCCGCTCAGGTCGGGATACACAACGCCCACGATGCCCTGGAATCCACCTTCGAACCTGCCGCCGACACCGTAGTAGTCGGCAGGACGGGCGTAGCCAGAGACCGCAATATGGTCATTAACCGCTGAGCCGATGTATGCTGAGGAGATGACGGTGGCAGCATAATCACCAAAGTAGCTCTCGGCTCTAATGGCTGTAGCGCTGTCGGCAGTTGCGCGGATACCCTTGCCGCCCTGGGCATAAAGGCAGTAGTTTTGGGCACTGGCTCCGATCGCACTGCCCACACCAAAACTTTCCGCAATCAGCGCCGGATAACTAGTGTTGTGGGAACTGAAAATGCCTGCGTTGGCATTGCCCCCATCAGACACGCAGTAGATGGCAGGCCGTGGCGATGCGACAGCATCATACCATGATCCGACCCGGAAGATGGCAGCGGTCGTGGCCTGGGATCTCAGCTCTAAGGCAGGGCTAAATAGGTCAGTACTGCTGGAGTTGATCCGCAAACCTGACTGATTGCCCAGAACTGAGATTCCGACCTTGGCGTGCGTGGTCATAGTGCCAATGCCGATGGAATCCTCCTGATCTTCCAGAAATAGCAGCCCGTTGTACCGCAGCCAGCCGGCTCCGGAGTTGGCTCGCTCTGCCGTCATGGCATGCATGGCGTAGGGAGTTGTTTTGAATCGAAGACGTGGGGATAGCTCCGGATTGGGTGCGATAGTGACACCGAGCGACGTGGCAGTATCCGAAGCCCACCATTCGGCAAACAGAGGCGGTTGAGGCGATTGTCCGAGTTCTACTGTGAAAAGACCGTCAGTGAATGTCACATTGACGTTGCCGGAATTCCAGACCGGGGTTCCACCGCCGTTGTAGATGGTGAACATGACGTTCTTCACGCCACTGACGGGGATGCCGCTGTAGGTCAGGCGGCCTTGATAAGAGATCGTGCGTGGCACGTCGGCAAGAGCCGTTGTGGCAAGGCAAACAAGTAGTAGGATAATTTGTAGAGAGCGGTGCATAGATTCTGTCTCCTTTCGCAGTTCTGGCACTGAAAAATCCCGCATATTCACGGAAGAGCTTCTCTTGCTAAGACGGGTATATTTATAGACAGTATAGAAGATGGTCACCAAATGTCAAGCAGAAAGCATCAGCAAATGTCGATCCTTACCGCGATACCCCGCTTGCGAAGCAACTCGATATGGCGGGTCCGTGTTGATGCCGACCTCCGAGCGCAGTGTGCCGCGCCGGGTAATCGTGCTCTCGGCGATCATTTACATCACAATGCCGGCGGAGTATGGCGTGGTGCGCTGTATGGCGCTGTGACCGGTCTTGGCAAAATTTGCCTGCAACTCGGCTGGCAGCGACGTCGAACTCTCGCGAACCTGTTGTTGCTGCTGTTCCCAGGTCTGGGCAACAGCTTTCAAGATAAACGGAAATCCGCGTCTGCCATAGGCGTCCTTGGGGGCGGGAAAGTAGGTACCCCCGAAGAAGGGTTTCCCATCGGGAGTAAGAAAAACCGACATTGGCCAACCACCCCCACCGGTCGTCAACTGCACAAATGTCATGAAGAAGTCATCAAGATCAGGGCGCTCTTCGCGGTCTACCTTGATATTGACGAAATGCCGGTTCATGATCGCAGCGATGCTGACGTTCTCAAACGACTCGCGCTCCATGACATGGCACCAATGGCAGGCCGAATAGCCGATCGAGAGGAAGATTGGTTTGTTCTCGACCTTTGCCTTGTTCAGGGCTTCCGCTCCCCAAGGATACCAATCAACCGGATTGGTAGAGTGCTGAAGTAGATAGGGGGGGTCATCGGCGAGGTGGTTTCTGTTCATTATCACTCTGACTATACGCAGGGGAAGGTCTGATTCGGGGGGGTTGCCTTGCCATTCAGTAGTCGGAAGCGAGAATCCTTTGGGCGAGTCGGTGGCAATCGATTAGGTGAGGGATTTTTCGGTCGGCGGATTCAAAGCGGGAATGGCCATTCTTTCGCTATCGCGCGGAATCAGATACTTCTTAAAGAGAAGGGTAAAGGTTGTTCCGTGGTTTGGCGTCGATTCCACTTCGATTCGAGCGTCAATAGTGTCAAGGCAGCGTTTCACTATTGCCAGTCCCAGACCGGTGCCGCCTTTCTTGCGGGAGAAAAAGGGCTCGAAGATTTTGTCCTTGTATTCGCCGGAAAAGCCGCAGCCATTGTCGGCTATTTGCAGACAGACCCACTCGGTGTTGGAGACGCCGGGCCTACCCTCAGGGGAAACGATTTGGACTCGGATGGCGCCGCTGTTTTCATCCACGGCTTCGATAGCATTGTTAACAACGTTGATCATAATCTGCCGTACTTGATCTTCATCCGCGACGATGTATACGGTTGATTGCTCGGTTTCGAAATTGATGGTGACGGTTTTGGGTAAGGCGGAGTTATGTTTGAGCAGTTCGATTGTCTCTCCGACCACCGAAACCAATTCGACTTTGGTCGTGTGGGTTGGCGCCGTGCGGGCATAAACCAGAAAGTCGTTCAA
This sequence comes from uncultured bacterium, assembly GCA_903903945.1. Taxonomy (GTDB): domain Bacteria; phylum Zixibacteria; class MSB-5A5; order CAIYYT01; family CAIYYT01; genus CAIYYT01. Next base: position 1,227 of record CAIVAP010000038.1, on the reverse strand, counting down.
CACGCGGGAGAGCCGCTCCGACTCTTTTACGATCAGTTCCATCAGCCTCGCATTCTCGCCGGTCAATTCGATTTCGTTTTTGAGTACTTCGACTGAACCGGAGATGGATGCCAGCGGATTACGGATTTCGTGGGCGATACGCGCCGACAACTCGCCAACTGCAGCCAAGCGGTCGGCTTTCATCAATGCCTGTTCCATCTGTTTAGCCAAGGTCAAATCCTGGAAGATGGCGATAACGCCACGAATTCCGATCCGTTCATCACCCAGAATGGAAGTTGTCAGACCCAATGGGATGGTCCTGCCGTCCCGGCCAATAATCTGCGTCTCGGAGCGGAGATTTGGCCTAGCCAGCTTGAGTACCGACAATACGCGCTCACAGAATTCGGGCATCCGTTGGTTGAACACTTCGAGGAAACTCTGTCCTTTGACCTCCTTCTGGCTAATTCCCAGAATGGCTTCAGCAGCGCGGTTGAAATAGACGATTCGGCCACGATTGTCGACGGTAATCAGACCGGAATGGAGATTGTGGAGGATGTCGTCGGTGTCAAGTTGTACGCGTTCCAGCTTCTCGGACGTGTGCGACAGTTCACCTTCTTTGACGCGCAGTTTGGCCGCGAGAAATCCGGAGATGAACGCGACGAGATAGAAGGTGCAGACATGCAGGAAGACGGCGTAAAAGATTTCGTCGTTAACCTGGTACGTCTGTCGGAATTGCTGCAGGTCGAAGAAGCCGCCGGATATTCCGTGAGTAGTCGAGGTGAAAGCGTAGATCAGCGCAGCCAATGTGGCCACGGAGAGCGTCCCGGCAAGACGGTACACCAGACTGGCTGAGATGATACTTAATAGGAATAGAACCGAGTATTGTGAGGTCAAATGCCCGGCGCCTCGGATAATGGCGCCTTCGGCAGTGAGTTCAAGAACAATGTGCGCAAAGATGATCAAGCTCAGGAATTGTGGCTTGATTATGCGGATGTCAAATTCGATTACGAGAAGGAAGACCAGTGTAGCGATAGAATAGTAGAGAAACGGCTGAAAGATTCCCGACTGACCGGCTTCCGAAAGCACTACCGCACCAAAAACGAGCAGGAAGATTGACAGACGCAGAGGAATAAACCAGGTGCTTCTGAGTTCTTCCTTCAGTTTGCGTTTGCGATAAGTTGCCATAATAGCTGAAGCCACCCCCGCGTATCAGAGGTGGCTTCTCCCTCTACATTGCAATAACCGGCT
>CAIVAP010000037.1 GCA_903903945.1 uncultured bacterium | reverse complement strand
GGCCAAACATTTCCGCGGTCATTTTCTCCAGCCGCATCACGGTTGGGTCATCATTAAATACATCATCCCCCACCTCGGCATCGGCAATAGCTCGACGCATCTCCTCGGACGGTTTGGTTACCGTATCCGACCGCAGATCGACATACCTCATTTTGCCTTCCGTTCGTTCAAACGTATCGCTTCGCGGGAAAGAAGCGCGACGGGACAATGATCGTCAAGAAAAAACGCAATTGGTGACAGGCCAATCGCCGCCTGCACCTGCCTTACGGCAGCAGCGGAAACATGAGCACGAGTTGTGTAGATCAAAACCCCTTGTGGTCTTGACACATTTTTCTGTAGCTTATCTGACGCCGCGCTTTGCGTAGGCTACCGAACGATCAGAATCTAATACTGACAGTGAATGGATAGATTGCAGACACATTCACCGCCGATTCCTTTTTCGCATGAAGATTTACAACCCAGCTACCAACGACGTAACCGATTGTGGCGCCGAGAAGATCATCAGATGTCCAGTGTTGATCCTGATAGACTCGGGAGATAAATGTGAGTGCTGCGGGTACATAGGCGAGAATCTTCAGAGCATTTGAATGTGCATTTCTCGAAAGAACGGTCGACATTGCCCAACCATTGGTGTTATGCCCTCCGGGGAGCGAATGAAAGCCAAAATCAGAAATGTTGAACGGATGAAAATAGAATGCGCCTTTGTTCTCATACGGTCTTGCTCTGCCAAAGACGATTTTTAGTGTCTGGGTGACTGCCTCGGAATACACTGAGGCTTGCACCATTTCAAAACCAATTTTCTTTGAAGAAGCATTATGCGCCAGCCATCCATGCAAACCAAACGCGCCGGCGATGACAGGGGGGGTATACCATTCTCCCCAGATTCTGCCGGCCTCAATCGGAATGCTGTGGTAATATCTTTCTTGGCCTCTGAGGACAGCGTCGCGGACCGGTTGATCAACCTGCATCACCAAAACGGTCACCGCGGTTATTGCCCCGAGTTTGAGCCAGTCGTTGCCTCGCCATTTGCCCGGCTGTTTGACGAAGTCAAGAGTTTCGTGGGTAAACTGGGAGATATTGTATTGGTTTTGTGCAAGCAGAGAAGACTCACAGATCAGTAAGAGTAAGAGCGATAGGAGAATTCTATATCGCATTGTGTTCAACCTTTCTCTCACCCTGTCGTACGAATACTTGGTAAGCGCAGCTTAATCTTTGCGCCTGAACTGTTCGAAAAAGACCTTCAAGAATATTCTCTGCTCGGTTCGTACGAAATGAATAGCCTGAAAATCATCCGGGTATCTGTCACTATAGTATACCAAATGCTCAAATCCCAAGCTTAGATTGTTTACGAATCTGAGTTCGATTCGTGGCCTGATTATCGCAATGTAATGGTCCCCTTTATGTCCGACATAGGTATGAATCCAATAATAGTAACCTATGAATGTGGCACTTGCCCATCTTCCGAGCTCCATAGTGCTCTCGAGCTTCCCTCCCAACCCGCCGCCATAATTATAGTCTCTTACTTCAGAAACATCAGGTCCGTACTGGGTGCTGTTTCCAGCTAGAGGCACAACGCCGAGATAGAGACTTGTGTAAAGATTAGACTTCATGATTAGAGGCAATTTAGAAACCACACCACCACCGAAGGCGATTGTGCCCAGTTCGAAGGTCCTGTTGTCCCAGTAGTCGTAATGCTGAAACAGTCCCACCAACATCTCCAAAGGTCCATATTGGACATTCTTGCCAGATAACAATCCATAGCCGGTTATGTTGTCCAGGATTTTTCTTCCCACTCCGAAATTTAGATCTGTCCGCATTTTGAAGTAATCAAAGGGCTTCCGAGACCTTTTCTCAAACGGATTGCCATAATCAACATGAAGGTTGAATGTGGCGCTGACAGATCCCGTTCCGAAACTTGATCCATGATTCATTTTGCGAAATCCGGTGGACAAGGTCGCGTTAAGTGGTTCTTTCTGATATATCTCTTTCGAGGTACGTCTGGAAACCCTCCCCGACGTAAGCCTGAAGAAAGCCCTCGTAGGATTTATCGCTGCAGCCGCTAACTCTCGAAAAAATCTCCTTTTGCCGGTAGCTCTGTCGTCCAGAATGTTCGAACTCAGCCGGTAGAGTATTTCTCCAAAGAACGCGCCGCTAATGGGCGTATTGATAACATCGTTAATCGCTGGGAGAGTAGTCTCTCCAAAATACTCATACATCAAACTGCCGCCAATTGCAAAGGGGATTGCTTGGTAGTAGCTATATCCACTGGAAAGGGCCGAGTTGAAATAACCCGCTCCTGAATAAGGATGAAAGAAAAAATTCATGCCGAATCTGTCTACGTCCCATTCCCACCCGGTTTTTAGATTATGATTCCATGATTGGAATCCGACCCTCGCATAATCATACCGCAAAACATACCGGTCAGCAGTTGTTGTAACAACGTTAGCACCGGTGACCTTAAGAGCAACCAACCACCAAGGCCTTTTCGGGTTGTATTCCGGGTCGTCGTCCTTCAGATCACCGTACTTATTGTACTTGGTGTAAAACACAGAGTCTCTTACCGAACGCCATTTGGAATTTATGCCCGCTTCAGAATGGGCTTCGATTCGTTTTTGGATAGCTGCGGTATCTGCTGGTGTTTTGGGGCTTGGCGAGACTTCCTTGTCAAGCCTGCCCTTATTCTGTGCTTGAAGAGGTGTCAAGGACAACAACGATAAAAGGAGCACATAGACTATTTTCATTGTTGTTCCTCCTAACGCCATTTATTTACTGGCCCATCGGTCAATGTCGCAGGTTGCCAGTCCAACAATCTGATTGAAACCGTTTGCATGTCAATTCACAACCGCGATTCTTTGCAGACAAGGTTTGTGTCAACCAGGGCTTCCGATAGACTCTAACTGACGTCAATTATGCTTTCTATCAAAGTACTCGACTGCGAGTTGCGATATTACCGGGCGATATTTGCCACCGTCGGTCAGGGGGATATCATCCACGTACTCAAGTCGTATTCTAAACTTGTTGGCAAGGGACTCTGAAGCATACCTCAGGAGGAGTGGCTCATCCTGTTGACGGATGTAGTTATCCTTGGGAACTACCCTCAGGATGATCTCGTCAAAGGCAACTTGCTCGATCTGATATTTTCTCAGCTTGTTGAAATTCTTGGCGTCGATGTAGGCCAGGAAGTAAGGCACCGTCAGACCATCATGAGTGACGAGTACATCCTTACCGCGTCCTCCGAGTAGTTCGACCATGGGGTAGGGGGTGTTATCATTCTGATAGCCGCACCATTTGACAATATCGCCGGGATCGTATCGTATCAGCGGGACAGCGTAGTTATGCAGGCTGGTGGTTATCAGGTCGCCGGTCACGCCATCCGACCATCGGTGAGCAACCTCCATATGACAGTACTCTGAGACTTCATAAAATCTGTCATCTGAGTTGCCCCAGGAAGCAAAACTGTTCTCCCGGTTGGCAAAGTAATCGATGTACTTGCCGGGGAAAACCTCCCGAAGAACCTTCCGGATATGGGGATACATCTTCTCCGCAAAAGTGGCGATCACCGGCACTCTTATTGGCTGAATCCCCTTTGATATGGCATAATCCGCAAGGATTCCCAGCGGGCTGGGATGAGTCCAGATCATCGTGGGCTGGAAATCTCGAATTGCTTCGAGGATCTCATCACGACATCCTCTGATAATATGATAAGTGTTGATTAGAAGACAGTTCTCCAAGCGATTATACTCGCAGACAGGCGATTTTGGGTCAAAGCTGCGGCAGGCTATATTTACCCAGCGGTCGCGGAAGTTGTGACCATGCTGACTGTGAAATCTCCACACTACAGCTTTGCGAAAGGCTTCGTGGTATTGACTGCGGTAGAGAAGTGTCATCTGCGACGTGGTCCCTGAAGTTTGCGTTCGCAGGGGCATATAGGATTTGAAATTGGAAGCCTTGAGCTGTTCGAGATTGTCCTGTAACGTTTTCCTGCTCAAGATAGGGATCTGAGAGAAGTCTTCTAAGCTCTTGATGTCCCTGCTGTCGAGTCCAATCGTTTTGAAGAGGTCACGGTAGTAGGGGACATTTTCTTGGGCAAAAGACAGAAGCGCCCTGATTTGTTCCAGTTTATATGCTTGGATTTGTTCTCTGCTCCAATGGCAACTCTGTTGGAGGAAGCTATAAATTCGCTTAAAATCCCCCCCGTAATAATCGGGCAGAGGGAGGTAACAGTAGATGCGGTCCCTGATTTTTCTCTTCAGTTGTGCTAGAATCATCAGTTACCCAAGATGTCAGATTCGAAAAACTGATCACCTGTTCGGTCGCTCCTTGCGTCCGGCACCCCATATATCTATCGTCTTATACGTTCACTCCGTCCAGCCGGACGTATGACATACGGGAACGACCGAAAGAAACTCGCGTGGGGCTCGGTCTCCGAGCCCTTCTTTGTTACTGTCATTCCCGCGAACGGGACTGTCGAAAAACCCGGTTGAGTGCGCCGGCAGGAATCCCGAGGTTGTCCCATAAGCGTGGTTTTGGCGGACAAAAGAAGCATTTCTGGTAGCGGCGCACGGCGTGCGCCTTCGGGTTCGTCGTTTGGTCCAATGTTCATGCGGGTCGCCGCGAGGGCGACCCCTACCTACAGGGCCGACGCAAGCTTTCCGCAAAAACGACATTTCCCTTGACACGTCCGTCCATTATCGCTATATTGCTCACTGATTATTTTGCTTACTCCGGGAGGGTATCATGCCTCGTCTGTTAGCGCTTGTTTCATTGTTAATCGCCACGATTCTGTGCGGTTCTCTTTTTGCAGCCAACACTCAGCCAACGATCCAGTCTATCAACAAGATGCCGCTATCATTCACCAAGAACATGGGACAATGGGACGACCGCGTCTTATTCCGTGCTAACGCCGGTGGCGTGACGATGTGGTTTACCAAAGAAGGCGTGACGTATCAGTTTACGCGTCGAATCGCGATCCCTGTAGGGTCAGCCCTTGCGGCTGCCCGTGATGGTGGTCCGAATGCGATAACGGCGGGCGACCGCAAGGGTCGCCCCTACAATCCGGACGAGCGGGACAGTATCGAGCAACTTGTCCTCACCGCCAAATTTGTCGACGCCAATCCGAATTCCGAGGTTTTCGCCGAAGGCCAAATGGAATACAAATGCAACTACTTCCTCGGCAATGACCCGGCGAAATGGCATACCGACGTTCCCAACTACGAAACGATCACGCTCAAAGACATCTATCCCGGCATCGACTTGAAGTACTCCGGCGACCGCGCTGGTCAAGCGGCGTACGAGTTCATAGCTGCCCCGGGTACGGACATCGCGCAAATCAAAGTTGCCTATGAAGGAGCAGAAGAGACTTCGATCGACACCGACGGCAGACTGATTCTGAAGACCAAATGGGGGGACATGACTGCAGGGATGGACTCCCCTCGCCCTGTGGGAGAGGGGTCGGGGGTGAGGACGGTTCTCTCGGGTAACGCAAGCTGTGCATGGTGGACGTCCTCATCCACTACGCCGTCGTCAGACTTGGCGCACGGGGACGTACGCCAAGCACCGGCAGGACAGTCAGGGACACTTACATTGTCATACAGCACCTACCTCGGCGGGGAAAGCGACGATTGGGGAATGGGCATCGCGGTCGATGGCAGCGGCAATGCCTATGTGACGGGCAGGACTTCTTCTTCCAACTTTCCGATTCAGAATCCCTATCAGACGTATCAAGGCGGGTACTATGGCTATGATGCTTTTGTGACTAAGCTCTCCAGTTCTGGCGACAGCCTGATCTACAGCACCTACTTCGGCGGGGGAAACGACGATTATGGACAGGGCATTGCGGTCGATGGCAACGGCAATGCCTATGTGACAGGTTCTCTAAAACTTAATGGCTTCAACAACTATGATGCATTTGTGATCAAGATAGGCGGTTCCGGCAACAGCCTGATTTACAGCAAAATCCTTGGAGGTGACAGAGACGATGAAGGAAGCGGCATCGCGATCGATGGCAGTGGCAATGCCTATGTGACGGGCCGGACTTCATCCGATGACTTCCCTACCAAGAACCCTTATCAGACTTATCAAGGCCCGATCGGCCCAACGCCCTACTATGATGTCTTTGTATCAAAGCTGAGCAGTAGTGGTGGCCTGATTTATAGCACCTACCTCGGCGGAAAAGGCGACGATTATGGAGCGAGTATCGCCGTCAATGGGAGCGGTAATGCTTATGTGACAGGCGCAACCTACGCTATGAGTTTCCCCACGACGAACCCCTATCAGGCGGGTCAAGGTGGTGGTGATGTCTTCGTAACCCAACTCTCAATCCTCGGTATTAGCTTGATCTATAGTACTTTAATTGGGGGGACAGACAGTGATGCTGGATGCGGCATCGCGGTTGATGACAGCGGCAATGCCTTTGTAGCGGGTTACACCAAATCCTCCAACTTTCCGACTCTGAACCCCTACCAGGCGACCTACGGTGGTGATGGAGACGCGTTTGTCACCAAGCTGAGCAGCTCTGGCAGCATGATCTACAGCACCTACCTTGGCGGGGGAATCGATGAATCGGGAGCCTCTATAGCGGTCGACGACAAAGGCAATGCTTATGTTGCGAGCTCTACTGGATCTTACAACTTCCCAACTCAGAATCCCTTCCAGACCGTTCAGAGCCCATATCCGCTCCATGATGTCTTTGTGACCAAGCTGAGCAGCTCGGGCACCGGCCTGATCTACAGCACCTACCTCGGCGGAGCAGGCGACGATGCTGCAAGCGACATTGCGGTCGATGGCAGCGGCAATGCCTTTGTGACGGGCGGAACTTATTCTTTCAACTTCCCGACTTTGAATCCTTATCAAGCAACGTGTCAAAGCTGCGGATACTATAGGAACGCGGATGTTTTTGTGACCAAGCTGTATTTCGATGTTGTGGCAGACGTGTCTGACGAAATGACTCCCATCTCGCTTCCGGAGAAACCAGCTCTCGATCAGAACTATCCCAATCCTTTTAATCCGAGCACTGAAATTGGCTTCGACCTTCCCAAACCCTCATTTGTATCTCTGGATATTTATGATGTCTTAGGGCGCAAGGTGACGACCTTGATAAACGAGCGTCTCACTGCCGGGAGTAAGCGCGTCCAATGGAATGGCAGGGACAACACGGGAACGGAAGTAGCATCTGGAGTCTATTTCTATCGGCTGCAAACCAGCGATCATGTTGAAGTCAGAAAGATGGTGTTGCTGAAATAGTCAGTCCAGTAGGTCAGACCTACTCGGGGCCTGACATTACGGCTAACGGGCACCGGAATGACCCGTCAGTAGCGGTTGACAAAGGGGTTTGAAAACCCTAACATCCGGTCGTGGGAAAACTGACTTATACTCAGGCGCTGCGGCAGGTTGAAACCGGCAGGATTGATCCCGCCTATCTGCTGCAGGGGGACGACTATTATCAACGTTTCCTGCTAACCGAGAAGATCGTCAAACAGCGGATTCCGGCGGGTGAGCGCGCCTACAACCGACACTCGCTCGGTGGCGCCAAGGCCAATCCGGCGGCGCTCGAAGAACAGTTGTTTGGCGTACCGCTTCTCGGTGGCAATACGGTTGTGATAGTAACGGAGCTTGAGCGTCTGCCGCAAGCTTCACAGCAATTCCTCCCGAAAGCGCTCAAATCGCTTGATCCCAGTGTGACTTTCGTTGGCGTGGCGCGCAAGCTTGACGGCCGCACCAAGTTTGTCAAAGAGATGCTCGAACGCTGCGTTCTGGTCGAAATCAAAGACCTCAATGACGACGCGCTTCCCGAGTACGTGCGCTCACGTCTCGCCGCGCGCGGATTCGCCATCGACGCCGATGCCGTAGCCGAGTTTTGTCGGATTGTCGGTCGAGACTGCGGCGATATCGAAAACGAAGTTGAGAAGATTGCCATCGTGCATGCCGGCAAGAAGAAGCTCGCGCTCTCCGATGTGCGCGACTACCTTTCCGACAGTCATTTTTTTACTCAGTACGAAGCCGCCAAGCAACTTGGTTTTCGACGGCTGGAGGCATCGCTGGGTGCGATCAAACGCTATTTGGAAAGCTCCGGCTCGGGGGCGCAGGCACCGCTCTTCTGGGCATTCTACAATCAATTCGAACGGATGCTGAAATACCGCAAATTCTCCGGCAAGATTGCCGACAAGGATTTGGCCGGTATGTTGGGGATGCACCCTTATTTCCTGATCGAACTCAAGCAACAGATCGAACACTATGCGCCGGAAGAGCTTGTCAGGGCGCTGCTGGCCGTCTACCAAGCCGAAGTTGACGACCGATTTTCGACCGAGCCGAAGCCGCAGATATTCGAACGGATGACCTACAGGATTATCAACGCAACCGGGGAATAAAGCTTGTTCTTACTGGTACTAATGTTGGCGGGCATGGATGATACTCTCGATGGGGAGTTGATTCGGCGCGCCAAGCAGGGCGACCGTGCGGCGTTCGGCCTGCTGGTAAGACGGTATCAACGCAAGGTCTATGCTCTTTGTTTTCGACTCGGTGGTTCGCACGACGTGGCTGATGACTTGACACAGGAGGCGTTTATCAAAGCCTTTCAGGCGGTGGGCACATTTGACGAGAAATATCCGTTCGGCGGTTGGATCGCCAGAATCGCGGCGAACAACGCATTCAACTATCTGAACCGACAGAAATTCCAGTTGAACGGCGAGGAAAGCGAACTGGTACTGGATCAGATGGCGGCAGTCGATCCCGATCCGCAGGAAGTGTTGACGCAACAGGAGATCGACAAGCGCTATCAACAAGCTTTGGCGCAATTGCCGCCGGACTATCGGATCGTATTTGTATTGCGGATGCAAGAGGAGATGAGTTATGCTGACATCGCCGCGACGCTCAAGATCAATGAGGGTACGGTGATGTCGCGTTTGCATCGCGCGCGCCAGAAACTGATGCTTGCCCTCAAGGACTTGCTGGAGCCATAAATGACTATGCACGAATTTGATGAACGGCTCTCCGCCTATCTCGATGGCAAACTTTCTGCGACCGAAAAGGCGCAGGTGGAAGAAGAACTGCGGCAGAATCCCGAGCTGCAAACGGCGATGGAACGACTGAAAAAACTCGATCAGATCGCCCGTCAGGCACAGGTTGACATGCCGGCTAATGGCTACTTCGACGGTCTCGCCGGAAGAATCGACGCTAAGCTGGCTCGTGATGCGCGTCCCCAGAGAGGGCTTGCCATTCTGCAGCCGATCATGCCAAGATCGCGGGTGATCGCCATTCTCAGTTCCGTGGCGGCGCTGTTTCTGATTGTCGTGGTTGTCAATCAGATCTGGAAACCGGCATCTGAGCGGTATACAATTCCCCGGTCGATTATTGTCAACCCGCCGCAGAAACAGCCGGAACGCGGTACGCCACGCGGTTCTGAAAACGTCCAACCGGCCATCGCCACGGAGCCACTCAAAGTATCAGACCAGAAACGCAGAGAGGAAATCCCGGATTCCGTACTCGGCAAGGTCGTCGAATCTGACCGGATTCCGGTTGGTGTCAAGGATGAGGAGTACAAGGAACCGCCGGTGTTTCCGACGCATCAAGAAGCGAAGCTGGACGTGGTAGTCGAGTCGATCAGTGTCGCTCGGGCTGGACAGGGCAAACCCGCTGCGGTGACAAGTTCCGAAGTGCTCTCGGCTGGACGCACAGACAATGCGAAGACCGCTTTGATAGAAGTTGAATCTGCACCTATGGCAACGATGCCGGTACTTGGCGTATCTATTCCGCTGGCGATTGACAGTCTGCAAATTGCCCAGCCGGAGATGAAGCTTAGCAAAGGCAAATTCGCGGAAACCTTCGATGTGGCCGCCTACGAACGGCGTGTGCAGGCGCTGCTTGATTCGGGCAAATATGTACCGGTACATTTTGTGGCATGGGACCGGGGCACGCGGACCAAGGCTACATCGCCTTACGATGCCGAGAATGCCGGTTATCAAAATTGGTACGATTCGCTATCCGTCATGGGGACCCAACACTGGCAAGCGGAGAATGCCTACCGTGAGGCGATGCGCCGTTCCGGCGGCAACCGACTCGCCGAATTTATCACGGCCCGGCTCTATATCGAGCATTACCTCAGTTCGGGCGACCCCAGCGATGTTCGTCTCTGGCGCGAACGGCTGGATGAAGTGCGGCAGTGGGAGCAGGGGCTGAGGAAGTAGGTCAAGACCGCTTCGGTCTTGACACCTCTTGCTGATCACAAGAAAAACGAGCATATTTAAGAGCAACACAATCACCATCCGGAGGGAAGCCATGACACGAATCTTTTTTACAATCATAATGACACTGCTACTCTCGGCTGCGGTAGCCGTTTCGCAAGACACGAAGCCGACTGAGCCGGCTCAGACAACCGCGACCTCGGCGTTGGCAGCGGAAGTTCAGATTTGCACTGAAATCACCGAACGCGCTTGCACGGGGGGCGCTTTGGCGTTTGATGCCTCTGTCGGCAAGCTGTATTGCTGGAGTCAGATCACCGGTGGATCGGGCGAAGCGACTATCAAACACATTTGGTCGCATGCCGGCAAGGTTGTCCTTGAGGTTCCGCTTACGATCAAAGGGAACCACTGGCGGACCTGGAGTTCCAAGAACATCGCGGCGAGTCAGACCGGCGAGTGGGAAGTGAAAGTTGTTGATGCATCCGGCAACACAATTAATTCAGTGACGTTTACGGTTGGGGAAAAGAAGTAGTTTGGTGGGTTACGCCGACTCGCGGCGTGCCGTCAAGCCTTGAGAGGGCTTGACCTAACCGCCTAATCCTTCACACAGCGAATCGAAAACCCGATTTGCTTATCGTGATTGGCGCCCCAAAGAGCCCCGTCATTGTAACCCAGGCCATGGTACCATGCGTCGATACTGCCGCTGCTTGTCTCCGTTGAGGACCAAAAGCCGGCTTCGGTATAGATACCGTAGAAGGTGCCGCCGATGTAGCGAAGGCCGGAGGGCAATGCCGAAAATCCGCTTTCATTGGTGGCGCCGAGGTTGGGGGCGCTCCAGTGCGTCGTCCCGATTTCTTTTACTCTTCCGCCTGCAACGGCAGCGCCGCCGAGATAATCGATCAGTGTCTGCCATTCCGCTTCGCTTGCAACATGCCACCCGGCAGGCGCAAGACCGCGACTGTCGCTCACGGCGTGCCAGTTATACAGCCGCCCGTAAACAGAGACAGTATTTACATCGTTATTATAATTGCAAAATGCACCGGCACCAAAACTCGCCCAGGTGGCGGCATCGGTCACATTCGGTATTGGATCGCCATTAAGGTAGTGAGTTACCTTCAGATTTTCTGCCATCCAAACCTGTGTACCAATAGTCACGGTATCATAACCGTTGCCGTCAATATCAATTACTGGCGGGCAATTTGGCGCCTGACCCCCGGAAAAAATGTAGGCGATTAGGTAGACAGCATCAGAGATGTTGACCCTACCATCGGCGTTAGTGTCGCCGCAGACATTGCCACCGATCGCCGTGGTTGCGGTCAGGCCAACAAAAGCAACAACGACAGCAAGGGCGAGCAAATTGAAATTTTTGCGCATGACGATACCTCCCCAGTATCCAGTATAAAGGATGTCTATAAATACACTGAATTCGGTCAGCTGTCAAGGAGTTAATTTCAAAAGTTGTGAAAAAGGCAAAGAAGCAGTCTTGTAGGTCACGCCGACTCATTGCATGATGTCAAGCCCCGAGTGTGCTTGACCTACCTGGCTCGCGGCGTGACGTCAAGCCCCAAGTGGGCTTGACTTACCTGCCGAAGACGATGCCGGCCGGGAAATACTATCTGTTAATCTCGGCGCAGGATGCCTCCAGCCGCAGATTTCTGACCAGTTGGCGCGAGATTAGAATCAAAAAATAGGATGGGCGACTCGAAAATGATAGTCGCAGGCATCATCGCTTGACATGTTCGAGAATCTGTTTGGCAATCATCACGTAGTCGCCACCGAGATGATGCCCGCCCGACATCTGAATCGAAGTCACGAAGTTGGTGTCCAGATCGTCGCACAGGGAGTGTTTTTCTTCCGAGCCATAGAAGCACACAACGCGCAATCCTTTCAGCTTCTCCACCTCCGGCCTTACAGGCAAAGCGCTCTTGGGATTGGCACTGGACAACCAGTCTGTTAGGTGAAACTGGAAATCTACTGCTTCCTCCAACCCGAGCAGTGCTACCCCAATCACTTTCGACAGCGCTTGAGCCGGCAGTCGATTGGCCATAAAGGGCAATACATCCGCGCCGCGCGAGTAGCCGACCAAGAGCACATTGTCTTTGTTCCAAGCATCCGAGTAGTGGCTGATAATCCGCAGTAGGTCCATGCTGGCGCCATCCGGCGTCCGCCGCGTCCAGAAATACTTGAGCGAATTGAGTCCGACAACGGATATCCCTTGCGACGAAAAATATTCTCCCAATTTCTTGTCGATATTGGCCCAACCGCCGTCGCCGGAGATGATGACTGCTAACAGGTTCTGTGCATCGCCCGTCGCCGGCAGTTCGATCAGTGGCAGATCGCTCAAATTGGCGGAACCGGGCACGGCTATCGCGGTGTCGGCGGAAATTGTCAGACGCTGAAACGCATTGCGCAACTGCGGCAGCCAGTTCTTCTGCACGGCAAATCCATGCCCGACTTTTGGCAGCAATTCGAGTTGTCCCTTGCTCACTTTCTTGACAAACATCTGGACGTCATTCGCACTGCACACTTGGTCCACTATCCCCTGAAAGGCAATCCACGGCTGCTCCAGATGCGACGCCGGCAGGAAGCTGTATCCCTTTCCTTTCGGCCCGGCTGTCCATTCCAAACCGCTCCCCTTGCAGAACGGCTTGGTCAGCGGCAGATCCGGGCAAAACCCCATGCTTATGGCACCGGCAAAGGTGTTCGGCGGCGCCTGCACTAAAGTGGCGTAAACCAAAGTAGCTCCGGAGGAATAGCCGATCAAGACTGGAACATGATAGATCGGCAGATCGAGTTTCTTCTGAACATACTGACTGAGCGCCTCGAAATCGGCCGCCGGATACGAACACTGGTCGGTGGCGATCGCCAACTCCTTGAGATAATGAATGATATCGATCCCGATCACGAGGGCGTTCTCATGCGCCAGCGTTCGCGCCATCTCCACCACACCCAGATTCCAGCCGCCATCCCCCGAGACAAAGAGCGCGACCCGTTCCGGAATGGGAGTCGTTCGGTATAAGTGGACGTTGCCGAACTTGCCGAAACGCAGCGTGTCTTCCTCGATGGCGTAGGTCGTTGCCGACCACAGAAATAGTACCGCCAGCAATCCCAGTATCTGTTTCATTTCCTGACCACTCCTGTGATGCCTCCGGAGATCATTGAGGCAATGTTTGTCAAAATCCTTAGCACCGCCACGCCACCGGGAGACGCCAAATAGCGTGGTGTCCAAACCGGCCGGTATTTTTCCTTATACTGCCGCAACCCCTGAAAATTGTAAAAATGCTCGCCATGCCGGAAAATGAACGTCCCCAACTGATTCCAGAACGGCGCCGCGATGCGATTATCCAAACCTGACAAAGGCGCCATGCCGAGATTGAACCAGCGGTATCCTTGTTGTCTGCCGTAGAGCATCAATTCAATAAACATGTAATCCATAACACCCGCCGGCGCATCCGGTAGATGGCGCATCAGGTCGATCGACAGTTCTTCATGATCATCAGTCGCCCAGATATTGGCAAAGGCAATGATTTCTCCGTCCTTCCAGACCAAAGCCATCGGCGTGCGAAGCAAATACGGTTCGTGAAAATAGCCGAGCGAAAACCGCTTTTCGCGCGTGTTTTTGTACTCCACCCAAACATCGGAGATATTGCGCAGTCTCGGCAGCAGACGTGCCACTTCGGATGCCGCGACAACCTCAAAAGAACACCCCTCGCTTTCGGGCTTACGGTGCCAGTGACGAAACGGTTTGTTGGTGTGACCTTCCAACGAAAACTCAGCCAGAGGAACGCGGGCTTCTTCCCCCAACTTCAGCAAACTTAGCCCCATATCGAGGTAGAGCGGCAGATTCTCGGCGTCGACCTGATAGAAGACGGTCCAACCGCCATGTCGGTCGGACAGTTCATGGAACTGCCATAATAGCTCCTTCCATTCTTCCTTGGGACCGACCGGGTCTCCCATCGCCGCCCAGCTTCTGCCGGCTATCCCATACATGACAAAAGCGCGACCATTCTGGCTAAACAGCAACTCCTTATCCCCCAGGAGTGCGAGGTGTGCCACTGAGCTGGAGCAACCTTTGACAATCGAACTCAGACGGTCGAGCATGTCGCTCGTGGGCAAGCTTGGCTCCGGCGACGTCGGGCGCAATAGCCGCCACATGGCCAGTACCATCGCCGCACCGATCGCGCCCGCGCCGGCGCGCAGCGAGCGAGGCGCGTCACCGAACATTTCGAATTGCCACCAAAGCTCCTTTCCATACTCGATATGCTTGTAGGAAAACACGGTTAGCCAGAATGAACACCCGAGAACTACGGCGATCGCCACGATCCACGCGGGCGAAAGCGACCGCACAAATAGCGATGACTTGCGGTAGAAGTATGACCGCGAAGGCAAGAGCAGCATAAGCATCAGCGTCAGGATCAGCGCCTCTTCGTAGTCGAACCCTTTTAATAATGAGACCACAATTCCAACACCGAGCAGGGCGAGACTCAACACGTAGGCGCCATCCACGCGCCGCTGCAACCCACGCGCCAACAACAGCAGCCCCAACCCGACGATGCTGCCGATAAAGTGCGATATCTCGATAACCGGTAACGGCAGGAATTGCGCAATCCACTCCAAGCGGTCACTTTCGGCAGGTGTCGCGCCCGAGAACAACAGCACTACTCCCGCAACAAAGGTCAAGAACGAGAACAACTGCGGTGCAAACATGGAAATCCAGCGCGCCACATTAGTTGCCAGTCGCATTAGTCCTTCGGCGCGGCGAGAGACTTCGAATGCCGCCAGCGAAGAAGCAGCGATGATTAGCGGTACGAGATAGTAGATGATGCGATACGCCAGAAGCGATCCGATCAGCTCCGCGGGTGATGCCACTGGTCCGATCAATAGTATGAATACCGTTTCAAAGACACCCAAACCGCCCGGGACATTGCTGACCAATCCGGCGATTTGCGCCAACAAAAAAATGGTGAGCACATGCAGATAGCTGACTTGCACGGAATCCGGGAGAACGATAAAAATTGCCGCCGCAGCCACCAACCAATCAAACATCCCCAGCCCCATTTGCGCGAAAGTCGCGCTTCGCAACGGCACGTCGAATTGCCATTCTCTAATCCTAAGCGGCTTGCGGATAATCAAGATCCAAGTCAGATAGGCCAACAAGATCACTAACATCAGCAGCCCCAGGGGGAATGTCGATTCAAACGGGAGCCTGATCTGAGTTGGAATTGCCAGCGGCCATATCGTCAGTGTGATCGCCGCCGTTGTAAGATAGCCGAGCCAGAAGGTCACCACACCGAAGCCCGTCAAACTGGTGATTTCAAAAGCCGACAATCCCCACGCACCATAAATCCGATATCGCAACGATCCGCCGGTGAATACCGAGAAACCAAGATTATGGGCGATAGCGTATGTGATAAATGACGTCATCGCCACTTTGGGGTACTCAATGGGGTGTTTGATGTATCGTAGCGCCAGCATGTCATATCCGGACAGTGCCAGATAGCTCAGCACCGTGAAAAGAAAGGCCAGGAGTAGATGGGGAATTGGTATTGACCGCAATTGAGCGATAATATCGGCGAGGCTGTGGTGCGCCAGTTCCCGGTGCAACACCCAAAGTGCCACCGTGAACAACCCCATGGCAACCACCGACCCAACAATTTCCAGCAGTCTTTTGTTCATACTCAACTCAGGGGAATCAACTCGGAGTTTAGGCGGGTGTCAAGCTTGAGTTGTCGTTGTGGTGCGCTGAGAGACTAATCTCGCGGCACCATGCGTCGGAGATGAAACGTGCTGTCGATTATGCTGAAGAAAGGCCGCCTTGTGGCATCGTTAGCCGAGGGCCAGAGATCGACCTGCTGATGCGGATCGGTTGCAACATCGTAGAGCCGAGCACCCTCCAGATCAGAGTAGACGAACCTGAGATTCTGGCGGTAAATGCCGAACCCTTCATGTTCCCACTGCCTAATGTCATTGGTGCTGAGAGCGATCAAGTATCGATCTGGTGGAACCGGCTGCAGCAGCGATTGCCCGGACAACGCGGATAACAAGGAACGGTTAGAAGTGTCAGCGTAGCACCCGAGCACGTCAAGAATTGTCGGGACGACATCGAGATTGCTCACAAGGCGCTTCTCGTTCTCATGAAGGAACGCCATCTCTTCAGAGTGACTGGTCTCCCAAACCCGGGGGGTTCGAATTAGAAAAGGGATATTCGTGATTTCGTCATAGAAGCTGTAAAGACGGTGCACTCTGCTATGCTCCAATTTGTCATCCTCGCCGTGGTCGGAAGTTATAATCAGCAGCGTGCTTTCAAGCAGTCCCGTGCTTTCGAGAAACGAGTGCAATTCGTGGAATGCCTTATCGAGAATGGCGGCAGCATTCTGATAGCGGGATGCAGAGTGCGGTTCGCTCGCCAGCAGGGGGCTGGTTTGTTGGAACGGCCAATGCAGCGCGTTCGAATTGTAGACAGCGAGAAAGCGGCTGCCGTATGGAAGAGCGCGCAATTCGTCACAGAATTTGCGCACGGCAATCATTTCATCCACTCCGACATCATTGAACAGGGGTGCCTTCATCTGAGCAGGAGTCACGAATATTTCCGGGCCCGGCGAAAGCAGAAAGCTGTTGAGATTGCCCCAGTTGTAATCTTGCGCGCTGACAAACAGCGTTCGCATTCCACCTGCCTTCGCCCAGTCCCACAATAGCGGCATGGTGTGTACTTTGCGGCTCGATTCCCAGGGCGCCACGCCGGTCAACAGAGAGGGCACACTGACATCGGTAGCTGTGGAGTTGGTGTGGGCGTAATCGAAGAGAATGAAATGGTCGCTTTCGTTTGCAATCCAGCTCCTCAAGAACGGCATGGCAACGGAACTGGAATCGCTGTAGTCGAACGCCTTTTTGCCGAAGGACTCGTTGATAACCAAGATGATGTTCGGGGAGTTTGTCACTTTGTAGGGCGTGACCGAATCCCTTTCGGCAGCATGCAGGCCCGTGGGGTTTGGCGAAAAACATCGTTTCAGCGCCAGCGCCAGCGAAGTATCGGCAGTCAGTTTCTCCCCCTTGCTGTACCAATGAATTTGATTCAGAATCACCAAGTAGATCGCCCCAAGAAGTACAAGAAGTCCGAGCTTGGTAGCCACACTCCCAACGCGATGCGGTCTCTGCCACGGCGCCCAGAGCCAGGCTATTGACAAGGCGAGAGCCAGCAAGCCTACTCCCTTGATGTTAAACAAAGTCGAACGGAGGAATGACATCAGATAGACCGGGTTGCGAAGAGCAAACTGTGCCATTGACACCGCGACGAATTCGCCGAACTGGTAGTAGACTGCGATACTGGTCGCTATGATGAAAGCGAGTACGAACGACATCACGAGCACATATGCTTGTCGCCAGCCCCCTGGCAGCAGCCGTCTGATGATCTCAATAAAAAGCACAAATATGAGAGTTAGAGCTACACTGCCGGCATAGACAGACCAACCAAACGTGTATGCCGGTTCGTGCAGTGGCAAGACGACCAGATCGAGCAGCCAGATCATTAGGAACAGAGCCGGCCAACCGCGAAATAAGCGACCTGCAAGCGAACGCTGATTATTCATCCGGCAGCCAATATAGTCGGTCGTAAGAATCCAGGGAAAGACTTTACTGTGTCAGGCAGATCGCGCAATGAGAGGAACACTACATGAACCACTTCTTGCGTTCATGCACGATGTCACCAAACTTGCACATGAAATCCATCTCCGCCGCCGACAGTGCTCCCTTGCTCAAAGCGGCAATGTCCTCCGCAAACTGCTTGGCATTCAAGGGCGCCATCAGGCAGACGTCGACATTGGGATTAGACAGCACAAACCGGTAGCATTGATCAGCCGTCGGAATCGGCGCGTCCGCTGGATACCCTCTCGGTCGCCTCAACAAATATCCCCAGCGCGTCGCGGTATAAGAGACAACACCGGGATCGTGTGCTGCCAAATACGGAAAGATGTCCTGCTCGGCGCCTCGATGAGCGGCGTTGTAGCGCATCATCGTGACATCAATCGCGCCTTCAGAAACCAGCTTGCCGATGAACTTGCGGTCATGGCAGGACATTCCAATTGCGCGCACTTTGCCCTCCTCCCGAAAGCGACGCATCTCATCCAACTCACGCTCACCGATGTGCTTCGGCTTGTTGACGCCAAGAAACAGAAAGACATCGATGTAATCCGTTTCCAGTTGCCGCAACCGTTTCTCTAATGTCCGGCGCAGATTCGGATGCCCGACAAGCAGGTTATACGCCCCCGTACTCACAACCAGCTTGTCCCGCTTGGTTTTGAATTCCTCACGCAGGGTCTTGGTCATCTGCCCGTCGAAGCCGTAGCAGAAGAAGAAATTGACTCCGGCATCGATGGCCTTGTGAATGACTTCCTTGCCGGGGCGATAGGTTCCGGACAATCCGAGCCGGAAGACCTTCAGTCCTGTCTTGCCGAGGGTTGCGTGAGCAAAATCGTCGTTCATCTACATCTCTCCATAATACACTGCCTGCTGTCTGTCAGGTCGCAGATTCTTCAATGGTGCATTATCATTTATGATGATTCATTCTTCCGAGAACGACAAGCAAAAACCGCACGTCACGCGCGGATTTCGGCAATCCATACAGAGTTTTTTTAGCAATCGACTTACGACACTCGGTCTGCGCAACGTATCATAACCAAGACTAAACGAATCCATTAACCCATAGTCGAAGAAACATTTTTGTTGGAGGAAGTATGACTTATCAAATGACATGGAAGACGCTAGTGCTGATGCTGCTTTTCGCGGCGGTAGCAGTCGCGCAGCAGAAGACGGAACAAAAAACCTTCACCGGCACTTGGACCTGTCTGAATTGCAGCCTGGCGGGACTAGTAAACCGTCCCCAGTCGGAGTGCGAAGACCTCGGTCATCGTCACTGTCTACGTCTCGATAATGGCAAGTTTCTGTTTTTCCTTGACAATAATCGCGGGAAGGACCTCATCCAAGGCGGCGGGCGACGTGATGTGAAAATGACCGTCAAGGGTACCTTCTATCCTGCAGCCCAGACGATTGATGTTCAGAGCTATGTCATCGATGGCATAACAACCAGTTGGAATGAAGAACATCAAAAGATGGAAATGCAGAATGACCCCTCAGAAAAGCGGATCGAGAAAAACGATGGCAAGTAGACAACCCGGCTAACGTCTGCGGGGCGAGCTGTGTGCGCTCACGCTTGCGGTCAGGAAAGGGGAGGTTGTCCCATAAGCGTGGTTTTGGCGGACGGACTGAAGATTTTTTGTAGGGGCGACCCTTGCGGTCGCCAGTTGACCCTTCATTCCACCAATGTTCATGCGGGTCGCCGCAAGTGCGACCTCTACACATTGCACGCTATCCTTGGCTTGTATGCCCAAAGCGAAACTTATGGGACAACCTCGGGATTCCTGACCGCGCGTCAAAAAAGTAGACGGGGCACCGTTGCTTTGATGTGGCGACAAGTGGACAGGCAGGAATGCCTATCCTACCGAAGTCGAGTACCAAGTGCTGAGCAGTCGCGACTAAAGTCGCTCCTACAAAGCACAGGTAGCGCGTTTCTTGTCATGTGTTGGAGCGACTTTAGTCGCGACCTTCCACCCTGCGCAATCCACGATACACATCAAAGCGTGTCAGCCGGACGGCATGTATCTGACAGCGCGAGCCACTTGGCCTTCGGTACCGACAGACTCACTCACCACGGCGAAGTACGAACATGTCCTGGGTCATAACGGTTATTGTTCGGCATTATATATTTAGCTTAGTCGTTGCCGTTAGACTGCAGGCGATTCCTGATCGAGTAGGAGGTAGTGCTGTGCGTGGTACGCCCTTCGACCGTTCGACAAGCTCACGGCTCAGGGCGAACGTCGTGCACTCTCTGCCGCTAATCACCCGACCCACAAAGCACTCCGGGGTGACCTTCGGTGCCGCAACCAGCGTTCTACTAATTGGTGTGGGGAATGATTTTGCAGTGAGGCGCTACAAAAAAGGTAGTGAGGACAGGAGGGAATTGTCGAAACCCCGAAAGGGAGATCGATAGGTCAGGCATTGTGCCACAAGGGGTTGCGACCCACAGAACTGGAGTTGATGTAACTGATTGATAATTAACGATATATGCGGTTATTCTGTGTACATTTGGAGTGCTGTGGTTTTGCTAGCCCTAGGTATATATACCTAGGGCTAGCTTTTCTCACGAACTATTAGAGTTTTGCTTGACTTTCTTACGATCGGGCACTAGGTATATATACCTAGTGCCCGATGGGGAAAAGATAATATGACAAAGAGATCCCCTGTTTTACCTCGTGAAGTTCACCAATTCATGGAATCCATGGAGAATCCTGTTTTTATGGAGAGCGCCCTCAGGAAGGCTTTTGACACAAATCGCTCAAATTGGCAGCTACCGGATTTCATGACCTTTTCAGAGTTCTTCAGGCTGTTATGGAAGGAAAAAGTAATCAGCCAGATAACCCTCGAATCCGAGCTTTATCCTTCGATAGTACGATATGCGTATGGAAAAGTCACCGAGTTTCAAGTAGCTCTTTCAATGAAGCCTAGATCTTTCCTGTCTCATGGCACTGCAGTCTTTCTCCACGGACTAACTGATCATATACCGCGGGCTGTCTATGTCAATCAGGAACAGTCTCCGAAGCCGAAACCGACCATGGGAATTTCGCAGGAAAGGATCCAGTTGGCATTCAGCCGGCCACAGAGGACATCTCGATACACCTTCAGATTCGGGGACCACAGAATCATCCTTGTCAACGGCAAATCCACGAATCGAATAGGCGTCATGCAAACCAGAGGCCCCAGTGGAGAGTTGCTAGACGTAACATCAATTGAACGGACTCTAATTGATATTGTAGTCCGGCCCGCATATGCCGGAGGAATTTTCCAAGTATTGGACGCTTACAAGGCAGCGAAGGAACGGGTGAATCCACAAGAGATAGTGCGGATACTAGACGAGATGGACTACGTCTATCCCTACCATCAATCAGTAGGATTTCTCATGGAGCGTGCAGGATATGAAGCAAGTTCCACCCTCGCCCTCAGAGAGCGGGGGCTGAATTTCGACTTCTATCTCGTTCACGGAGCTCGTGAGTTGGATTACGAAAAGTCATGGCGTCTCTATTTTCCAAAGGGCGTTTAGGCGATTGACCTCCTCTACAACGAACTCGAAGTAGTAATCGAATTCAAATACGTCACCGTAAACGGCGACTTTCACGGAATCCCAATCTGCCCGGTGAAATTCCCTTGTATTATTGATTTGCGTCAACAGATGCATGGGAACACGCTTTGCCTCGAATATGCTCTCACAGAGTCGATGGTTCTCTGGCAACGACAAATCGACGCCTCTGCGTGTCACAGTCGCATAGATGTCATAGAAGTCCCGAGCTCTCGGGCGGCCATGGCGTGTCATAATCTCGGTGTACTGCGGCATCTGCTGGCAAATAGACCGTAGCTTCTCGAATACACACATCTCCACACTGTAAACGTATACTCGAACTCCAGCGATCTCGGCCTCTTCTTTCCCGCCACAGTACTCATTCTTGCTGATGTCTATCCGGAAGATTCTGGCTTGCTCCGGTGCGATCACCATGGCTTGCATGCTGCGCTTCTCGGGCGTCAAGCCAAGAGAATCGTATGTTGCCTTATCGATTATCTTGAACTCAACCGCGTAGCCTCCCCACCAAGGCAGGGGATCGTTTGGCGTCTCCGGCGGCCGCTCTTCAAAACTGTAGTCAATGACGACAAGCCCGAGTCGTTCCAACCGCAATTCAAGTGCCGTCTTGATTCTGTCCCGGGCATCCTGTTGATCCAGAAACTCGTCGGCTATTGAGAAATCTATGTCTACAGACGCGCGCTGGTTGATATTGTGGACTATGTCGAGAGCGTTTCCCCCCTTGATTACCAGATTGTCCAGAAGGAAGGCGTCCAAAAAGAGCGCGGCCATGATTTCGCGCCTGAGTATTGCAAGGTCCAAGACACGCTCTACCTATTTTGAGTCGGCGAGGTCATTCACAACTCTCCAACATGCGCTAGCTACTTACCCCTCGATCTTGGCTTTGATCGTTGGGACGAGGTCGGCGATTTTCACGCGGGTTTGTTCCATCGTGTCGCGGTCGCGGATGGTCACTGTCTCGTCCTGCGAGGTTTGGCCGTCGATGGTCACGCAATACGGGGTGCCGATTTCATCCATGCGGCGGTAACGTCTGCCGACCGCTCCGGAAGTATCATAGAATGCCTTGAAGTGTTCTTTGAGTTCGTGGAAGACTTTCATCCCGAGTTCCGGCATACCGTCTTTGTTGACCAGCGGGAAGACCGCGACTTTGACCGGAGCGATTTTGGGGGAGAACTTCAGCACCACGCGAGTTTCCCCTTTGACCTCTTCCTCAGTGTAGGCATCGACCAACAACACCAGCAGTGTGCGGTCGCAACCGGCTGAGGTTTCGATGATGTACGGTATGAATTTCTCGTGGGTCTTTTCGTCGAAATAGCTCAAATCCTTGCCGGTGGCTTCGGTGTGACGGCTTAAGTCGAAATCGGTGCGGTTGTGAATGCCCTCCAGCTCCTTCCAGCCAAACGGAAATTCATATTCGATGTCAAACGCCTTCTTGGCATAGTGCGCTAGTTCGTCCTTGCCATGCTCGTGGTAACGGAGTTTGTCTTTGTTGATGCCAAGGTCATAGTAGAACTGCATGCGTTCGGCTTTCCAGTAGTCGAACCACTGGTCATCTTCGGATGGCTTGATAAAAAACTGCATCTCCATCTGTTCAAATTCGCGGGTGCGGAAGATGAAGTTGCCGGGGGTGATTTCGTTACGGAACGCTTTGCCGATCTGCGCGATGCCGAACGGCACTTTCTGGCGCGATGGCCCCATGACATTCAGGAAGTTGACGTAGATGCCTTGCGCAGTTTCGGGGCGCATATATACTACCGCTGAGGAGTCCTCCACCGGACCCATGAAGGTCTTGAACATCAGGTTGAACATCCGTGGTTCGGTCAGCTCGCCTCCGCATTCGAGTGGTGATTTGGATGGCTTTTCCGGACAGCGAGCGGTTTCCAGTTGATCGGCGCGGAAACGGGCTTTGCATTTTTTGCAGTCGACCATCGGATCGGTAAAATTGGCGACGTGGCCGGAGGTTTCCCAGACTTTGGGGTGCATGAGGATGGCAGCATCGAGACCTTCGACATCATCGCGTTTTTGGGTCATGGCCTTCCACCAGAAATCTTTCAGATTGCGTTTCAGCTCGACGCCATACGGACCGTAGTCCCAGCAACTGCCGAGACCACCGTAGATTTCAGACGACTGAAACACAAAGCCACGCCGTTTGCACAGGGAAACGATTTGATCCATTCGATCAACTGTCTTCGCCACGGATTCCTCCATCCTGATTCATAATATCCAACTTCCGCAAAAAATCGAACGACTTCAAATCGACTCGTTTCCCGATATGGTACTCGGTCAGCGCCGTCAACATCTGCCGAATCTGCTCCTGCTGCGCCTTGGTGAGCGACACCTTGCGGTTGTCACTAATATCGGTTCCGGCTAACCGCTCCAGCACCTTGACCGTGCCACGGTCGAGACCGATCAGCAGGCGGTCGCCAACGCACCTGGCGCATACCAATCCTCCGCGCTCGGGGTCAAGCATAAGTCGATCACCGGCAAGTTTGCCGCCGCACTCGACACATTGTCCCAGTTGCGGAGCATAACCACAAAATATACAGAGGAGATACCAGAAATGCAAAATCTCCCTGCGGAAATCCTTCTCCTCCGATTGGTTCAAACTGCGCAGAAACTTCTTCAGATTGAAATAGACCTGGCTGTTGACTTCATGCTCGGGCAGAAAGAGATTCGCGAATTCCAGCGCTGCCGAGGCATAACCGAACTTCTGCTCATTTTGGGCGATGTTGTCGAATGACTCGACGAGATCGGCTTTGGAGATGTAATCGGCTGCTTCTTTTTCACTTTGGTAGAAGACAACATCGGCGACAGCGAAGTATTGCAGCGATTCAGCGCTGGATGAACCGGGACGGACGGCCGACTTGGCAACCAACGGCAACTTGCCATAGTCACGCGATAGACAGATCAGGAAGAGAGAACTCTCCTGAATTCGGGTTCGCTTAAGAACCAGCAGTTCGGTTTTCTTGAGAGCCATCGCCGTGCAACCGGCTAAAACTCAATAACGGTTTCGCCGGGGCGCTTGAACTGGAAGTTTTTGCGGGCGATTTTTTCGATGTAGAGCAAGTCAGTTTGCAGACGATCGCGTTTAAGTTCCAGATCAACAACCTGCGCGCAGAGTTTGAGTTCCTCGGCTTTCAGTTCGGTGATCTGCTTGCGCAACTCGATCATATTTAGGAAACCGTATTCGCCCACAGTCAGCTTGAAGCCGATGGCCAGGAAAAACGCCAGCAGGATAAACCGCAAGATAACGACGCGGTAGGGAGATACGGGTTGCTCGGTTTCTTTGCGCATAGTCTCAGTCTGTTTCAAGTTTGGTAAACCCACCCTTGCGGGTGGGGTACCTTGTCAGGTCACACCTTTCGCCTCGCTGCGTGGGTCGAAAGTCAAGACCCGACACAACGAAAATCTGGATCCCCGCTTTCGCGGGATGACAGCAGATTGGACACGCAAGAATGCGTGTCCTACCTAAGGTTAAAGAATGCCGCTTTGCCGGGGAATTCCGCCATGTTATCGAGTTCCTCTTCGATCCTCGGCAGACGGTTGTATTTGCAGACGCGATCGGTGCGGCAGAGTGAGCCGGTTTTGATCTGACCGGCGTTTACAGCCACCGCGATATCGGCGATCGTCGTGTCTTCAGTTTCGCCGGAACGATGCGAGACGACCGAGGCAAAGCCGGCGCGGGTTGCCATCTGGATAGTGTCGAGCGTTTCGGTTAGTGTGCCGATTTGATTCAATTTGATCAAGATCGCATTGGCGGCCTTCTCTTTGATGCCGCGTTCCAGGAATACGGGATTGGTCACGAACAAGTCGTCGCCGACGATCTGTACTTTGTGGCCGACCTCCTTGGTCAAGTGGGCAAATCCTTCCCAGTCGCTTTCGGCGAGACCGTCTTCGATAGATATAATC
>CAIVAP010000036.1 GCA_903903945.1 uncultured bacterium | reverse complement strand
TTATATCCTGCGCGAACAACTCAAAGCCATTCGCAAAGAGCTTGGCGAAGAGGACGATCGGACGGCCGAAGTTGGCGAATTCCAAAAGAAGATCGAAGAAGGTGGTCTGCCCCCGTTGGCGCGTGAAGCCGCAGAGAAAGAGCTTGATCGCCTCAGCAAAATGAATCCGTCGGCGGCGGAGTATACAGTCAGTCGCACATACCTTGACTGGCTGGTTTCGCTGCCATGGGAGCGTTCGTCTCCGGAAGAACTCGACATCAAGAAGGCAACGAAGATTCTGGACGAAGATCATTATGGTCTGGAGAAAGTCAAAGAGCGCATCCTGGAGTTTCTGGCGGTTCGCAAACTCAAATCCAACCTCAAAGGACCGATTCTTTGCTTTGTCGGCCCTCCGGGTGTCGGCAAAACCTCACTTGGTCGTTCAATTGCCCGCGCGATGGGACGCAAGTTTGCCCGCATCTCACTCGGCGGCATGCATGATGAAGCGGAAATCCGCGGTCATCGTCGAACCTATGTCGGTTCGCTGCCGGGACGCATTATACAGAGCATCCGCCGTTGTGATTCGAATAACCCGGTATTGATGCTGGATGAGATCGACAAGATCGGCAAGGACTTTCGCGGCGACCCGTCCTCGGCGCTGCTCGAAGTGCTTGACCCCGAGCAGAACAACACTTTCTCCGATCATTATCTTGATGTGCCGTTTGACTTGTCGAGAGTAATGTTTATCACGACGGGGAATATTCTCGATACAATTCCATCGGTATTGCTTGATCGCATGGAAGTGATTCGTCTTCCCGGCTACACCGATCGCGAAAAACTGCAGATAGCCAAGAAATACTTGATACCGCGCGAAATTGAAAACCACGGACTTAAGCCGACACAGTTGCAGATGCCCGACGACACCGTGCTCAAGTTGATTCAAAACTACACGCGCGAATCGGGGCTGCGCAATCTCGGCCGCGAAATCGCGAATGTCTGTCGCAAAATTGCCAAGAAGGTTGCCTGCAACGAGAAGACCAGGGCGGCAATTCGCCCTCAGGATATCCCTGAGTTCCTTGGTCCGGAGCGCTACATACTCGACAAGCTGCCTCGGCAGGGTGAGATCGGAGTAGTGCCTGGTCTGGCCTACACTTCCACCGGAGGCGATATCCTCTACATTGAAGTCACACAAATGTCAGGTAAATCAAGTTTGACCCTGACCGGCCATCTCGGAGACGTCATGAAAGAATCAGTGCAAACTGCGCTATCTTGCGTCCGCTCACAGGCCAAAGAGCTTGGCATCGACCCGACATTTTTTGAAAAGACAGACATCCATGTTCATGTCCCGGCCGGGGCAGTTCCCAAAGATGGACCGTCGGCAGGCATCACTGTCGCTACGGCTTTGGTGGGAATGCTGACCAAACGGCCCGTACGCCCTAAACTCAGCATGACCGGCGAAATCACACTGCGTGGCATGGTGCTCCCCATCGGCGGACTGAAAGAAAAATGTCTGGCGGCATTGCGCTATGGCTTCAAGGAGATCATCCTGCCGGCTGATAACGAAAGAGACCTGGTAGATCTTCCGAAAGAGATCAAGTCGCATTTCCGTTTCCACTTTGTCGATCATATCGAACAAGTATTTGAGATTGCTTTTGCGGGGCGGAAAAAAGAGAGCAAGTTGCCGTCGCCATGAGGCTGGTGTCTGCTCAACAAATGCGCGCCATTGACCGGCGGGCAATCGAGAAAAGTAGCATACCCGGACTGGAGCTAATGGAAAAAGCCGGCCGGGGCATTGCCCATTTCATCAAAGATATCTTTAGTGGTGAGACCAAAGGCAGGCGGATTGCCATCTTCTGTGGACGTGGCAATAACGGCGGCGATGGTTACGTCATTGCCC
Organism: uncultured bacterium; assembly: GCA_903903945.1. Lineage (GTDB taxonomy): Bacteria > Zixibacteria > MSB-5A5 > CAIYYT01 > CAIYYT01 > CAIYYT01. The sequence continues at coordinate 24,076 of CAIVAP010000036.1, read as the reverse complement.
GTTACCTCCATTCCTGGGGAGCAACCGTCCAGGTGTTCTTATTGGCTGAGCGCAGCCAAATCGAAGGCGATGCGCTGGCCAATCTCCAGAAGATTGAGCAGCTTGGGCTTCGCATCACCAAAATCGGAGCACAAGATGCTCTGCCGATTCTTTCGGGAATCGACTTGATTGTTGATGGCATCTTTGGTACCGGCTTCCATGGACAGGTTGAACCGGGGATTGCCAAGGTCATCGACTACCTGAACTCCAGTGGCATACCGATCCTTGCAGTCGATACACCTTCAGGTCTGGACAATGATACCGGTGGGGTTGCTGGCGCTTGCATCAAAGCCACCCATACTGCGACTCTGGCGCTCCCGAAGATTGGGCAGTATTTCTATCCCGGTCGGGGACAATGCGGACAGATCAAAATCATTGATATTGGCATGCCGGTCGAGGCGGTCGCCGCGGAAGAAATTTTCGTCAACCTCACCACATCTGGTGAGGTCAAGCAGATGATCCCGGACCGCAAACCGACATCGCACAAAGGGGATTGTGGCAAACTGCTTATCATTGCTGGTTCGGTTGGCCTGACCGGAGCTGCCACTTTGGCAGCCGAAGCTGCCATCAAGTCAGGAGTCGGACTTGTTACGGTGGGTGCTCCCAAAAGTCTGAATGATATCCTTGAGATCAAGCTGACAGAGGCCATGACTAAGCCATTGGCGGAAATCAAGAATCGCCGATGTTTGGCGATCAGAGCCCATGGAGTGATCCTCGAAACCATCGCTGCTGCGGACGCGGTCTGCCTTGGCCCGGGAGTTGGCCGAAATCATGAAACGATGGAGCTGTTCCGCCGGCTGATCGCTAAGTTGGCCAAACCGGCCATTCTGGATGCCGATGGGTTGTTTGCCTTCTCCGATAAACCTGAGCTGCTGCGCGAATGCCCGGCGGATTTGGTGCTGACCCCCCATGCAGGCGAATTTGCCCGCCTGAGTGGAAAACCGATCGAGATAATCGAGGCGGATCGACTTGGCTGTGCCACTGCCTATGCCAAAGAGGTTGGCAAGGTGGTGCTCCTGAAGGGTGCTCCCACGCTAATTGCCTCGCCCGATGGCAGGGTTTTTGTCAATCCTACCGGCAATGCCGGGATGGCGACAGGCGGCTCCGGCGACGTTCTGACCGGCGTGATCGGCGCACTCTTAGCCCTGGGAATTGCGGGCTTAGACGCGGCAGTCTGTGGCGCCTATCTGCACGGGCTGGCCGGCGATCTGGCGCAGAAGTCGATCGGTACGTTTGGCATGGTGGCGGGAGATATTGTGAACGCGCTGCCGAAAGCCTTTCGGATTATCAAGGACTGATTTGCGGGAACTCTCCGGCGCATCAGGGTACAATAAACAGAGTGAATGATATGCTTAACTGGATTGTTGATATACTGCTGAACCTGATTGGCGGGAGAAGTCCGCAGCCGGTACCGATACCAATAGCGGTCGGCGGCGACAATCGGGTCAGCCCTAAGCACGTTGCTCCTAAAGAATAGAGTTCGAGAAACTGGTTGCAATTCGCAAGAGGGAGAAGCAAGTCCGCTTCTCCTTTTTGCTTTGTTATCTGCGATTTCCCAGGTATATCAGGTATTGGGGGATTGCTAAATAACTGCTGTCGTATGAATGTCGCGACTGAAGTCGCTCCTACAGCCATTTCACGCGGGCTGTTAACGTGGCTTGTAGGAGCGACTTCAGTCGCGACCTGCTTTTACTGACTGACACACCTGCGACACCCAGCGCAACAGTGTTAGTGAGGCTTCTCAACACTCCCATTGGAGAGAGTCAGTACTCCGCTGATCAGCGAGCTAACGTCTTGATTGGACCGATAGTATCTTGCTGCAACATCTGCTGGGAATCATCAAGATGCTTACGGTCACGCGCGTCGAGATTCTTGAGTAACTTACCAAAACGAGGCGGCAGAATCGGCTCAGTTGGTCGAGCGAAGGTCGTACCTTTGCGGACGATGCGAAAAAGCTGCCCCGAAACATAGGATTCAGCAATCCCTGACATAGCGAGTTGATACGATATGCCGGCGTCCGGGATGCCATAGTAGGCTGGACGTTGGGAGTGGGTAGCCAGTTTCAGCAGAATCGCACGGTAGGTAGCTTCGATGGCATTGTGATCGTAATCTTCTTTGCGTTCGAACCTACGCACATGTGGCAGGAAAGCATCGATTTCGGGATTGACATAATCATACAGCTCCTTGTCGGCATGACGAATCCAGTTGGGATACCATGATCGGCGCATTAGTTCCGGGTCGACGATCGTTACATCAGGGCGTTCCTTCAGGTAGAAATGCGAATAGAGCCAGGGGCTGACAAAATCCCAGTCGGCGCAGAGAATCAGCGCATTCTTCTCGACAGATTTGTAGTAGTTGTGGACGCCATCCAGCGCAGATGTATTCTGCGATTCATTGTAAGTTCCCCAGTTGACAGCTACACTCCAGACCACGAATAGGGCAATGCACACCGGCGCCAGATATCGGAGAGATGGCTTCAGGTCAGCAAGGTGTGAGGTGCCGATAACGCCGAAGAGAAACAGCACGATCACCGACGGCAAGAGGTAGTTGTCGATGTCGGGGATGGAGAAGTTGAGCGAATAGATCAGATTGCAGAGCAGAAGAAGCAGCAAGTAGATCGAGAGTGTGCGCCGTGTTGCAATGCCATAGTAGAGTCCCGCGACAATCACGAGCCAGAAAGGCAGCGGAAACTGAGCATAAAGAATCTGCGCAAACGTGAGAAGCTGCCGGCCAAGCTCAGCGAAGCTACGGCTAAACATCCAGGCCTGATACTGCCAGCCTGATACATGCCGGACGAAATTCTCCCAGGTCGAGGGCTGTCCCCAATTGAAGATCGGATCGAGAGATGAGCGAATCGGCAGAAAGAAATAGACTGATGCGGCGAATAATCCTGCGGCCGTCGCTCTTGCGACTATCTTCGGTGCGCGAAAGATGGCGCGACGATTGACAATCAGGTAAGCAATCACAGTCGGGATAATCAGAATCGTTGACAGGTGGTTGCCGAATGACAAACCCATTAGATAACCGCCGAGAATCAGGTTGCGATCAGAGTATGGCTGCAAAATGAGTAGAAGCAACAGCGAGAGAAAGACCAGATGCAGACTGTAAACTTCGTTGGTGACACCTTGCGCCCAGAGCAACGGTGAGGCCACGAGCAGTAGACCGAGGAATATCCAGAGCAGCGATTGGGACAGGATGGGCACGGCACGCCGTACCCCTACGCTATTGTCTCCGGGGTCAGTGTTGCCGCAGCGCAGATCATGGGATATTAGAGATATGATGAGTACTGCCGCTGTCGTGCAAAGCATTCCGAGTAGTATCTGCGTCGCAATCAGCTCGAACGGCAACAGCGCAAACAGCCGCCCGATCAAGGTATAGAGCGGGTATCCGGTCGGGTGGGCAATGCCGAGCGTCCAATTGACGACGGCGAGTTCTCCGGAGTCGATGTAGGCGACAGACGGATAGGAAGTTTGCCAATAGAGAAACAGGGCGGGGAGAGCGATTCCCAGCCCTGAGAATAACACGAGCGAATTGATTTTTCTAGAACGGGAGATCGTCATCTTCCTCGGTCAATGGTGGAGCAGCATCGGCTTCCGGTGGTGGTGGAGCATCATGCTCGCCGGTCGATTCAGCACCGCGTTTACCCAAAAATTGCATCCGTTGTCCGACGATTTCGGTGATGTACTTCTTGACGCCGTTGTCCTCCCACGAGCGGGTCTGAATGCGGCCTTCGATATAGACCGGTGAGCCCTTGGTGAGATACTGTTTAGCCAGTTCGGCTTGTTTGCCCCAAAAAACGATGTTGTGCCAGTTGGTCGATTCCTTCATCTCATTGGTCTGTTTGTCGCGCCACTTTTCGGTGGTGGCAATCGAAAAAGTACAGACTGCCGCACCGGACGGGGTATAGCGCAACTCCGGATCGCGACCGAGATTTCCTATGAGAATGGCTTTGTTAACTGATGCCATAACAACCGTTACTCCTTTTCTGTAAAACTATTGCGAATATAGATATTGAGAAATCCGGTGTCAATCGCATTTGTGGGGGAATGGGTTTTTGTAGCGGGTCTGACTGTGCCGGCTCCCTTGAAGTGAACGAAGTTGTTCTGAAAGCACATTTGCGGAGTAATTCGATTTAGGCAGTCTACATGCGACTGAGTCATCCATTTTGATCTTGACATTTCGACCCGCTTGGGTTATCATAAATAACAGGTCAGGAACACTACTCACTCAACCATTTAAGTCTGGGAGGTATAACCAGTATGAAACCATCAAGGCATCTAGTGATGGCTATTCTTCTCGTGGCAGTTTGCGCGTTGATCGCGACTCAACTTGAGGGGAATTCAAGCCGCAATACAGACGATCAATCCGGGATCGATCCGACTGTTGTCTTGCCGGGGGGCGGCGAAGAAGAGACATATTCGATTTCCACTGAGCCGGCACAGGTTGATATGGTCTACCCAACAACTGGCGCGAATCCGAAGGGTGAGAATGGAGATGAGGCTTTGTACTACGGGTACGCCGGCAAAGTGTTCCTAATGGTACAGAGCTCACTCTACGATTCCATCTCGACTTCACTGAACACATATCGAGAGGATCTGGAGAGAGAAGGCTACACGGTTCAGATCTACAAATGGAGCGGCGGCACGCAGAAAACATTCAGGCAGTTCCTGGTGGACCGTAAGACGAACTTGACCGGTGCGGTCCTTATTGGGGAACTACCGATACCTTGGTACAATAACAGCCCGTGGTGCACTGGTGACACATTCCGAGAGCCGATGGATTTGCCATATATGGATCTGGATGGTACATGGAATGATAAGGACAACGATGGCGACTGGGATTCAGCGGATCCTTCCTCGCCGTTTGGACCGGAGATCTGGATTGGACGACTGTATGCTGCCAATCTCGATTCAGTTCATCAGGCGAGTGCGATAAACGATTACTTATACAGAAATCATCAATACAGACTTGGCAACACAATCCGCCCGTCAAAGGCATTGCACTTCATCAACTACGTATACCCTAGCGGTGGAGTGGAAAAATGTACCTATGGTTCCGCTCAGCAAATCAGGACTCTCCTAGAGCAATTGTATGACACAGTAGTGTGCGTCGACTCCGCCAGCGGAGGAAACGAGAAACAAGGATACCTGGATTCGCTGGCAAGCAATTACGAATTCGCTTGGATCTATGCCCACGGAGGGGGAACCATCCAATTCCCAGGACATGGGTTCACCGAAACCAATGAGACCGTCTATTTCTATGATATCCTTCACGCGAAAAGCAAGGCGCTGTTCATGCACAACTTCTCGTGCAGCGGTACGCGTTGGACAATGAGGAATTGTCCCTCTAGCTACTACATCTTTGGAAACAGCAACGATACGACGTCCGGGTTAGCCGCGTGGGGGGTTACGGTTACCGGCGGATTCACGGGATATAATGATTTCTATCCTGCCTTGGCCGAGGGAAGGAACTTCGGCGAAGCCCTAAAGGCGAGCTGTGACAGTGCCGTGGTCGGCTTCCTCAGAGCTTATCCAAGCTGCAATATTCCGAATCTGTGGGTCTGCTATGATTCTACCACCGGGCAATACCGGGATTCGTGTTGGTTCCACCCTTTTGAATCCGTGGCTTTCTTGGGAGATCCAACTCTGAAACCGCGGAAGAAAATCTGGCGTGTGAACGCTGCCGGGACCGGCGATGCGCCCACGATTCAGGCAGCCATCGACAGCGCCAACTACTACGACATGATTCAACTGAAGACGGGAAGCTATACCGGCACCGGCAATAAGAACCTCGACTTCAAGAGAAAACCGATCACCGTTTCAGCCGAGACTGATACTTCCAATGTCATTATTGACTGCCAAAATAGCGGCCGAGGATTCTATTTCCATTCGCGGGAAACGGACAAATCGAGGTTGGTTGGAGTCACAATTAAGAATGGCTTAGTGACCGGAAACGGTGGTGGAATGCTCTGCGATAGTGGTTCAGCGCCACAGATTATCAACTGCCTGCTGCTCCACAACAGGGCAACAGGCAACGGCGGCGGCATTGCGTTGCTCGATTCTGCCAGAGCCACTATCACAAGCTGCACGATGGTGTTCGACAGTGCCAACAGCGGTGGGGGAATCTATCTTGCTTCGAATTCCCGAGGCAAGGTTCAGCAGAGTGTCGTTGCCTATAGTCGTGCCGGAGGAGGCATCTGCTATTCTGGCAGCGATTCCACTCTCGTTTCATGCTCAAACATATACGGCAACAATCCGTCGAACTATTCATGCTCTTACAGTTTCTTGGGCCGAAACAGCAATATTGCTCTAAACCCGGTGTTCTGCGACACAACCAACGGCAATTTCAAAGTGGATAACACGTCGCCGAACCAGCCTCTTAATAACGCTTGTAGGGTCTGGCTTGGCAGTACGAGAAAGGGCTGTTCCAGCCGACCTTGCGGTGACGCTAACGGCAGTTACTCCGTAAATATATCGGACGCGATATACATTCAGGCTTATATCTATAGCGGTGGCCCGGCCCCCGTACCTCTCTCCATAGGTGATGTCAACTGCGACAGCGCAGTCAACATTTCCGACATGGTGTACCTGATTGCTTACATCTTCTCCGGAGGACCTGCACCGTGCGCGCTGTGCCCATGAGACCTGATTAATCGAGTCAAGCTCTTTTCGAACCGGAGGCCGCCAATGGCTTCCGGTTTTCTTTTGCATCTGTCAGTGGTTTCGGTTTAGTTGGCGTCATGGCAACCAACGGCACCCTCTATCTCGTCGCGACACCAATCGGCAACCTCGAAGATATCACTATGCGAGCAGTCAGGACACTGCAGGAAGTTGATCTGATTGCTTGCGAGGATACGCGGACGTCCAGAGTGTTGCTGAATCATTACGGCATCAATAAGTCAGTAGTGTCGTACCACAACTTTAATGAGCGGCAGGCTTCGGAGCGGATCATCGGCAGAATTCTCGAAGGGCAGAACGTGGCCGTGATATCGGATGCGGGGACACCGTCGATATCGGATCCGGGGTTTATCATCGTCCGCGAGGCGGTCAGGCAAGGAATCAATGTTGTCGCTATTCCCGGTCCGGCAGCGATGATCATGGCTGTGGCGGTTAGCGGCCTGCCGACCGATGCGTTTATCTTTTATGGCTTCCTGCCTCAGACCTCCGGCAAACGGCGTGCGATACTGGAATCGCTGGTGGATCGGCGGGAGACGATGGTGTTTTATGAGTCGCCATACAAGATTCACAAGCTTTTGGATGAAATCTTCGAAGTGATCGGCAACCGTAAGGCGGCATTGTGTCGTGAGATGACAAAGAAATTCGAGGAGATAATCAGGGGAGATATTGAGACGATTCGCGACCAGTTAGCCGATAAGAAAGTGAAGGGGGAGATAACGCTGGTAGTGCAGGGGAAGGTGCGGAACACCCTCACCCCCGACCCGTCAGGGGAACAAGTGTAGGTTCGGATTTATCCGAATGACTACTTGCCGAGGACATCGTGCGAATAAATTCGCACCTACAGCCGACGGTTCGAGAATTCTGTTGTAGATTGTGATCGTGGGCATATATTCACCGTCCGAGTGTAATAAGTATGCATCCTGAGATCTTACATATCGGTTCGTTGGCTCTGAGAAGCTTCGGTTTAACGCTGGCGATATCGTTCTTTGTCGGGCTATGGTACGTCATTAAGCGATCGCAGCGGGAGAACGTCAACGTCAATTTCATGATGAATTTCGCGTTTGTCGTGATCTTCGCCGGTCTGATCGGCGCACGCCTGGCGTTTGTGCTTTTCCATCTCAGCGATTTTGCTTCCGACCCGCTGTCAGCGGTTAATCCTTTCGGCGCGGGCGGGCATTTCGGAATCATGGGGATGAATCTGTATGGCGGCGTGCTGCTGTCGATTATCAGTGGCTACATTTATGTCAGAAGGAGGAAGCAATCACTTTGGCATGTCTTCGATATCTTCGCGCCGACAGTTGCTTTGGGCATCGGGATTACACGTATTGGTTGCTTCTTAAACGGCTGTTGTTTTGGTGTGCCGACCGATCTTCCCTGGTGCATTCATTTCCCTGAGGGGTCGATTCCCTTTTCGCAGTTCGGAGATGCCTGTCTGCATCCGACACAACTCTATTCATCGCTATACGGGTTCCTGCTGTTTGTGGCGCTGCATTACTTCGACCGCCGCAAAGCGTTTTACGGCTCAACATTCGCCATGCTGCTGATGGTAGAAGCGTTTTTCCGATTTGTGATTGAGTATGTGCGCTACTACGAACCGGAGATGTTCATTCATCTCGGTGGCGAGTCATTCACTTATAATCATCTCATCGCCATCGGGCTGTTTGCGCTCGGTCTCGCGCTTTGGGTGACTCTGCGCAAGCGACCGGAACTCAGAATTCGCTGAATAATCAAGACAGTGATTTTGGGCAACCAACAGGTGTGATCCTGAAAAAATCAGGGGCACGGTTTCCCGTGCCCCGCGTTTGATGCTCTCTATATTTGGGCGAGAGTCCTGCGTTCTTCGCCCGAAAGTATTTTCGACAGATCGAGATAGATCAACAGTCGATCCTCCAGCTTGGCGACGCCGCGGATGTAATCCGAGTCGATCGAAGTCACCACTTCCGGTGTCGGTTCGAGGGTCGACGCTGGGATTCGTAACACTTCACTAACACTGTCAACCACCATCCCCATAACCTGACCGGCGATGTCCACCACCACGATCCGCGTGTTTTTGTCCTGCACCGCCAGTTCCATGTTGAACCGCTTACGGATATCGATGATCGGAATCACCTTCCCGCGCAGGTTAATGATCCCCTCCACAAACTCCGGTGCTCTCGGTACGCGCGTGATGTCAACCATCCGGTTGATCTCCTGAACCTTCAGGATATCAATGCCGAACTCCTCCGTGCCGATGTTGAAGCTCACCAACTGCAAAATCTCTTCGGAATGCTTCGCCGACACGGTTACTTTGTTTTTATCTTCCATTTCGGCTCCTTCCACCTTACGCGTTCACCTTGAAGCGACTCACCATCTTCTGCAGACCTTCTGCTTGACGGTTCAACTGCTCCGCCGCCGCTGCCGACTGCTCCACACCCGTCGCGTTTTCTTTTGTCACTTTGGCAATCCCTTCGACACTGCGCGCAATTTCCTCGGATGCGGCTGACTGTTCCTCCGCCGCCGTCGCAATCTGCTGGATCATGTCCATCACCTTTTGCGAATACGTGGCGATCGCCGTCAAACTCTCGCCCGCCTTATCCGCAAGATCACGTCCCTGCTGAACCTCGGCGATTCCCTGCTCCATAGAAGTCACCGCACCCTTGGTATCGCTCTGAATACCTTTGATCATGTCGGTGATCTCTTTGGTCGCCTTGCCCGTACGTTCCGCCAGTTTGCGGACTTCATCCGCCACCACCGCGAACCCACGTCCCTGTTCACCGGCACGCGCCGCTTCAATCGCCGCGTTCAGCGCCAGCAGGTTGGTCTGGTCGGCAATGTCATCGATCACGCCGATGATCTCACCGATTCTGTCGGACGACTTCGCCAATTCCTGGACCGTGTTGGCTGATTCCTGCACGACCTGGGCGATCCGGTTCATTCCTTCGATCGTTTGACTGACCACTTGATTGCCGGCCCGGGCAGCGTTGGCCGCCTCTTTGGCCTGGTTGGCCGCTTCACCGGCGTTTCGCGACGACTCGACAATCGTTGCCGTCATCTCTTCCACGGCACTTGAGACCTGTGCCGTCTGGCCGGTTTGCTCTTGTGAACCGCGCGCCATTTGCTCGGAGGTCGAGGCAATCTCGGTAGCGGCGCTTACCAATTGCGTCGAGTTGTCGGTTACCTGACGAATCATCGCGGTCAGATTGGCTGTCATCGTCTTGAAGGCGTTACCGAGAACGTCCTTGTCACCCTTGGGGGTAACCTGTATCGTCAAGTCATTCGCCGCGATCCGTTCGGCAGCGCTCGCCAGCGATTTCATGTAATCAATCAAGCGACGGAATGACTCGGCTAACACGCCCACCTCGTCCTTGGAATTGAAGTGGATCTCGTGCTGAATGTCGCCCACGGAAACATCATCAGCAACTTTGGCGATCGCCTTGATCGGGCTGGCAATAGCCCGCGCGATGAAGAACGCCACAACAATGCCGATCAGCACGGCGCCAAACATAAATGACACCGCGAGAGTAATGGCCGCGGTTTTGCTCGATTCCATATCGCTAAGCTGATTCTCGCGCAAACTCTCCAGTCCGGAGACCAAATCGGTAGCCTCCTTACCAAGGTCGGCACCGACGCTATTATCATCTTGAATCAGAGCGCAGTACTTGTTAAACGACTCTTTGTATTCGCCAACTGCTCCATAGAATGCGTTATTGGATCCGTTCCATTTGCCGAGAAGTCGGTCAATGTGCTGGGCGAACTTGCTAATCTGGGCGTCGTCTTTTGTGCGAATGTAGTCCTTGGCGACGAGGCGACAGGCCTGGAAATCATACATCTCCTGATTGACGCCGCTTCCGGATGCATCAGTCAGATTCTCAACCTTAGTAGCTGCACTCCCCATCACGTCAATTTGCTTTGCTTCATCATACCGGACGGCAGCCCACTTGGTAAACGTAGAGATATAATTCGCCTGAATGCCCTTGATGGCTTCCATGGCGGTACGGTCGTCCTGGTTTTTTAACCTGGTCAGCGACTCATCGATGCGCTTGCTCATTTGTTCGACTGTCGCATCGACCTTGTCATCGTACTGTTTGTCGCCGGTGAGAGCGAAGTCTCTGCGCGCGACCGCCGCGTCTTTCACCAACTTGACAAGCTGATCTGCATCATTGGCATTTTTGACATCTGCGCCATAATTGTTTAAGCCATTGTATCCTGCGTAGCCAGTCAAGAGTGTCAACATCAGGACGACTCCGAACCCGATGTACAGTCTTTGTGCGATTTTCAAGTCTTTCCAACTCATTGCCGTTGCCTCCTTTAAGATTCCCTATGATTGTGTAAAGAAACGAATGTTATTGCGTTGATTCCAAAGACCGGGGCGGACCCTTTCTTGAAAGAGGTCCATCAATTGTAGTCGTTGGGAATGATTGTTTGGTCGCTTTTCGCAGGTCATCTAATAAGCCTAACCCCTTTCGCCTCGTCGCATTTTTGTTTCCGCTCTATGATCGGGCGGATTCACTCCGCATCCAGTTGTGCTATCTGCTACAACAAACTGATAGTCACGTTAGATATATCGTCTGCGGTCGGGAATCATTGATGCTCTGTCATGCCACTGCTCACAAAACGGACAGAATCCTTCTCGGGGTAACTCGCTCCGGTCTCAAACAAGACCGGCAAATTGTTTCAATGGGGAACTGTGGGCAGGAGTCTGATCGGACTCGGCACGGCTGAGCCTGGAAATCAGAACAGTCGGATCCTGAGATACCGACCCGGATTCTCACGGAAGTCCTTTAGCAAGGCGTCGGTGCGATCGAGCGCGCGGGTAAAGTTGATGTAAAGCGAATCATTAGTCAGCATTTTGCCAACGGTTCCTTCGCCGGAGTTGATCCGATTAGTGATTTGCTTCCAACTCTCGACAATTTGTTTGATGTCCTGATAGGGGGCGGGATCATAAAGCAGTCTACTCAGCGTGCCTTGGCCGGTCGTCAGCGAGTCAAACAAATGATTGGTGTTGGTCAGCAAGTTGCGCATTTCGACATAAAAGGTCGAATCGGTGATGAAGCGGGCAAACGAGCCCTGTCCCTGCTCAAGCTGCTTGGTCAGGTTTTCCGTCAACTGCAGCAAGCGGTCAAGATCGAAGTAGACATTGGGATCGTTGATAAAAAGTCCTAACGAGCCGGTACCGTTGTTGATCTTCTCAATAATTTCTTTGGTGTGCTTCGCCGCTAATGTGATATTCTCGACTGCTTCACCCCCTTCGGTAATGATGGCTTCAATCGACGCGGACTTGGCGGCTTGAATATATCCACCGTCTTCAAGCATTTCTTGATCGGGAGAGCCAACACTGATTTCGACCGTCTTGTCGCCAAGTAAGCCGAGTGTACCAATGATCGCCTTGGAGTCGGAGCGAATCAAACTCTGCACGTTGCGATCAACTTTGAGTACGACGATCAGATTCCCGGGTTCGGTTCGCGAGAATTCGATATGTTTAACTGCTCCGACGCGCAGGCCGGCCAATCGCACGTTGCAGCCGGTTTGCAGGCCATAGATGTCGGTGTATTTGACGCGCAATTCGTAACGCCGCTTCCAAACACCCTCCTGATCGCCGACGGCAAATACTGCAATCACCAGAACCAGCGCGGCCACGGCAATGACCACTCCCACTCGGAATTCTCTGCTCATCAGTTGTACTCCCGCCCGCAGGCAAGGTATTCCACGATGAAAGGATCAGTTGATGCCTTGAATTCAGCCGGCGTGCCTTGAAAGGCGACCTTGCCGTCCCGTATCAGGGCAAAACGGTCACCCACGTAGAAAGCGGAAATCAGATCATGCGTCACCACAATAGAGGTTACGTCAAGTTTTTCCTGAGTGTTGCGAATCAGTTCGTTAATTGTCTTGGCAGTCATGGGATCTAAGCCGGTGGTTGGCTCGTCATAAAGCAGATAGCGAGGTTGATACGCGAGCGCTCGCGCCAGCGCCACGCGCTTACGCATGCCGCCGGACAACTCGGAAGGCATCAATTTCTGAGTGTCGGGAAGTTCCACAAAGGAGAGCACTTCCGCTACCCGGTCGGCGATTGCGCGCGGAGTCATAGTCGTATGTTCATGCAGCATATACGCCACATTGTCCGCAACGGTGAACGAGTCGAACAGCGCCGCCGACTGGAAAAGCATCCCCATCTTCTTGCGCACGGGCACCATCCGCTCCTCGGAGAAGTCGGTCGTGTCTTCATCGTCAATGATAATCCGTCCTTCGTCTTTATTCATCAGCCGCAGGATCAGTTTAAGCAAGACCGATTTCCCGCAACCCGACTTGCCAAGGATGACCATAGTCTGACCTTCGCCGATTTCCAAATCGACCCCTCGGAGCACATAATTGCTCTCGAAGGTTTTGTGAATGTGCTGCAACTGTATCAATTACTCACCTTATTGGACTTCAAAGACAAGAAAGAAAATCTTGACCAGAAGAAAGTCAAACAGAAAGATCAGGATTGACGATGTTACCACCGAAAGCGTTGTCGATTTGCCGACACCTTGCGTGCCGCCGCTCGTGTTAAGCCCCAGATAGCAGCCGACCGTGGCAATAATCGTTGCGAAAACAACCGGCTTGACCAGTCCCGTGAAGACATCCTGCAGCGCCAGCGCCTGAACGGTGCTCGACTTGTAGAAGCTGTAGTCGAGCCCGAGCGAATAGAGAGAAATGATCATGCCGCCGACGATACCGATCAGATCGCCGAGAATGGTCAGAATCGGCAGCATGACAACCAGAGCGATCAGCCGCGTGGTCACCAGTTTTTTGACCGGATTGGTGCCCATGGCGCGCATGGCGTCGATTTGTTCGGTTACCTGCATGGAGCCAAGCTCGGCGGCAATGCCCGCGCCAACCCGTCCGGCAACGACCAAAGAGGTGAGAACCGGTCCCAGTTCGCGTACAATGGAGAGCGCCACCACGACGCCGATATAGACTTTCGCGCCGAAACGCGCAATTTGGTAGCCGGTTTGCAGCGCCAGAACCATTCCCGTAAAAAAACAGGTGAGCAACACAATTGACAGCGAGCGAACGCCGATTTGCTCCATCTGGTCTATGATGGCTTTGAAGTAGACAGGTCGCTGGAAAATGTAACGGACACTTGTGACAAACAGCAAGGACAGTCTATAGGTGTGGATAATGCCCTGGTAGATCAGGTTGCTTTCGTTCAGTCTAATCGCGCTGATGAATCGTGTTTTCGCCAAGTTCTTTCTCCAGAGCCGCAAGCAGTTTGTTCTCTAAGACTCCACGCGATGTGCAAACCAACCGCCTGTTGTTTGTCCTGATACGAAGTCGGGTCTTGAAATCAATCGTGATAGTGATCTTTCGCCCGTCGCTGACCTTCAAACTCATCACGCCGCGTCGTTGCCCGGGATACTCGGCGCCGAGGAGGTTCTTGCCACAGTCGCAGTATTCAGGCAGTACGTCGAAGCTGTCGGTTACGATAATGCCTTTGCCGACATCCTTGGTAGCGATCCCGATCCGTTCAGCCACCAGCAGCGCTGCGAGTCCGTCGAAAATTTGCCGCCGCTCACGCAACTCATACGTGCGGGTTACCGGCGGCCGCATTGTCTGCACTTGAACCGCGCAGCCGCCAACCATCAGAACACTCAAAATGAGGACGACGTACCTCATGCAGCCAATGTAATATATTTGATGCCTGCGAGAAAGAGTAAACAAGCGATTCCCAAAGCCTTGCTGGTATTCCTGCGCGGTCTCTTTAACATCCGAGAGGGGAATCGCAGTACGCTGCAGGCGCACTTAGCGAGGGAGTGGCTACGTGCCCGATTGTCCGCGTTGACGGATAAATCCGATTACAGCGGGAAATCCCGGGATGATTAGAAGCACAAGGATGACCAATGAGAAATGCTTCTGCACGAACGGGAGATTGCCGAAGAAATAGCCGGCATAGATGAATGCTCCGACCCAGAGGGTGCTACCGATGATGTTATAGATCGTGTAGCGCACGTAGGTCATCTCACCGATACCGGCGACAAAAGGCACAAAAGTGCGGAGGATGGGGAGGAAACGACCAATGATCACCGCCTTGCCGCCATGTTTTTCATAGAACTTGTGCGTCTTCTCGAGATACTGCTTCTTGAAAAAGCGACTGTTCGACGTGAATACTTTGGGGCCGACAAAACGCCCGATCGAGTAATTGGCCGTATTACCAAGTATACCGGCGAGTGCCAATAGCAAAAACAGATAGTGTGGATTGAGCGCACCGACAGCGGCCAGAGCCCCCGCGGCAAACAAGAGAGAGTCGCCGGGAAGAAAGGGCGTAACCACCAATCCTGTCTCGCAGAAGATCGTCAGGAAGAGGATTCCGTAAGTCCAGCCGCCATAATCCGAAATGATTTGGCTAAGATGTTTGTCGAGATGGAGGAAGAAATCGATGACTTGGGAGAAGAAGGACATGTAGTTCCCTGGTTAAAACTGCAAGCTGTAACCCACCTGCAAAGGTGGGATTAGTCCTGTAGGTCAAAACCGCTTCGGTTTTGACACATGGAAATTACGGCGTGATTGCTATGTTCACCTGATAAAACAAAAATGCACCATGTAGGACTCGAACCTACGGCCCGCTGAGTACGAATGGGTGGGCCTGTTTGCAAGCCCAGATCGTCAGCGGCGCGCGTTTTTGGGGTCCTTTAGTGCATTACCTCGTGTACGTCAACTGGCCTTGAACCAGTGTTGAACATCTCCTATACTTGGGAAAAAAGCACAGCACGTGCCGATCTCCACGGGCATCAAAGCACATGACAGCCGGTTTGTCAAGTATTGGACGGCTGCTGGTGCTAATCGGTGTTTTCTAGACCGAAGTCGCTGAGAATTCTGGGATTGTTTTGAAGGAAGAGCAGCGTTCTTAACTCTTCAATGACCCGCACCCATAATGTATTGAGCATATCCTCAAGTTGATTGAGATCGGTTTTCATCTCCAAATTCAACTCAATGAATTTGTCGCGGTTCTGATCCATCGCAGCAGTTGCCTTGAAAACCTTTTGAAACGAGTCGAAGTGGTTTTTGACGTACTCCTTTCTTGGAATTAAGATTTCCGTGTGGTCTTTGATCATGCCAATCATGGGACGGTGCACAATTCGGTTCCGATAGTTGTCGATCAACTTCCCAAAGCCATCAAACTCGCTGTAAATGGGTGAAGAACCGTAGAATTTGTATACGGCCTTTACCCGTTCCTCGTGACCTCGCGTGCGTACGTCGCCGTAGTTTTCGAAGTAGTCCACAACCGTCTCCAGGAATTCTCTGGCCAAATCGTGTGCAGTCGACAGATGAACAAAGAAATCAGTAAATGCCAGGAACGCTTTTGAAACCATAAGTTCGTGGCATGCGACCAAGTGAAGAAAGATGCTGTAGTGTATCTCGTTAATTTTTAGTATGCAATCTGCAATCCCCTCTCGTGGCGTAATAAACCCCGGAAGAAACTCTACGAGCGTTGGATGTATGGCAATTCGCTTCGTGAATGGAACAACAAAATACCTCCAGAAACGTTCGGCATTGGCAAATCTTGTTGTTACGAGTGACCCAAAGGTTCTCTCGATCCCGTCACCTGTCTTGCAGAACGAATGCTCCTCCACTTGGGCGGCCAAGCCGGTCATTGAAATTTCAACCATAAACTGATCCCATCTGATGCTGCTTTCAGAAATGAGCCAAATTCATCACCAAGTTGTATGTGAACCAACCGTCACCGGTGATAAATATCTGGGGTTTGGCATTCGCCGAGTCTCGTACAATCCCGATCCCATCACTGAAGGACTGGAAAGTCAGTACCTTTGCGTATGCTATCCTAAGGCTCTTAACGGGGCCAACAAAGTATATATTCTTGTCGGTAATGACAAACAGTCCGGAATCTACATGAATACGCACATTGCGATCGACCGCCTCACCTTTGAATGCTCCAACCCGGTAGTAAACTCCTTTCATAACGCGAACGCTTACTCCTTGAGAACCACCTACATACTGTCTGCGGGTTCTGTCTTCAAGGTAATCGGTGTTGGGAAAAGCCCAAACGACTTGCTCACCCTTCTGGAAATTGATAGGCACGTTACCATCAATTGTCATCCTTGTTGGAAGATTACCACGCAGAATATCGCGAATCACGGCAGCCTTCACCACCCTTGAGTATGCTTCAGTTGTTTGGAGATCGGCTTGCGACAGCGCGAAGTGATCGCGCAGTTCAATGAGGCGCTTCTCCTCCGATTCGTCAAGAACATCGTCTTCGAGACAGCGATCCACGGCTCTGCCCCAACCTTCGAGCAGCAACCCATGTCGCTCCGCGTCGGAGACAAAGGATATTTGGGCCAGTTCATTTACTCGCTGCTCTACGGGCTGCAATGAGGCTGAGGACAGAACGGCCTCAGAAATGGCTTCGACGATTTGGACTTTGGCATCTGCATAACGGCGTTCGCAGTCGGCATGCTTGCTGTGCAGAAAACCTGCGGGCTGGCCGCAATACTTGCAGTCACTCAAAACATTACCCTCACCTTCGGTCAATTAACACAGGCCAATTGAAGCATAACTGTCGATCCAGCCAGAGTCAAGCATTTCTCTTGCCACCATCCCTCGCGTTCCATCCCGCAACTGAGTTATTCTCCTTGTACGCGAGTGCCCCTTGAATAGTAGAAGTAGTTTTGACACACGAAAATTACGGCGTGATTGCTTCGTTCGCCCAGCAATAAAAAATGCACCTTGTAGGACTCGAACCTACGACCCGCTGATTAAGAGTCAGCTGCTCTACCAACTGAGCTAAAGGTGCATTCTCACACAGATGAGGGTGGATGGGATCGAACCATCGACCCTGTGCTTAAAAGGCACATGCTCTACCACTGAGCTACACCCCCACACCACTCGGTACGCAATCTATAAACTTTGCGTCGGCTGTCAACCGGAATACTTGGGTTTTTGCGGTCGGCCATCTCCTTTCGGCGTGGTGGTTGTATTCGCGGCGAATAACATTATCTTGGCGATTGCGCATGTCAACAGCCACAGACAATTACGAAATGATTCGCCTTGATGGGATCAGTTTTGCCTATCAGGCCGAGTCGCGTTTCATCGAAAATCTGTCGTTTTCGATTCAACGCGGCGAGCGCGTCTGTCTGTTGGGACGCAATGGCTCGGGCAAGTCAACGCTGTTGAGATTGATTGCCGGGCTGTTAGATCCAACCGCCGGCGAAATCTTCGTTAATGGCGTCTCGACGACAGATCACAAGCGCCAAAGAGAACTACGACGACAGATCGGGTTCATCTTCCAGAATCCTGAGGATCAAATTATTTCCACGACGGTGGAGACTGACATTGCCTTTGCGCTGGAGAATTTCGGTGTTGCTCAGGATATTATGCGCCGGGAAGTTGGCGAATACGCCGATCGGTTTGAACTGACGGAGCTACTACACCGGCATCCGCTGACGCTTTCGGCGGGTGAAAAACAGCGGACAGCGTTGGCCTCGGTGATGGTTGTGCAACCGCAGGTGTTATTGTTGGACGAACCAACGTCGTTTCTGGACTATCGCGGACGGCAGCGCCTGTTGGCAACCGCTTTTTCCGAACGGTCGTATACGATTGTCGGCGCAACGCAATATGCCCAAGAAGTGAAACAGTATGACCGCGTGGTTTTTCTCGATCAAGGCCGCCTGTTGTTTATTGGATCGAACGACGAATTCGCGCAGACCGAGCATTGGAAACAAATGACAACGACCGCGAGCGCACATGCTTCTCCGCGCCGTCAGGATTCCCATCCTGACGGCAACTGGCTTGGCGGACCGCCGTCGGGAAAGGATTCCCGACGGCGCCGGAACACGTTGGTGGACGCTGGTTCATCACATGTTCGCGGTACACGGTTGGAGATGTGTAACATGTCGTTCGGCTATTCCCACGGCCAGAGAGTGATTGACGGACTGAGCATGGGAGTTTCGCCGGGTCGGATTACGGTTGTTATGGGGGATTCCGGCTGCGGCAAGACGACGCTGGCGTTGTTGCTCGCGGGATTGGTTAAGCCAAGCACGGGAGAGATTCGTATGGGTGGTGAAGAAGTAAGTGTGAAGGAACTGTCGAGACAAGTGGCCGTACTATTCCAGTTTCCGGAGACCGGTTTTTTTGCAGATAGCGTGCGGGAAGAAGTGGCGTTCGGAATCAGAGATTTGCCCCTTAATAGTAAAGAAATCGAGCAGAAAGTGCGCAGAGCGCTCAATATGGTGGGGCTTGATTTCGACACGTTCGCCAGCCGGAACCCATTTCTGTTGTCTGCGGGCGAACGGCGTCGGATAGCGATTGCCTCGGCGCTGATCATGGAGCGGCCGACCATCCTATTTGATGAGACAACGCTGGGTCTTGACTGGGAAGGCCGACGTACGATAGTGCGGTTGTTGCGGGATATGAGGGATTCCGGCATGACAATCGTTCTAATGACGCATGATGTCGAGTTTGCGGCAAAGACAGCCGATGACATCGTGCTAATGGATCGTGGCGTTGTTGTGTGGCAGGGAGCGATCGACGCGCCAGATTTGCCCCAGCAATTTATCGTTGATCATCTTGGCGTGAAGACGCTCGCCGGGTGACCATCTCTTGCGCAGCGATTAAAACGGGTTGCCGAATTCGTCTAAGTTTATAGTTTACAGGGGGAAATATATTGTAGCTATGTCTGTATATAGCTTTAGGATGTCATTTGTAGGTCCACTGGGATCTCAGCAATAAGGTCGCGAGGAATACATGCTGCATAACGTCGTACTGGCACAGGTGGGGCTCTGGGATCTGCTTTCGCACGCCACCACGTTTTCGTGGATTATCCTGATCACTCTGGTCATCATGAGTTTGGGTACTTGGGGAGTGATTGTCAACAAGTGGCGCACTTTCAAGGCAGCCGAAGCGGACGGCAGACGGTTCTTCACGACGTTCCATCGCCGCAGCAGTTTGAAAGAGGCGCATGAAAAATGCCTGATGTACAAGGCAACACCGTTGTCCAAAGTATTTGAAGAGGGCTACCGCGAGTTGCAGACCTTGACCGGCATCAAGCGGAATAACGGCGTAAATGCCGACGGTAATCCTGGCACTGACAAAGCCACAATCAAATTGCTGCCTGAGGAAGTTGACGCGATCGACAAGATTCTGGAGAAAGAAGCAAACTTGCAGATCAGCAATCTGGAACGGAACGTCGCCTTCCTGGCTACCTGCGCCAATGTTGCGCCGTTTATCGGTCTGCTCGGCACGTGCTGGGGTATCATGAACGCCTTTATGAATATCGGTGCTCAGGGAACGGCATCGTTGATTGTCGTAGCACCCGGTATTGCCGAGGCGTTAGTGGCGACGATCGTGGGTTTGGCCGTCGCGATTCCGGCGGTGATGGCGTTTAACTGGTGCAACACGAAGCTGAAATTCATCGCCGATGATCTGAACAACTTCTCGCTGGAATTTCTGGCGGCAGTGACAAGGGAACAGGCATCATGAGGAAATGGCGGCGAAAACGCATCTATCCCAAGATGCATGATATCAACGTCACCAATCTGGTGGACGTCGTGCTGGTGATTCTGATTGTATTTATGATCTCGGCGCCGCTGATGCAGTCGGGAATTGAGGTCAACCTACCGAAGACGAAAGTCGCCGATGCGACCGTGTCTGATGGCGTTGTGGTTACGATCGATCTAAAGGGGTTTACCTATATAGATGACCGACTGGTCAATCTCGATCAGTTTGAGATGAAGATTAAAGACGCGTACGATCAGGCAGCAAACAAAAAAGTCTTCCTGCGTGCGGATGCTTCCGTTACGCACGGGACAGTGATTGACATTATGGGACGGATCAAAGCAGCCGGGATATCGGAAGTCGGATTGGTAACGAAGCCGCCGGACGAACCCGGAAGGTCGAGAACGAGGAAGAAATAGCGTGTTTGCGCTGCAAAGGGACCTGATAGTATCGGTGATCGGCCACTGTGCGCTGTTGGTTGCGATCATCATTTTCAACCCGAGCCGCGGGATGTTTCGTGGCACGCCCGACATAATGACCGTCGATCTGTCGCAACTGACGCCGGCGGGCGCGGGCAAGGCGGCATCAGCGCCAGACGTTGCCCCGAAACCGCCGGAAGAGGCAGTTGCTCCTTCAAAGAATGAGCAGACCAAGAAAGAAAAGACGGAGAAGATAGAGCCCAAAAAGGACAAGACCAAGAGTGACGGTAAGGGGGGACTGGATGTCTCCTCGAAGGTTGGTCAGGGCTCCGGTGAGGGGGAGGGCGAAAACATCGGCGGGTCAAATCTGCCTTATGATCTGAGCCTCGTGCTCTCAGTTATTGAACGCTCCTGGCGTAATCCGGTGACATCGTCAACGCCGATAAGCTGCACGATTTACTGCCAAATCGACCGCGACGGAACCGTCATCGGCGAACCGATAGTGGAGAAGTCATCGGGCATCAGTACCTTCGATCAGGCGGCGATCTACGCCATTAAACGCGCCGGACAGTTCCCGCCGTTTCCCGTGGAATTCAACTATGATTACATTGGACTACATCTTGACTTTGAATATGTGCCGTAAGGCCGAAGATCGTGGGGTGCGGAAACAACGCCCCAACGCGGAGTGGGTGTATGCCGGAAAGAGCGCCTGCAGCAGTATGTCTATGCGGAGTGTGATTGCGACACTAATACTTGTACTGGCCGTGTGCTTTGCAGCGCCGCCGACAACGGCACAAACGGGAATCGATATCAAAGGCGTGATCGGCACCCACAAGTTTTATTCATACAAAATCGCCGTCGGCGACTTCAAAGTGGTCGGTGACTGGTCGCTCACGGCCGATTCACTGGCGGCAACGGTCAAAAAGGTTGTGACGGATGATCTTGATTTCCATGTCTTCTTCGACACGATCGCGGTGAACCAATTTTACATCGATGTCTGGGAGATCAAAGATCTGACGCCTGATGTTTGGGCACGCATGGGAGCCGACTATTTGGTTGATGGTACGCTGGAACTGAAGGGGGAGGACGCTGTGGTTGCTTATCGGATCAGCGAACTGCATCCCCAAGTTCAAGAGATGAAAGATGAAAAACTCAGAACCAAGCGCGGAAACATCCGGCGAATCGCGCACATGGTAGGTGACGCGGCAGTGAGACAAATCGCCGCCGAGAAACCATTCTTTACGACGAAAATCGCCTATGCTTGTGCGGCCAGTGGACGCAAAGAGGTGTGGCTGTGTGACTATGACGGCGCCAACGCAATGCGGTTGACGAATGATCAAAGCATCGCCTTGTCTCCCTGCTGGGACCGCGAGGAAGACAAACTGCTGTACACAACATTCAAGCATGGCAGCGCTGAAGTCTGGGAACTTGATATTAGGTCGGGGAAAAGCCGATCGATCTCCGCCTATCCGGGAATCAATTCGGCGCCGTCGATCTCACCCAACAACGACGAGATCGCGATTACCTTGTCCAAAGACGGTAATCCCGATCTCTACATTTTGAATCGTAAGGGCGAAGTCAAACGCCGCCTGACCGATTTACCGTCATCTATTGAAAGCGGGGCTTCGTGGTCGCCAACGGGACAGGAGATTATTTTTTCATCCGACCGTACCGGCACGCCGCAGATTTACAGAGTTGATCCTGACGGTGTCGGGATCACGCGGTTGACCTACGAGGGAAAATACAATGATTCACCCGACTACTCGCCGCTCGGTGACGCGATTGTCTATGTCGCTCGCGGCGAGGATGGCGATTTCCAGATCTGCACTATCGACACCAAAGGCTCAGACTTCAATCAACTCGACCAGACCGGATCGAACGAGAATCCCCATTGGTCGCCGGATGGCTGGCATGTAGTTTTTTGTAAACAAGTTGGCGCGAAGTACGATCTATATATCATGGATCGCTTCAAGAAAAAGATTAAGAAGATAACGTCTGACGGAAAATCGTCCAATCCGGCTTGGCAGCCTTTTGCAGATTGACCGAAGCTGCGTATAAGCAGTGGATGGACAGGAGAAGTGAACCGACCGCACAAGCACGTGTTGTTCTTGACGAGCAAGGAACACGGGAGTAGTAAGTCAGTGTTTCGGAAGAGATTAGTATCACCGGGTCCCAAGGGGGGTGGAGCGTAGAGATCGCTTACAGAAGTGGTTGACAAAGCAGTTTAACAATGTAATAATAGCCGCTGAACCCCGAAGAGGGTTATTTGCGGAGTTTATGTAAGTCTATGATATACAAGGAGGAAGTAGAATGAAAAGCTGGATGACACTGCTGTTTGTAGCAGCGCTCATGACGATTATGGTAGTTGGCTGCGCCAAAAAACCGAAAGTGGAAGCGCCGACAAAACCGATCACGACAGAAACCAAACCGCCTGAGAAACCGTCTGATCAGCCGACTGATCAGGGGAAGGTCGAGCCTGGGTCGTCGTCCAAGTTCAAGACCATCTACTTCGATTTCGACAGGTACAACCTTCGTGACGACGCCAAAGCCGACCTGAAAAAGAACATCGATGTGATGCAGCAGGACGAGAATCTCAAGATGACTATCGAAGGGCACTGCGACGAGCGCGGCACCGTGGAGTACAACCTCGCTCTCGGCGAGCGGCGCGCCAAATCAGCCCGCGACTATATGGTCAATATGGGCGTGAAGGCCAATCGTGTTTCGACAATCAGCTATGGCAAAGAGCGTCCGATAGCATTCGGACATGACGAAGATGCCTGGGCGAAAAACCGAAGAGACGATTTTGTCGAGAAATAGCGTAAAGAAAGGGCGGTGCAAACCGCCCTTTTGGTTTGCGGAGTAGAGCCATGAAACAAATCGGATTGTTGTTGTCGGCCATAATGATGTTGTTGATAGCCGGGTGCGCGTCACGCGGGGAAATCGAGACGATGAAACGACAACTTGAGTATATCGAGCGATCAACCGTGCAGACGCAAGAGTGGCTCGTGCAGATGGACAGTATGTACCGCACAACCATTGATAAGAATGTGGCATATCAGGCCGATCTTAAAACCGCGTTGGCGGATCTGCTTGACAAAAGCGCGTCCATCGACAGTCGCCTGAGTGACATGGAGGGGCGGATAAACATGATTGCCAATCGTTCGGGTCAGAGTGGATCGGTATCATCGCCAGTGGCAGGCGGTAACGCAGAACCTGCTGCGGCAAAGACGGACAGCGCCGGTCAGGAAGGGCTGCCACAGGTTGATCAAAATAAACTGTACAACAACGCAATTGCCGATCTCAAGGAAGGCAACTACGTGATGGCGGTCATGGAGTTCAACGAATTTCTGACAATGTTCAAAGACAGTCCGATGGCGGACGATGCCCAGTACTGGTTGGGAGAGTGTTACTACGGCAAAAAGGAATATGCCAAGGCGATTCCGGAATTCGAGAAAGTAGAGAGAAATTATCCCAAAG
>CAIVAP010000035.1 GCA_903903945.1 uncultured bacterium | reverse complement strand
GCATGATGATCGAACCGGCCAAGACCGCCTCACCACCAAAGCGTTTGACACCGCGCCTTTGGGAATTCGAGTCGCGCCCGTTCTTTGACGATCCTAAACCTTTTTTATGTGCCAAAGCTTCCTCCGATCTAATTCAATCTAGCGGATCTCGCGATGGCGAGACCCTTGGCAAGTCATGTATAATACGATTTCCGTTTCAGTCGTCAAGCGGATTTTTCGGCGTCATGCGCTACGAATGTTCAGGATGATCGCGAGCCCGTCATCGCGAATCGAGCCAAACAGGCCTGACTCCTTGTATAGCAATGGCTTGCACGAAAACGGGGTGGGTTTTTCGACCCACCCCGCGGGATTGTCCAATCTAAAATGCAGGCTCTATACTGCCGCGCTCTTGTGAACGTCGGAGACGACATTGATCGAGAACAGTAGCTTGTCCTTTTCGGGCGCCAAATCCACCAAGATATCACAGTCGCCTGCAAATTGTCCTCGGAGGATTTCCTCGGAGAGTGGGTCGTCCAGATGCTTCTGCAATGCGCGTTTGAGATGGCGAGCGCCATAGAGGGGATCAAAGCCCTTCTCGCCGATATAACGTTTGGCGTCATCGGTAACGTGTATGCTCAAACCGCGTTCCGCCAGCCGCTTGGCCATATCCGCCAACTGAATTTCAACGATCTGCAGAATATGCTCCATTCCCAGCGGATGGAAGATGATCGTTTCGTCGATACGGTTAAGCAGCTCGGGGTTGAAAATGCGCTTCATCTCCGAGACGACCGATTTCTTCATCTCTTCATAATCTTCTTCCATTCTGGTACCGGCGAATCCCAGGGTCTTACCCGAGCGAATCTCACGCGTACCGGCATTGGAAGTCATGATGATTACCGTGTTACG
Source organism: uncultured bacterium (assembly GCA_903903945.1). Lineage (GTDB taxonomy): Bacteria > Zixibacteria > MSB-5A5 > CAIYYT01 > CAIYYT01 > CAIYYT01. The sequence goes on along the minus strand of CAIVAP010000035.1, from coordinate 8,251 downwards.
GAAATCGACCTTGCGTCCGAACGAGTCGGTGAGATTGCCGTCGTCCAGAAGCTGCAGCAGGATGTTAAATACATCCGGATGCGCCTTTTCGATTTCGTCCAGCAACACGACCGAGTAAGGATGGCGCCGCACTTTTTCCGTAAGCTGTCCGCCTTCTTCGTAGCCGACATATCCCGGAGGCGCGCCGATTAAACGGCTGACGGCGAACTTCTCCATGTATTCGGACATATCAATTCGTACCAGCGCATCGGCGTTTTCGAACAGGAATTCCGCCAGCACTCGCGCTAACTCGGTTTTGCCGACGCCGGTAGGTCCGAGGAAGATGAACGAGCCGATCGGGCGATGCGGATCTTTCAGTCCGGCGCGGGCGCGACGGATTGATTTCGTCAGCGCCGAAATCGCCTCGGTCTGACCAATGATTTTTTTCTTGAGTTCATCCTCCATCCGCAGCAGCCGTTTCGATTCCTTCTCTTCGAGACGGAACAGCGGGATGCCGGTGATTTTGGCGACAATCTCGGCGATATGCTCTTCTTCCAACGTAATCTTCTCATTTTGGCGAGCCACTTCCCAGTCGCGCTTCATTTGCTCGTATTCTTCCTTCTTGAGCTTCAGTTCGTCGCGCAACTTGGCCGCCTTCTCAAACTCCTGATTCTTGACGGCGTCTTCTTTGCGGATGGAGATTGCGACAATCTCGTTTTCCGTCTCGGTGAATTCCTTTGGCTTGGTGTAAGTCGAGAGATGCGCGCGCGATCCGGCTTCATCGACGATGTCGATAGCTTTATCGGGCTGGAATTTGCCGGTGATATAGCGATCGGACATTGTTACGGCCGCTCGAATCGCGGCATCGGAAATCACGATCTGATGATGTTCTTCATATTTGCCGCGCAGTCCTTGCAGAATCTTGACGGTATCTTCTGTCGATGGCTCTTCCACCATCACGGTATGGAAACGCCGATCCAGCGCGCCGTCCTTTTCGATATATTTACGATACTCGTTGAGGGTGGTGGCGCCGATACACTGTAGTTCTCCCCGCGACAACGCCGGTTTGAATATGTTCGATGCATCCAGTGAACCTTCCGCACCGCCGGCGCCAACGATAGTATGCAACTCGTCGATGAAGATAATAACATCCTGCGAGTTCATGATCTCGTTCATGACCGCCTTGAGGCGTTCCTCAAACTGTCCTCGGTATTTTGTGCCGGCGACTAATGACGCCATATCAAGCATGACAATGCGGCGGTTCTCCAGAACCTGTGGCACCTGTCCGGCGACCACGCGCTGCGCTAAGCCTTCGATGATCGCGGTCTTTCCGACACCGGGCTCGCCGATCAGCACCGGGTTGTTCTTTTTGCGGCGTGACAGAATCTGCGAGACGCGCTCGATTTCGTTGTCGCGACCGATGATCGGATCAAGTTTGCCGCGACGTGCCAGCTCGGTAAGGTCTCTGCCGAAATGGTCGAGCGCCGGCGTTTTGGATTTCTTGCGCTTCTTGCCGTAGGCTGACGGTTGTCCGCCTTGGATGTTCTTCAGTTCTTCGTAGACGTCCTTGTAATCGACGTCAAACATCGACATGACCTGCGCCGCGACACCTTCCTCGTCCTTCAGCAGCGCCAACAGGATATGCTCGGTGTCGATCTCTTTCGACTTGAGAGCGCGCGCCTCCTGTCCCGCAACTTCCAGCGTCTTCTTGGCGCGTGCGGTCAGCGGAAGTTGCCCCATGGTCATAGTACCACCGGCGGGCTGAACGACCTCTTCGACCGATTGCACCAGTTCATTGAGGTCGAGTCCGATATTCTGGAAGACCTCTGCTGCTCGTCCCTCGCCCAGCCGAATCAGACCCAGTAGCAGATGCTCCGTACCGATATAGTCATGACGCAATCTGGCTGCCTCGTCGCGCGCGTATTCGATGGCTTTCCGGGCGAGTTCCGTAAACATCTCGTTCATCTATCCCTCCGCAGGTTCAAATCTCCTATGGTAGTTCGGCCAGAGTATCTCTAACCAGTTTGGCGCGGGCAATGTCCCGGTCGCCGGGGCTCAACTCGACGCCCATGTATCTCTGTAAATGCGCCGGTTGGCTGAGAATCAAGAGCTTGTTCACTGTGGCAATCGACACCATGTCGAGTATCTTCAAAGCCGCCCCGAGGCGCACAGCGCTCAAGAGATTCATCACCTCTTCTGAAGTTAATACGCGCGCATGCCTGAGAATACCATACGCTCTCCAGATTTTGTCTGCGATTTCGTCTCTGGCTTCGGTCAGCAACCGATCACGTGACTTGTTCTCGAACTCGATGATCTGGCGCGTAATCTTCTCCAAAGACTCGGTTATATCAAGCTCCGACCGACCTAACGTCGTCTGGTTCGATATCTGAAACAGATTACCCCACACATCGGTTCCCTCACCATAGAAGCCACGCACCACCAGGCCGAGTTTATTAATGTGATCGATGACTGAATCGATCTCCTTTGTTAGCACCAATCCGGCCAGATGGATGAGGATCGAGGCCCGCAAACCGGTGCCGACGTTGGTGGGACACGAGGTCAGAAAGCCGAAGTCAGTGTCATAGTCGAACTCGAGTGAATTGGCCAGGTCATCGTCAATGCGCATCGCGTGATTGAGCGTGTCCATCAGCGATAACCCCGAGTTCATTGACTGGATGCGGACATGGTCTTCTTCATTTACCATGATGGCGATCTTCTCGTCCGGCGAAATATAGAGTCCACTGGCGTTCTGGTCCCGCATAAACTCCGGTGAGATCAGGTGACGTTCAATCAGAAACGCCCGCTGCATTTCGGTGACGTCATCGGAACTGACGAAAGCGCCCGTCTCCAATTCCTTGCTCTTGTCAATGGCCGAGCGCACAAAGTGCACGATGTTCCCGCGAGTCTCGGGGTCGGCATACGCTGGGAAAGTGAATCCCCGGATATTGCGGGCCAACCGTATTCGCGACGATAACACGACTGCAGCTTCGTCCCCTTCCGCCGTCAGCCAGGAACTGGCCTTATGTGCCATTTGATCAAACATCAGTAACCGCCTGCAGCTTTTCCTGTAGTTCTTTAACCATGTCGCGCAACTGGGCGGCGCGTTCAAAATCTTCGGCTTCGATCGCCTTCTTGAGTTCGTCTTTCAGTCGCGCCTCTTCCTTAAGCGGCTCCATCACCAGCGCTCCGCCCCGCAGCCGTTTACCGCGGTGCAGGTTGGAGCCATGTATCTTGCGCAGCAGATCGGCCAGCGGTTGTCGATAGGCTTCGAAGCAGTTGCCGCATCCCAACCGGCCGGTCTTGGCGAAAGTGTCGTATGACAGTTTGCAGACCGGACAGGTCAGTTCCGTCAACCGTCCGTCAACCTTGGCCGCCGATTCGCTAACCATGGAGGTCAGAAAATCGGAGAGCGGGAAAGGTATGTTCTTAAGTGGATTTGAGAAACCGCGTCGCTTGGCGCAAGTGCCACAGAGGTTCATAACCACTTTCTGATTATTGACCATCTGCGAAAAGTGAACCGTGGCTTCCTGTTTCCGACATTCTTCGCACAACATTGATGTCAACTCTTTTCTACCAGTACGCCGTCCAACATCCGAAATTGCCGCGACGCTCGCTGGGCCAGCGATAAATCATGTGTCGCTACTATAATCGTCATATTTTTCTCGCGGTTCAGGCGCACCAGAAGGTCGTGCAGGGTTTGGGCTGTCTCGTGGTCAAGATTACCTGTCGGTTCGTCGGCGATCAAGATTTCCGGTGCACCCACCATCGCTCTCGCTACTGCCGCGCGCTGACACTCTCCGCCGGAAAGCTGGGCCGGTCGATGACTGGCTCGATCCGCTAACCCAACTTCGTCCAACAGTTTTAACGCAACCTCAGCCGATTTGTTCCGATTCTCACCGCGAACCAGTAAGGGCATCATCACATTTTCCAGCGCGGTAAACTCTTCAAGAAGATAGTGAAACTGGAACACGAAACCACACCTCTTGTTCCGATACTGAGACAACTGCATTTCCCCGAGTTGATCGATCCGTTCGCCGGCGATCGTCATGCTTCCCGTCGTAGGTTTGTCCAACCCTCCCAGCAGATGTAAGAGTGTGCTTTTGCCGACACCTGATGCGCCGGTAATTGCCACGAACTCCCCCCGCTGGATCGTCAAGTCGATCCCCTTGAGTACTCTTAACTCTCCGTTAACTGTCGGAAAGCACTTTTGCAGGTCTTTGGTTTCTAAGATGACGTTCTCCAATTTGCCTGACCCAAGTCCTATCTATGGTTATTTGTCGCCATAATTCTGGTTTTCCTTAACCCCAAACGACGCTGAACGTTAACCATGACGCAGTATGTCAGAAGGAAACAACCGAGACGCCCGTCTCGACGGATAAAGCGTTGCCAAGAAAGAGATTAGGACGCTCGAGACGGCTATCAAGACAAACTCGTGAAATCGCATGTCAATCGGCAGAGTGTTTATGAAGTAGATTTCACTGGGTATCGACACCAAGTGAAATTCCTTCTGCAACCAACAGGCGAGAAATCCAATACAGGTTCCGGTTACAGTGCCCACAATTCCCAGCAAAGTACCCTGAATCACGAATATCCTCATCACCTGTTGCTGTGTGGCGCCCATGGACTTGAGGATCGCGATCTCCTGACGTTTTTGCAGAACCAGCATGACCAGCGTAGAGACAATGCCAAATGCAGCGACCACCACAATCAGACCCAGTATCAATGCCATGCCGTATTTCTCGAGAGTCATCCAGCTAAACAGGTTCTTGTGTCGCTCCGACCAATCGACGGCATAGTAAGGTTGGCCGATGTGTTCCTCAATCCTCCCGGCAATCTCACGCGAGCGGTAGACATCGGTCACTTTTACCTGCAGGTCGGTGACCAAGCCCTCGAGCTTGAAAAGATCCTGCGCTACCGGCATCGCGATATAGACCAGAGTGGCGTCGTATTCGTTGAAGCCGGTTTCAAAGATGCCGGTGACGCGAAAGCGTTTGTATTTCGGCTGTATGGTTATCGAAAGTTTCTTCTGCTTAAGTGATGCAAGCACAACTTCATCGTTGATCTTTACACCGAGGGTTGATGCCAGTTCTCGACCGATGACTATTCCGGGAAGACTGTCATTGGGATCTTCAAGACTAAGCTGACCCGCCACGATGTTTTCCGGCAGGCGGGAGACTTTGGCTTCTTCTTCGGGAATGATGCCTTTGACGTAGACGCCTTCGTTGGCTTGACTGGAGCCGATAACCGACTTGGCGTAAATGCCGGGGGCAACTCCAATCACCTCCGGCACTTCCTGAACCCTTTTTGCCAACGAGCGCCAGTCGACAAAGCCTTCACCGGCATAGGTATAGACCGAGATATGCGCTGTAGTTTCGACGATGCGCTGACGAATCTCGGTCTCGAATCCATTCATCATCGACAGGGAGCAATCGAGGGCAATAACGCCCAATGCCACACCTGTGATCGAGATCAACGAAATCAGCGAGATGAAGTTTTCACGCCGTCGGCTTCTAAGGTAGCGCCCGGCGATGAACATTTCGAAACCCAAGGTTACTCCGGTTTCATTTGCGGGAAGAGAATGACATCGCGGATCGAATGTTGGTCAAGGAGCAACATCGCCAACCGGTCGACACCAAACCCAAGTCCGCCGGTCGGCGGCATACCGTGTTCGAGACAGAAAATGTAATCTTCATCCAAAACCCCGGGAGCTTCCTCATCACCGGCTTTAGCCAGATCAATCAATTTGAGGAATCGCTCTTTCTGGTCGATCGGATCGTTCAACTCGCTGAAAGCATTGCCCATTTCCATACCGCCGATAAACACTTCGAATCTTTCAGTCAGGCCCGGCGCGGAACGATGTGGTTTCGCCAGCGGGGACAACTCCAGAGGATAGTCGGTGATGAAAGTCGGCTGAATCAGATGCGGTTCGACTCGCTCGCTGAACAATTCGTCAATCAGTTTGCCTCTCCCAACCATCCCCTCGACATTGACGCCGATTCGTTCGCAGAGTTTTTTCAGGTCGGGCTCGTTCATCGCAGAGACATCCTCGCCGACGGCCTCGCTGATGCTGTCGAGCATGCGTATCTGCTTCCATTCGCCCCCCAACTCGATGGTGTGCTCGTTGTAGGAAATTGTAGTCGTGCCCAGGACCCAATCCGCGACGTAGAGCAGCATGCGATGATAGAGCGCCATAATGTCATTGTAATCAGCGTAGGCCCAGTATAGTTCCACCATTGTGAACTCGGGATTATGATTGCGGTCCATACCTTCGTTGCGGAAATCCTTGCAGAACTCCCAGACCTTTTCGAAACCGCCGACAATCAATCGCTTGAGGTAGAGTTCGTCGGCGACGCGCAGATAGAGTTGCATGTCAAGCTTGTTGTGAAACGTCGTAAACGGTTTGGCGGCAGCGCCGCCATAGATCGGCTGCAAAACCGGCGTCTCAACTTCGAGGAAACCTTCACCGTCGAGGAAGTCACGAATTGCACGGATCATCAAACTCCGTTTGCGGAAAACGTCTTTGACTTCGGGATTGGCAATCAGGTCGAGGTAGCGTCGACGGTAGCGAATTTCCTTGTCCTGTAGGCCGTGCCACTTTTCCGGCAGTGGTCGCAGACTTTTCGCCAGCAGCAACAGGCTCCCGACCCTGAGGCTACGCTCGCCCTTGTGCGTTACAAAGAGAGTTCCCGAAAAGCCGAAGATGTCACCGATATCGGCCTTGTCGAACAGCTTGAAGTCGTCCTCGGAGACATTGTCCTTCTTGACATAGATTTGAATCTGTCCCCATTCATCCTGCAAGTGCGCAAACACGGATTTGCCCATCACGCGAATAGTTATCAACCGACCGGCAATGCTGATTGTCTCGCCGGAGGCCATGAGCGTATCGAAGTCGTCAAGCAGTTGGCGAGTGTTGTGCGTTTTGTCAAATCGATAAGCAAACGGCTCGATGCCACTTTCACGCAGGCTCTGCAATTTCTGTATTCTTACTTGATGCTGATCGGCTATGTTCTCGCTCACGGTGTTTCCTTCCTCGGTAGGTCTAGCCCCGGCGTTCATTATCGGACGCCTATTTCTTGGCGAAGGTTTCTTTCAATTTGCGGCAGACGATCTCCGGTACGAGATCCTTGATAGCGCCATTATGACGTGCAACCTCTTTGATCAGATTGGAACTGAGATAGACCCAGCGCAGCGACGGCATCAAGAATACTGTCTCGGCTCGGCGCAGCTGTTTACGGTTCATCAAAGCCATCTGAAATTCATATTCAAAATCGCTGACTGCACGCAATCCACGAATGATTGCGCAACACTGCTCTTTCTCATACAAGTTGGAAAGCAGTCCTCTAAATACGATGACCCTGGCGGTAGGTATCTCGGCCAACGACACCTGGGCCATTTCCATGCGCTCGGCATGTGAAAAGAGCGCCTGCTTGTTGGGATTGTCGGTGATGGCGACCAGAACTTCGTCAAAAAGCAGTGACGCCCGTTTCACCAGATCAACGTGACCATTGGTGATCGGGTCGAAACTTCCCGGATAGACTGCGCGTCTCAAATTTCTCTCCTCAAGATCCAAATCACTGTATTGCCGTACTTTTTGTCCCGCGCCAACCGGAAACCGGCGTGGTCCAGTTCGCGGGTTTCATGCCTGTCCATCTCCAAACAGACAACACCCTCCGGTTCGATCAGGTTACTGCTGCGGAGATGCTCAACCACCTTCTGCGGATATCCCTGCATATAGGGTGGATCAACGAAAACTAAATCAAATTGCTCGCCGCGCGCAACCCTTTTTCCCACAGTGTCATAGTCACCGAGGAACGCGCGGCAGCGATCGCCAAACTGCGCTCTTGCGATATTGGCCTCGATTGTCTTGACGGCGAAGCGGTTATCGTCGACAAACAGCGCCGAGGCCGCCCCACGCGAGATCGCCTCCAGCCCCAGACTCCCCGTACCGGCAAAAAGATCAAGCACCTTGGCGCCTTCGACAATCGGTGTCAGAATGCCAAACAACGATTCTCGTACCCGCGCCAATGTCGGGCGAAAACCCTCAAATTCGACAGTTTTCAGAATGAGTCCGCGCCGTTCTCCGGCGATGATGCGAATCGGCATGGTGAATTATAAGCCGACCGAAGCTTTGACCAAAGGGAATTCGTGGACGCCAGACGCGCACAGAAATAAGGGGAAATAACCGGACGCAAGACCAGACAGAACGGAAGAGGGTCGCGACTGAAGTCGCTCCTACAAGTTGTCTTAGCAGCACGTCTGCCACAGTTGTAGG
>CAIVAP010000034.1 GCA_903903945.1 uncultured bacterium | reverse complement strand
TTGTGTCTGTTGGGTAAATCGGGGCGTAATCCAGAAGAGAAGCAGCGTAAACAGGAAGGAGAGAAATACTTTGACGAGTTTCAATTCACCTCCGCAAGTTCTCCAGCCTTCTTGAGTCTCTCTTCTTGATCTTTGGAATGCAGAGCCGCAATGAATTCACTCAGATCGCCTGCCAATACGTCGGTGAGCTTGTACAGTGTCAGGTTGATGCGATGGTCGGTGACACGATTCTGGGGGTAATTATAAGTGCGAATTTTTTCCGACCGATCACCCGACCCCACCATCGTTTTGCGCGCCGAGGCAATCTTTGCCTGTTGCTCAGCCACTGCGTGGTCGAGCAAACGCGCACGGAGAACCTTCATGGCCGTGTTCTTGTTCTTTAGTTGTGATTTCTCATCCTGGCACGATACCACGGTTCCGGTGGGAATATGGGTGATTCGCACCGCCGAGTCGGTCGTATTGACAGATTGACCTCCCGGGCCGGACGAACGAAACACGTCGATGCGCAAGTCTTCCGGACTGATGGCAATGTCGACTTCGTCAGCTTCCGGTAACACGGCAACTGATGCCGCCGAGGTGTGGATTCTACCTGATGCCTCCGTTTCGGGAACGCGCTGCACGCGATGTACTCCCGATTCATATTTTAGATCCGAAAAGACGTTCTCGCCTGATACTGAGAAAATGACTTCCTTAAGACCACCGATGCCTGTCGGGTTGGAGCTAAGGAGTTCAATCTTGAAACCCCGCGTATCGGCATATCGCGAATACATCCGAAATAAGTCGGCCACAAACAAGCCCGCTTCCTCGCCACCGGTACCGGCGCGGATTTCGACAATAACATTCTTCGCGTCATTCGGATCGCGCGGCAACAACAACAGCTTGAGCTTGATTTCAATTGGCTCCAACTCGGTCTCGGCTTGCTGTAGCTCCTGCTCTGCCAGTGGAATCAACTCCGGGTCGTTTGCATCAGCGATAATTTTGCGTGCCTCTCCAATCGTGGTCAACAGCTTGCGATATTTCTGTCCAACGGTGACCACTTCGGTCAGGTCCTTGTGCTCTCGGGAAAGCTTGGTAAAAAGGCGATTGTCAGAGATCACCTTGGGATCGGACAGTTCCTGCGAGAGTTTGTCCATCTTGTCTTCGACGGATTTGACGAGATCAAGCATCGGCCAACTCCCGCACTTCGACATTCTGCGGCAAACTCAGCGATGCGCGCACGGCGACTACTGCGACTTCGAGTTGTTCCGCACTCGGCTCTTTCGTGGTGATCAATTGCAGCCAGAGTCCCGGCTTGATCATGAATTTGGTGATACGGTTATCCCGAGTTCTTCCGGAGAGTTTCAACAACTCGTATGATCCCCCCGAAACCAGCGGCAAGAGTGCGAAGTGAACTCCAAAGCGCACGAGCAGTTGCGGCGGGTGACCGGCATTAAGCTGGTAAATCGTATCGGCAATGGCAAAAATGAGGATGGCGAAAAGCGCCACGATCAAGATGAATGATGTCCCGCAACGAGGATGAAGCGTCGTGTACTTGCTCGCATTTTCTACTGTGACTTCCTCTTTCTTTTCGTAGGCCCAGATCGTCTTGTGTTCGGCGCCGTGGTACTCAAAAATGCGCCGGAAATCCTTGAAGAGAGTTAGAATCCAGACATAGGTGATGAACATCGTTACCCGGATTCCACCCGCGACCAGATTAAATAGAAGAGCATCCTTCTGAACGCCAAACAGCGACGTGATCCAAAGCGGTAGAAAGAAAAAGAAGGCAACACCGACACCGAGGGCGAAGACGACGCTGAGAATCAACAGGAGCGTGTTCGATTTGGTTTCGGTAATTTCTTTGCCGTTCTGGAGATCGATATCCTGGCCGGCGGTCTCGGCGGAGAAATTCAGCGAGGAAATACCGATGCCCATCATTTCGAAAAGCGCCACAAATCCGCGCAGGATAGGCCAGGAGAACACTTTCACCCGCTTGGAAAGCGGGACGTATGGTCTTGTCTTGACCAGTATCGTCTTGTCCGCCCGGCGCACCGCAGTTGCAACGTGCGTCTCGGATCGGATCATTACCCCTTCTATAACTGCCTGACCACCAACCTGAAAGTCTGACATAGGTATTCCTCTGATTGACTGTCTACTCTTGCCTACAGGGATGCTGAAGCATCGTAAACGCAAGACATGTTACCAACTCAACTGAGCATTACTCTCAACTTGCGTTTCCGCCCAAATACAAAACGGCAGGGGAAGCTTGCGCCACTCCTGCCATTTCGTCTATTGCAAAAGCTAACTGTCGGCTTTGGGCTGCTCTTGGGCTTTCGCTTCGGCCTTCGCCGCATCAAGCTTGGCGTACTTGCGCCGGAATCTGTCGACGCGACCGGCGGTGTCGATCAGCTTCTGTCTGCCGGTGAAAAACGGATGACAGGCCGAGCAAATGTCGAGGGAAAGGGCCTTGCCGATGGTAGAGCGAGTCTCAAACTCGTTCCCGCAAGCACACTTGACCATCACCTTGACATACTTGGGATGAATCTCTGGTTTCACTTGAATCACACTCCTAAACTCAATCACATTAGCTGCATATTATATTCCGAAAGTCCACTGTTGGCAAGTGATTCTTTCGTTCAGGTCTGATTTTCCATGGTTCGTGAAGGTCAACCCGCTGTCATATAATCGCTTAGCAATTTTGAGCCAGAAAACGAAGAACTGGGTCGGAATATGTCGTCTGCGTGTTCATATTGTATTCCGACTCCAGTTCCGTTGATAGATCAATCGTTGTCAAGAGATACAACAGCGGGAGGGGTGGAATTGTTCCGGGATGGTGGGAGAGGATTTTGTGGCATTGTCAGGTAGGTCGCGACTAAAGTCGCTCCTACAAGAAACGAAAGCAGGTGTGTCCTTGTCTTCTGTAGGAGCGGCTTTAGCCGCGACCAGGGACATAATGCGGACCCGGCACCGTCGATTCGCCACAAATGTGAAGGTGTCGCGACTGAAGTCGCTCCTACAAGAGACGAGAACAGGTGTGTCCTTATCTTCTGTAGGAGCGGCCTTAGCCGCGACCAGGGACATAATGCGGACCCGGCACCGTCAATTCGCCACAAATGTGAATGTGTCGCGACTGAAGTCGCTCCTACAAATGCGATTTGACATCGCTCTGAATGGCATTATCGTGCATCATGGGTCAAGGTGATCTTCGTAAGGGTCGAATCTCTCTGGCAAGGCAATACTACCATGTAACTATCAACACCGAGAGACGCATTCGGCTGTTCACGAATCTCGGCAACTGTCAGCCAATAGCGAATGTGCTGTCGGAAATGGAAAAGGAAGGTTTGGTCTTCAACTATGCCTGGATATTGATGCCGGATCACCTTCATTGGATTTTCAAGCTCGGTGAGCATGAAAGTTTGTCGGAGGTTGTCAGGCGATTCAAAGGTCGCTCCAGTCGCGATATTCACCGGGACACACAGCATTCTGGCGCCGTATGGCAACCGGCATTCTTCGATCACGGTATTCGTGCCAACGAGGATTTGCGCCAGATAGCAGTATACGTCATCCAGAATCCAGTGCGAGCCGGGCTGGTCGAGGACATCGGGCACTATCCTTTCTGGAATGCGTGTTGGTTGGATTGATCAAGATTGCGCGTGTGAGAGGGAGAAGGTCGCGACTAAAGTCGCTCCTACAAGCTGCACTTGACCAATCTGTCCTTTTGAATTGTAGGAGCGACTTTAGTCGCGACCCATCCCCACATGTGTACTACAGGGAGGTTGTGGTCATAGGGCGACGGGGACGTACGCCGCTTACGGAACTCTAAGACACGTCAAGTCTCTCCAAGTTGCTCAAGAAACATCAGGGCCAGATCGTCCATGCTGAAAACGTGCAGCGAGTTTACGACTGCCGTTGTGGCGACTTTAAGTAGTCCATGAAATCCGACCGCGAGCCGAAACAATAGGGCCTTGTAGCATTATCCAAGCCCCGAACGAGATGCTCTATCAGATACAGGGATGGTTCACGTGCTTCCGTGAGCGCATTGATCGCAAATGCGGTCAAGTGTGATACGCCAAATGAGGTAGGATCAACAATGTCGTCAGGATACGGAATTTCGAAATCTCTTGGGTGAATATCCGACAGTGTAGCCTGCATAAATTCCAGGATTGAATTCACATCACGACTTGGATCAAAAGGTTGAAATCCGCCTGCTGAATCAATCCGATCTGCGATGTACCCCGAAGCCCTCTGCCAAATCATCTTTAAGAAAGCGGCGAGCACATTGGAAGACAAAGCAGAAACGTTTTTGTTATCTCTGGAACGGGCGTAATTTTCCCGCGCGTCTCTCTCTTCGAAAGGGTACCAAACTGGTGCCTTGTGATGAAAAAAACCGAAGGTTTGACCATGACTTCTTACCCATTCCTCCAGTTTCGGAGTCGCTATGCCGGATCTGGATGGGGATATCTGGATAGATAGCTCACAATGAAGCGTTCTTTGAAACGTCCCGTTCTTGTACACCCGGGCATAGGGAATACCCTCTCCTACGAGGCTTGCGAAGTCCGCTTTCAGGATATCATAATCGCCCTGCTTTTCTTTTCCCAGAGGTCTTACCATGACAATGAGACTTTCCGATTGATCTCCTTTAACGAGATCACGGATAAGCAACATTGCTTGCTCGTGAGTCAGGGCATCAAAACGGTCCCAGATTATGAGGTGAAGCGCGCTATTTTCTGAACAAATGTCGAGAAGGTTCAAACGATCCTCGATTACCGACCGTGCCATTTGGACGACATAGTATTCCTAATCCTTCATCGAATCCAAGAACTTCTTGTTTGTCTTGGCCTTTTTCAGGCGATCCTGCAGGAATTCCATCGCTTCGATAGAGTTCATGTCGGCGAGGAATTTGCGCAAAATCCAAATGCGCGACAGCTCGGTCGCATCCAACAGCAGTTCTTCTTTACGCGTCGATGAACGGTTGATATCCATCGCCGGGAAAATGCGTCGATCGGCCAGACGCCGGTCAAGCACGATTTCCGAGTTACCGGTGCCTTTGAATTCCTCGAAAATGACTTCGTCCATACGCGAGCCGGTTTCGATCAGTGCCGTGCCGACGATGGTAAGCGAACCACCCTCTTCGATATTGCGGGCAGCGCCAAAAAAGCGTTTCGGTTTTTGCAGGGCGTTGGAATCGACACCACCGGAAAGGATCTTGCCGGAATGCGGTACTACTGAGTTGTGAGCGCGTGCCAGACGGGTGATCGAGTCGAGCAGAATCACGACATTGTGCTGATGTTCCACCAAGCGTTTGGCCTTCTGCAACACCATCTCGGCAACCTGCACGTGTCGTTCCGCCGGTTCGTCGAAAGTGGACGAAACGACTTCCCCCTGGACCGAGCGTTTCATATCCGTAACTTCCTCCGGGCGCTCGTCGATCAAAAGCACGATCAGCTTGCATTCGGGATGATTAGTGGTGATGGCTCTGGCAAGTTTCTGCAAAATGATAGTCTTACCGGCTTTGGGTGGCGACACGATCAGCGCGCGTTGACCCTTGCCGATCGGGCACATCAGATCCAACACCCGCGTGGTGACCTCTTCCGGCGTCGTTTCCAGATGAAAGCGCTCGTTAGGATATAGCGGCGTCAGGTTGTCGAAAAGAATCTTGTGTTTGGCAATTTCCGGATTCTCGAAATTGACCGCCTCGATCTTGAGCAGCGCAAAATAGCGCTCCGATTCCTTGGGCGGACGCACCTGACCGGAGATAATGTCGCCG
>CAIVAP010000033.1 GCA_903903945.1 uncultured bacterium | reverse complement strand
TGTCACGATACGCTCTATCGCTGCGTTCCGGTTGAAGGTGTTAACTGTTCTTGCGAAGCTTTCGTCTTGACAGGTTTGACCCAAATCGAAGACGGTCACCACGGAAGACATACGAGACCCATCAAAAGTAGATGGGACACCGTTGCTTTGATGTGTTGAGCAATCCCACCGCAAGCGGATGGGGCACCCATGTCCCGTCAGGAAAGGGTTCCTGACGGCGCAAATTATCGCGTCACATCAAAGCGTGTCAGCCGGACGGCATGTATCTGACAGCGCGAGCCACTTGGCCTTCGGTACCGACAGACTCACTCACCACGGCGAAGTACGAATATGTCCTGGGTCATAACGGTTATTGTTCGGCATTATATATTTAGCTTAGTCGTTGCCGTTAGACTGCAGGCGATTCCTGATCGAGTAGGAGGTAGATGCACAAATCATCACGATTTGCTCTGCCGCTAATCACCCGACCCACAGAGCACTCCGGGGTGACCTTCGGTGCCGCAACCAGCGTTCTACTAACTGGTGTGGGGGATACTTTTGCAGTGAGGCGCTACAAAAAGGGAAGTGTCGGAAGATGTCAGAACCGAGGTGGTTTTGACCTACGGAACTAGCGTCTCCACATGACAAACCCGCCGACGATTTCTTGAGCAACTGACTTGGCGAGTTTGTGGTCAAGAGTACGGCTATATAGTGTTTCGCAAATACCTGACTCCAATTCGGATAGGTATTGTTCATAAGCCGCTATTGCCTTTGAAAGAGCAGAACGATTCTTTGGAACGCGAATCAAATAGGCGTCAGGTTTCTGAGCGTAGACTACGAACTTAGCAAGTTCAGGAGTCTCCATGTCGATTCTAGACCCAGAATCGGCAACGACTTCCTGACGACCCATAAAAGGGTCTCCAAGTCTTAGTGGCAACCCTGGAATCGACATCTCTTCGAACTCCTGCAGATATTGCGAATCGAGAAAGTCTTCAGGAAAACGCTTCAGTCCGTGGGGTATGATTTCTTCTATAACCTGCTCTTTTAGCCTTTCGATATCTCGCAGCACTTTGACTTGCTTAATCTTCTTTCGAGACTGAGCAAGGTCAAGCCTTTCACGGACGAGTCTTGTTAATCCATCATACAAAGGCTGAAGATACTTGGAAGGATCAAGGCCTAAGGATTTCAGGACAAGTGCGTCAAGTTCCTGCCTGTCCCTTCTCTTCACCTCCTCAAAAATAGACTCAATATCCCTATTCTTGAAACTGTCCTCCAGTTTCTTTGGCATTTCAAGAGTCTTGATTATCTCCGGTAACGGTGCCGGGATATCCCTCCAATCAATACCTTCCGTCTTCGTTGCTCCTTCTCCCAAATTCACCCTGCTGGACAATTCTCTGAAAAGGGCAAACACACTTGAGTTGAGATAGGTCAAGAGACCTTTCGTGCAGTCATCCTCCATGGGGAATAACTCAAAAAGATTACAGTCAACATAGACATTGTCTACATTAAGGGTAACAAGAAAGCGATCATTTGTTATCCTCTGCAGAAGTATCTTCCCGGGTTGCCGCTCGCTAAGGTCGTACCAATATTTCCTGCCTGAAACGGTTGCTACTTCTGGCCAAGGTCTCCCGTCCTTTGTCTTCTGCCTTTCGCCCCATTTGATATAGCCATATGCACCGTGTTTGCCCTTCTTTCTAAGGTCAGTCTTGGAGTCGCGACAAAGAAACACTTTGAATTTGACCTGTTCTGATTTCAGGAATATTCGGCTAGCTTCTCGAGGCGACTTGATGACAGGTGCTGAGAATTCCTTTTCGATGAACCAATGACTGATCTTTTCGTCATCGAGGTAAAAGAACTCGTTCACGCCTGTCGTGAAGCCCCTTCTAATATTTGCAACATCGCTGAGAAAAACTAGTGAGTCCTTGCATCGCTGCAGGATTTCAAAGTAGATTTCCGGTGCTCTAAGATATTGGCCCCACTTAACCGTCTTACCAGATTCTTCAACTTCGCGGAGAAGAGTTCCCTGATTTACGATCCGGATCGTGAAATTCTCACTGTCGCAGGCTATGGTTCCCTTTGCATCGGACTTGTATTCTTGTTCCCGATGTGAACCCAGCAGGGTGTCAGCGTGCTCAATTTCGTAGACGAGTTTGTCGATTCCAAACCATCTATCGCTCGACGACCTCAAGCTCCACGGCATAAGGTCTGAAAGAGGTTTCTTGATTTTCACGAACTTTGTAGAGTTATTGGTTCTTTCATCCTTTGTCGTGCAACGCTCAAGAATGGTGACGACCGTATTTACGGCGGCGTCTTCGAACCACGATTCGCAACGCGACTCTATTATTGCGACGAGTTTGAAATGCTTCAGGAAGAATTTCTGAAGTTCGTACCCGTAGGCAACGTCTAACCAGGAGTTTGATGTGACAATTCCCAACCTTCCGAATTCCTTGAGATGTTTTGCAGCATGGAAGAACAAGTATGCATAGATGTCAGCCTGCCCTGACAGCTTCATGTCTCCATTAGTAAAGATGTCCGGATATTGTTCTCGCCATTCCTCTGCCAGCACTCTTGCGATCTTTCCTTTGTAACCTTTGACCCTTTTTTCGATCAACTCTTGCCTGATGTAAGGAAAGTTTCCGACGATCGAGTCAAATTCCGGAAGATATACTCTCATTTTGGATTTATCAGTCCCGCTGAGTTTGGGCAACGGGAATTCAAGAGAATGATTCAGTTTGACGTCAAAGAAGTCAGAAACTGTTACCCTTGGGAAGTTTGCGTAATCTGCAATATCCTGGCGATACAGGTTTATGGTCGCAAGCTCGGCCGGGAAGTGGGCAACATCAATTCCCCAGATTTGCGACAGCAGCCGTTTGTGGTCGATACTGCCAAGAGATCGGAGTCGGTCGTAAGCTCTTATAAGAAATGTTCCGGTGCCGCAAGTCGGATCAAGGACATTAGCATCGGCTGACCTAACGCAGAAGGCTACAATTAGATCAACTAAGTTTTCGCTCGTGAAGTATTGTCCGAGCGTATGTCGTTCTTCAAGTGGTATCAGCTTTTCAAAGACATGACCGATAACATCTTGAGGCATTTCCGAAAAATTGTAACGATTTAGGTCCGTCACCAGCCTTGACAATGTCTCTGCGGCGTCCCTCGAGATTGAAACGTCGTCAGTAAAGTCTCGCTCGAAAACTGCCTGGTAATCTATGCGCCTTGCGGCTTCAAAATATCCCTGCAATTTCTCTGATATTTTGATGGTGTCAATGCCTTGAAGATCGAGTTTCGGTATGTCTTTGCGAAATCGTCTCAGGGTGAGATAAAAGACAACCTTACCCAATAACCGATATAGAATCTGTCTTGAAACAGTCTCAAAAAAGATATCCCCTTCATCGAATCTTGCGATTCCTTGCTTCACCGCCCAATCATAAAGACCATCCTTGAATTTTGGGCTTCTGGCAATTCTTGCCCTCAGAGCTTGATGTACATACGGCCCCAAGGCATTGACCGCCTCATGGAGTTTGTGTACAAAGAAAGTCGAGTCGACGTCAACGAGATTAAGGTGTCCTTCTTTATGGAGCACTGCAAGATCATCCAGAATTTCCTTCGCTCGGGACTTCAGGAGTCTCTGTTTGGCTGCATCCCACAAATCATCGGGGACATTAACTTGATGTATCGACAGATAGGACTTGAATCTGTGAATGGCGGAAACAGCTTCTCCTTTTAGAGGCGTCCGCCAGATCACCGATTCGCGCATGTTCCAAGTGACGAAGTAGTTCGCATTCATTACCCTCGCCTTCTCTGCAGCATTTTCCAACAACTCAACATCATCGACAGGCGTAGCAGGCGTTTTCAGCTCCCACCCACAGAATCCCAGCTTTGCTCTCCTGTTTAGCCAGACCTGAACATCTGGGAACTTAGTTCTTGCCTGCTTGCCCTTCACGGATGGATCTGAGCTGACCTCCTGAAAGGGGTAGGTACCCTTGCTTAACAGGGAACTCAGCCATGATGTAACCTGGCTCTTGAATTCGTTTTCGTTGGATTTGACTTCTGCCATAATATCAGAACATGACCTTTCGTTTCAGCATACGAATTTCTTCATCTGCAAACAATCGCTTTTTGAATACTGTGGCCGAAGACATTTGTGCGTAGTTGTCCGCGTCTCCCGCTGTTTTCCAGCTAGGCGATGACGACTGCCGGGCTCGGCACGACATGCCCGTACGGAAGCAGAAAAAACATGAGGGCAACCGCGAGGGTTGCCCCAACAGTATTACGAGGACGCAACAGGTCACGGTCGCGAGGAGTGACCTAAGGCCTGCCGCAACGCGAGATTTTGTTTCACGAGAATTGGAGGATGCCTCGCCGTTGGGATTCGGCACTTGACAGTCGTTGGCGCAAGGCGTAGCTTTCGACCGCGTTGTTGTGATCAAACTTCGACCCGAGAGTTTTTTCTTCGGAGGATACCTTGCATCATGACTGAGACATTCGCCGACGAAACCCCGGCCTTAAAGGCGGCGGAGTACGTTCGCGATGCCTTCGATGGCTACCTCGCCGAATTTCGTGACATTACCGGACGCGCGCGCACCCGCTTCGAACAGAAAGACTGGAAAGCCATCCAGTCCGACGCGCGCGAACGACTCGACCTTTATGAACAGGTACTAACTGAGGTCGAGAGTCGACTTACGCCGTTGCTGGAGAATCGGCTGAGGGACAAGCCGTTATGGATGGAGATCAAGCAGCAGTTTCCACAGCTCTTTGTCAACCGACACGACTTCGATCTGGCCGAGACGTTCTTCAATTCCGTGACGCGCAAAATCTTCTCTACGGTTGGCGTCGACCGCGAAGTTGAATACTTCCATCTGGAAGACAAAAGACAATATCCCCCGGAAGAAACGCCGGTTTTCCAGCGCTATTCGCGGGCAAGTGACACTACCTCGCTGATCCGCGGGATACTTGCCGACCGTCCTTGTGGCGTGAGTTTCGAGAACCTCGATCGCGATGCGGCGCTGGTGGCGCAAGAGATTGATCTCTATCTCTGGCCGCTGGTGGGTTACCGCGACTACGATGCCATCGAGGTGATTCGCCCGCTATTCTACCGCAACAAAGTTGCTTACATCATTGGCAGGATCGTCGCCGACTCACACTACGTGCCGTTGGTTATGCCGCTTTATCACGGCGATCAGGGAGTCTACGTTGACACGGTTTTGCTGCAGGAAGCCGAGGCCAGTCGGGTTTTCAGCTTTGCCTATTCATATTTTCAAGTGGTCGTTGATCGCCATGACGCCCTGATCCGCTTCCTCAAATCGATCATGCCGGAAAAGCGTGTCGCCGAGTTGTACACTTCCATCGGCTACAACAGGCACGGCAAGACCGAGTACTACCGCAATCTGCATCGCTTTGTTCACCTGTCCAAAGAGCAATTCGTGATCGCGCCGGGTAGGGAAGGGGCGGTGATGATTGTCTTCACAATGCCCGATTACGATCATGTCCTCAAGATCATTAAAGACGTGCCCTGCTTTCTGCGGACACCGGATGAAACTCCGAAAACGATCAGCAAGGCCGAAGTCAAACGTCGCTACAATATGGTTTGTCACCGTGATCGTGTGGGGCGGATGGTTGATACGCAGGAGTTCGAAAACCTGCGCTTCAAACGCAAACGCTTCTCGGAGGAACTGTTGGAAGAATTCCGGGTGGCAGCCAACGACGCCATCAATGTGCTCGATGAAAACGTAGTTATTCACCACGTCTATGTGCAGCGCCGTGTCACGCCACTCTTGATGTACCTGCAACAGGAAAAAGACCCCGAGCAAGTCAGAAGTGTGCTGATCGACTTCGGCTATTTTCTCAAAGACGTTGCCGCCGCCGGAATCTTTCCGAGTGATCTTTTCAATATCTGGAATTACGGTGTCACCCGTCGCGGAAGAGTAGTGCTGTACGATTACGATGATGTCATGCCTCTCGAACGGATCAATTTCCGAATCAAGCCGCAGCCGCAGAATGAATTCGAGGAGCTGGAACCGGAATCCGATTGGATCGTCGCCATGCCCGATGACTACTTCCTCGATGAGATGGAGCGTTATTCCGGTCTGCCGCCGGCGTTGCGCGCCGCGTTCAAATCAGTCCATGGCGATCTGTACACTCTCGACTTCTGGAGCGACATGCAACGCCGCATCAAGGAAGGGGAAATTGTCGATATCACACCGTATGACAGGACAAAGAGCTTTCGGTATCGTTGGTAATTGCATATACTATCGGGCGAAGTGACTGACGTGATCCCTATATCTTCTGCAAAGCCAAAGCGCTACATGCTGCGTGCTATCGCAGTTCTCTCTCTCTGCTTCCTGATCGCGTTGTCATTGGCAAACACTCCGCGCGCTGCTGCCGGGAAGGAAGCGTCTGCATGCAGTCCGGAGTCGTTGAAATCCTCGCTGCTGGAGATGTCGCAGGGGCTGAGACAGGGGCTGGGATTTGAGGATTCGGTCAAGGAGTTGGCGCAGTGCGTTGAAGAGAGTTCACCAGGGTTGTCGGCACTCGATTCAGGAATGGTGGCGTACGCAGCGCGTCGGTATGAGGATGCAATCCGCCTTCTCTCGGCTGGTCTGAAAGGTTTGACAAATGAAGAAGACAGCTCATTCGTTTACATGCTAATTGGCAGTTGTCACATCGGCTGGGGTAACCTGTTCGCCTCCATGGAGACAAGAACAACGCGTTATCCAAGTATCGCTCTGGAATCGCGGTGTATGATAGCTGCACAATGTGTCGGACATCCCCTTTCTTCTGGTTTCATCGCGCCGGTGTGCTTGAGGTTCTCGGAAGCTCGAGAGAAGCGGCGGCCAGTCGCGACAGTGCAACGACCCGACAATACTCGTACTGGTCGAATCTCGGTGCTGAGTTTCTCGCAGAGAAGAAAAATAGACAAGCACTGATCTGCTACGATAGTGCCACCGCGCACAAACCGGAGGACGTTAATCTCTGGATACTCTGTGGAGTAATAGCTGATGCTTTGGGTCAGTACAATGATGCGCTGATATACTACGACAGCGCGCTTGCACGCGATCACAGCAATCATGAAGCTTGGACGGGACGGTGTTCTAACCTCTTGGGGCTCCGTCGACCGGAAGAGGCTCTGGCAAGTTGTGACAGTGCGCTCCAATATGACCAAGGTGACGCAGATGCGTGGTTATGGCGAGGGGAAGCCCTGCTCTTGCTGAAGCAATTTACCATTGCGCTGGCCAACTACGACAGCGCCTTGCGACTTTATGGCGATGATCCGAACCTCTGGTACTCTCGAGGCCGGACATTGGAGTACCTGGGGCAATACGAGGCCGCGCTAGCTTCATACGACAGCGCACTGACACGCGACCCCACGGTTCCGAAGATTTGGCGAGCGCGCGGGTACCTACTTGGACAGTTAAAACGCTACGACGATGCTCTGTTCAGCTATGACAGCGCCTTGGAGCACGATCGCGAAGACTAGGGGACATGGGGCAGCAAGGGCTGGGTGCTGCTTCAGAAGAAGGAATATACCTCCGCCTTGTCGTGCTTTGACAGCTCCATTGCCAGGGATCACTCAAACAAATACGCGTGGATTGATCGCTGCTGGGCATACAGGCAATCGCAGCAGCTTGAGAAGGCTCTTGATTGCTACGATAGCGCTTCGATGTATTTCCCTGACGAAGCAGCGGTGTGGCGAGATCGAGGGCAGGTGCTGTCCGACCTCAAACGATATGGTGACGCTCGGGTGAACTATGACCATTCGCTCGGTCTCGATCCGAACGATGCATGGGCTTGGAATGGAAAGGGTTGGTCAGTATTGATGGGTGGAGATGCTGCCTCCTCAATCCCGTGTTTCGATAGTGCCATAGCAAAGGACCGATCCGACGCGACGGCCTGGCTCAATCGAGGTTGGGCGCTGCACAGAGTCGGCAGGCTGGAGGGGGCTCTTCCATACTACGACAGTGCAATCACCCGAGAGCCAGGCAGGCCAGACGCATGGTTGACACGTGGTCTTACACTGGCCAGTTTGAATCGATCGAAGCAAGCGCTTGCCAGTTATGACAGCGCTCTATCCCGTGATCGTGGGTACGTCCAAGCCTGGGGGGAAAGATCCGCAGTCTTACGCAAGCTGAATCGACTCTCCGAAGCAGTGGCAAGTCTCGACAGCGCTCTAGCGCGCGACCCTGAAAACAGCAAAGCCTGGGAAGAAAAATCCGTCACCCTCTTTCTTATGGGACGCTACGAAGAGTCGCTCAAGAGTTGCGACATGGCGCTGAAGTATTCTCCCGGTCGCAAAGACCTACTTGACATGCGCGAACAAGTCCTCGGAAAACTCGGTCAGAAATAGCCCCCTACGCTTTCTTGTTGCTTCCGAAACTGACATCAAGTATCCTCAGTGCAGAGACCTCTCGGAAGGAGTGCCGATGCCCAGCGAATTCAAGGAAATCAGTGTCTACGACATAAAAGACAACCCCTTCAAACTGATCGCCGATGGCTGGATGCTGATCACTGCAGGCAATTTGCATAAATTCAATACCATGACGGCTTCGTGGGGTACGCTCGGCGAACTCTGGAACAAAAAAGTCGCGTTCTGCTTTGTCCGTCCCACGCGTCATACCTACAAATTCATGGAAACTGCCGACACTTTCACTCTGACCTTCTTTGACGAAAAACACCGCGAAGCTCTCGATTTCTGCGGCAGTCATTCGGGACGTGATGTCGACAAAATCGCCAAGACCGGTTTAACGCCAATAGAATGGGAGAAGCAAGCCGTCTACTTCCAGCAGGCGCGACTGGTGCTGATCTGCAAAAAGGTGTATATGCAGGACCTCGATCCGGCGCTCTTTCTCGATCCCGTCATCCATGACGCCTATCCGAAAAAGGACTATCACCGGATGTACGTTGGCGAGATCATCCACTGTCTCGCTGCGACATAGATCGTCGGTCCAAAATATGTGCGGGTTGCTGGCGGTTGAGCAGTCATCCAGTTCCGTTAAGACCGACTACTGGGAAATGTACTGCCTGATGGGGGATCCCTCGGTCAGTTGCTATCTGCGTGTACCACTTGCCAACAGCGTGTCGCACTCGCCGTCGATGCCGATGACTTCGACGACTTTCACGGTGTTGGCTGACCCCGGCTCTTATGTCGCTCTTTCAACCGGTGGCGTATTGCACGGCGCCGGATTGGTTCCGTCCAGTGGCACACTTGACTTGGCCGTGCCGCCTCTGGTGCAGCCTGTACCGCTAATCTGGTCGTAACCGGCCAGAACCTGGTGCCATATATGACCACCATTCAGGTGATTTCTCCCGCCGGTGACGCGGATAACAATGGCGCGATCAATATTTCCGATGCCGTCCACCTCATCGCCTACATCTTTGCGGGTGGTTCGGCTCCGGTTCCGTTGGAGGCTGGGGATGCCAACTGTGATACTACCTGCAACATCTCGGACGTGGTCTACCTGCTTGAATTCATCTTCCAGGGCGGTCCCGCTCCTTGCGTGAAGTAACTTCGGCCTGAACTGACTCAGACGGTCCTAATTGCAGGGAGTCTCCCTTCAAGGAGATTCCCTGTTTTTTTTGCATGTTATGAAGTGCTGTGGTGGAGATGCGGGAGTCTGCGAAGCCACTAAGGTACGGACACCCCGGCAATCCGGCGATGCGTCAGGGGCAAAGAAAAGCTTGTTACAGGCAGAGGCAATTGCGATAGGAAGGCAAAAAAAACGAGGTCCGGCAACTGCTTGATTACCGCCGGACCTCTCTAAAAACTCTTGTGGAAGCCGCCATTAGCCGTCACAAAATCTTGCTGTCTCAAAAACGATCACAGAGTGTTTTCGAAACATACCTCAAGGCCACAGCGAACCACCAGAGTTCCCCCATTGTCCTTGCCACCCTGATTCATCCTGCCAACAACCCTCCCAAGGAAGTTGCCAGATTCAGCAAAATGCTTACACTTTTCGGGTTGTACAGGATCACCCGCCAGCAGCGGCTGATCTCAGCATCAATAACTCTCTTCCTATAGAATTCTCCGATTCATCTTAACTTCCCGTCAATCCTTCTCCATCACTCCCAAAACAAATCCAAAACCCGATAAGCCCACATGTAAACACAGTTCAAAATAGCAGGAATAGAGATCCTAGTCAATAGGCTGTATTGCGATTATAATGCTTATGTATTGCGTATGCGGAGTACGTATTCAGCGTTTCTTGGTGATCGAACGCAAGAATGTTGTCAGATTGGTGTCTCGCCTGTCGACACCGAGCTTGTCTCTGATCTTCTGACGGAACTTTTCCACTGTCCGAACCGAGATGCCGATCGCAAGCCCGATCTCTTTGGATTGTAAGCCGTTCCTAATCATATTACAGATTTCAGTCTCGCGCGGTGTAAGTTGCACAAACCTCGACTCGATGTCGTGTAGGAACGGTGAGGCAACGTCCGACATCAGCGATTCGAGTAAATCGAGATCAATTCGGTCGCTTTCGCGAGATTTCTCTTTGAGTTTGACAAGAATCGGCAGAATGAGTTTGTCTATGTTGGACTGCATATTCTGTTTGATTTGGTTAGCTTCATCCTTGCTCTGGCCCAGAATTTCCTTGAGGGCAATGTTTTTGTCAAGCAGCGCGTGACGTTCCTGCGCCAGCAGTTCGTTGGCCGAAAGGAGCGCTTCTTCCATTTGTTTGCGCTCAGTAATGTCCTGCGCCTGTATTAGCAGAAGATCAGGGGGAATGAAGGCGGCGAAGACCAACACATACAACCACTTGTCGGAGTTCCACAACTGATGGCTGTATTCAAGGTCAACTGAGGTTTGTTTGTGAAAACACTCGTAGAGGGACTCCAGGAACTCCGGTTCCTGCGAGAAGACATGCTTCGCCGTATTGCCGATGAGATTCGGAAGTGTACTGTGCGAGGCCGAAATCGTCGCCTCATTACAGTTGATCAACTCCAAATCGCCATCTTTCCACTGAAACAGAACCGTGGGCAGAGGACTTCCATTGTACAGTGCACGGAACCGTTCCTCGCTCATCCTTAGGGCTTCTTCATCACGCTTTCGCTGAGTAATATCTTCAGTCACTGCCAGCACGAAGTTGGGTGGTACAAAGGTATATCGAGCTGACAGTTCCAGCGTTTTTCCCGTGGACTGGTAAGCGTATTTCATCTCGCGATTGATGGTCGCCTGGTTCTCGTAACACATCTGAATGTCCTGAATACAGTCAGGTCGGTTCTCATAAAGCTTGCTCGCAGTGAAACCAAGATAACTTCGGATGCCACTCTCAGTGATTCTTGATGCTGCCTCGTTGTAGTCAATCAGCACGAAATCGGAACCATTCCATTGCCACGTGTAGGTCGGCAGAGGACTTCCTTTATAAAGTGCCCGAAATCGTTCCTCGCTCTCGCGTAGTGCCTCCTGGGCGCGTTTGTGGTCGGTGATGTCGCGCGATATTCCAAGAAGGAACATCGATTTCCCATTTTTCTCGACTATCGGCATTTTCTTTGTTTGAAGTATCCGCCTGCCATGCTTTGTATCGATCGGCTCTTCGGGGATTTCTTGCAATTGCCCAATCTCGAACACTTCTCTATCTTTTCTGGTGAAAAAATCCGCCTGTTCCCTGGGGAAGATATCGTAATCGTTCTTACCGATAAGGTCTTCCCTCTTATGTCCCAGGAGCTCTTCTCCGGCCTTATTGAATCGGACAAACCTCAACTCCTCGGCGTCTTTGACAAAAATCATGTCCGGAATGTTCTCGATGATTGACGAAAGGAACTCATCCTTCTCCTGCAGGGCTTCCTCGCCCTGCTTGCGGTCGGTAATGTCAAGGTCTGCTCCGACATACCCCTTGAGATTCCCGAGTTCATCCACGACAGGAGCGCCACTCGTGAGAAACCAGACAACTCGCCCGGTCTTGGTCATCGCCTTGTTGATCTGGTTGTGGAAGGACTCTCTCTTCGCGATTTGTTCTATAGAAGCAAGTTTGAACTCTTCCCGTTCATCCTCAGGCTGCAAATCATAGAAGTGCATCGTCCCGATCATTTCGTCGGGACGATAGCCGAGGATTTCGTCGGAAGCCTGACTGACGTATGTAAACAAGCCGTCAGCGTTGACTTCCCAGACCATTTCGCGACTCTGTTGGGCGACTCTTTCAAAGCGTTTTTGGCTTTCCCGCAGCGCCTGCTCTGTCAGTTTGCGCTCGTGTATATCAGCCAAGACTCCGCGTACCCCAACGAAGGTGTCACCCTCAAAGACCGGGCGGCTAAGTGAGCGCACCCAGCGTACGTCACCGGACTTGGCGATCATGCGGTATTCGCTTGGGTACAAACGGCTATTCAGTACGTCCTGTACTGCCGCTTGTATCGTGGGCAGGTCTTCGCTGTAGACAAGCGACAGCGCCGGACGCCCGACCAACTCGGAAGGATCATATCCTAATACACTCTTGACGACGGGGCTGACATAGGTAATCACCAAGTCGCCATCCGTGGTGTATAAAACGTCGTCGACGTTCTCGACCAGATCGCGAAAGGCTTCTTGAGACTGCCGCAGCGCCTGCTCTGATTGCTTACGCTTAGTGATGTCGATCAGTATGCCGCGATAACCGACTACTTCGCCGTTGCGGCAAATCCGCGTTGTGTAAGCCAGCACTGGGAACTGTGATCCATCACTGCGAATTGCCGTGTACTCATTGCCCGTTGACTGAGAGCCGTCTCGGAGACTAATGATGTTTTGCCAGGCTCGTTCGCGATCATCCGGGTGAAGTGCATCGGCGACGTTAGCGCCCTTTTCCAGCTCTTCCTCGGTACGACCAAATGCCTCAAAACCGTTTCTGTTGATGAATGTGAATTTGCCGTTTGTGTCAAACTCGAATACCGTTTGTGGCAATAGATCAGCCAGTTCCTTGAAACGCCCTTCACTTTCGCGCAGCTTCTCTTCCGCAGATTTGATCTCGGTTATGTTATATTGGACACCTTGAAGACAGAGTGGCCTGCCCGATTCGTCATGCAGAACGATAGCATGATCGCGAAACCAGACAATGCTGCCGTTGCGATGGATCATGCGATATTCGCTCAAGAACGGTTCACCGGAGCAATGACAGCGATGCAACTCCGCGAGCACGCGATCGCGGTCGTCCGGATGAAGTCGATTTTCCCAGATATCCGGATTGGCAGCGTAGTCGACGGGCGTAAAGCCCAGCAAGCCCTCGACCTGTGGGCTGACGTACATCGTGGTGCTGGTGCCGTCAAGCGCCGCAGTGTAGGTAAGCGCCGGTATACTTTCGATCAGATTTCGGAAATGGGATTCGGTTTCCTTCAATTGCCTACTTGCCTGCTTGGCTTCGGTGACATCATAGCCGATAGCGATAGCTGTGATTTCGCCGGTGTCGGGGTGAATAAAGGATGAGTTCGACCAAAGGATGATTCGCTCATCCCCCGACTTGGTCAGAATCGGCTCTTCTCTGCGATCTGCCGGATGCTGATATACCCAAGCGCCAAGATCCTCAAGTCCATTGTGACGATATCTCTCGGGGATGAAAATGTCCGGCCAGCGCTTGCCGATCACTTCCTCGCTGCTGTAGCCAGTCACTCGCTCACATTCTTCATTGAACAGCAGAATTCGAGCATCTTTGTCGAGGCAAAAGATCAGGCTGTTGGCGGTCTGCAGAATCATCCTCGTGAAATCTCGCTCGCGGGCCAACTTCTGGGCAGCGAGTTTGTTCTCGGTGATGTCGGTCGAGATCAAGAATGCCGATCTCGCCAGGCCGCTGCTCACATTCAGCGGGTGAATGCTGGTGATGTGCCAGCGTGGCTGTCCCTGGAGCTCGGTAAGATTCTCAATGGTTTCGCCCTTGCCGCTTTCTATAACCCGCTGTACTGTATATAGGTGTCGGGCGGCCTTGTCCGGCGGAAAGAGGTCCCTCACATTCTTACCGACGAAGTCGTTGGCTTTACCCCCCAACATCCCACTAGCAACGGAGTTCATGAACACAAGGGTGCCGTCGTATTCCATCGAGAAGATGGCGTTCTGGGCGCTTTCCACCAGAGTGCGATATTTCTCTTCGCTGTCCCTGAGCGCTTCCTCCGCTTCTTTGCGCGCGGTTATGTCCGTTAGCGCTACCTGTCCGGCATCGCGACCGTTGAAGGTCACCGGCATGGTCGTGATCTCTACCCAGCGCGTTTCTTTGGTCGCGTTGGAGAACTTGATCTCATCGGTCAAGCCGATCCCTTCGCGATTCTTTTCGATTACGAATTCACGGAATTCGGGATCAACATACTGGCAAATGATGTCTTCCGTTTGCGCGCCAACTAACATCTCAACCGACGCTCCGATTATCTGCGCTGCCTTCCGGTTTGCGAAAACGATCTTACGGTCCTGCAAGATAAGGATCCCTTGCAGCGAGGCCTCGGCTATCTGTCGGAACCGTTCTTCACTCTGTCGGAGCGCGGCTTCTATCAACTGCCGTTCCTTGAGACTGCGTTCGCAGGGCAGATCATCAAGAGTCACACGGGAGAGTGGCTTGTCTGGATCGGCGAGACGATTGCCATCCCGTGTCGTTACCAGAGTGCGACGAAAGGCTACAGCAACCATTTGCAGCGGCTTCCCCGATTCGTGTAGAGGTACGAGTTTGATCTCTGTTGCACCGTCGTTATTACACTGGGCGGCCGGCATGCGGATGAATTCAATGTCGTTAGTTTCGAAAACGCTTCCGAGTTTGTCTATGAGAATTTGACGCGCTTCTAAAGGAACTCGGTCGAACACTTTGTGTCCAACAAGTTTGTCGGGTGTCAGACCGCCTTCACATTGTCCAGCGAACTCGATAAAGCCTTCGCGGTTCACCAAGGCGACGTACGCTGCGAAGGTGTCGGTCAGATCAGCGGAACTCGATTGATTGGCAGATTCGTTATCTGAAAGTCCCAAAGACATTCCCCCACTGCAGGGCACGTTAACCTGCCATTGCAGACGGTTAGTCGAAAATAGGGTTTTATCAACCTCAATGTCTCAGTCAATATAGTCTCGACAGGCCGCTTTGTCAACCGGTAATTGCGTATGGGAAGTACGTATTCCTTTCGCGTCACTCGCGCAATTGCTCTCTTGGATTTCACTATCAAAGGCGTATATTTACAGGTTATGATCCCGCTACGAGATGACATTCCGACCCGAAGCTTCCCATTCGTCACAGCCAGTTTGATTGCTGTCAATGTTGCAGTCTATCTTTACCAGTTGACACTCAATGAGCACCAGTATGGCGCCATGATCTTCAAGTGGGGCTATATGCCGGTCGAATACACGCATTTCGTGCAGGTTTATCCCCAATTGGCAGTGCCGTATGGTCTTACGGTTATTACGAGCATGTTCGTGCATGGCGGATTTATGCATCTCGCCGGCAATATGCTCTATCTCTGGATATTCGGGAACAACGTCGAGGATTACCTTGGCAAGATCAAATTCATCATCTTCTACCTGGTTTCTGGTATAGCGGCGGTGGCACTTTTTACCATTACTTCTCCCGCGTCGGAAGTCCCGCTGGTTGGCGCTTCGGGCGCTATAGCCGGTGTCTTGGGGGCTTATGTTGCGCTATATCCGCGCGCTCGGATACTCGCGCTCGTGTTTCTTGGTTTCTTCATCCAGACCGTGCGGGTGCCGGCGGCGATTCCGCTCGGTTTCTGGTTTGTTTTGCAGCTGCTTTACGGTCTACCTTCGTTGATGGCCGGGGGGCAAGGGGGTGGGGTTGCTTGGTTCGCCCATGTCGGCGGATTTGTGTTCGGGTATTTCTATTTCAAACTAACCCGCAAGAAAGGTGAATGGGGGACCTACCGGTGAAAAAGACGGCTGATTTTGTACATCTGCATAACCACACACAATACTCGCTTCTGGACGGCGCCTGCCGCATAGAGGATTTCGTGAAGCTTGCCGCAGAACTGCACTTTCCGGCGCTGGCGATCACCGATCATGGCAACATGTTTGGGGCGGTTGAGTTCTACAAAAAAGCCCGTGACGCCGGTGTCAAGCCGATTGTCGGGTCAGAGGTTTACGTTGCTCCCAAAGCGCGCACGCACAAGGAACCGGTTGCCGGCTTTCCGGATGGTGGCATGCATCTGGTGCTCTTGGTTAAGAACAACGACGGTTACAAAAACCTGATCCTGCTTTCAACGGCCGGTTTTCTGGAAGGGTTCTATCACCGCCCGCGTATCGACAAGGATCTACTCAAGGAACATGCCGGCGGTCTGATCTGCACATCCGCCTGTTTACACGGCGAAGTAGCCATGCATTTGCGCAATGGCAATGAAGCCGAGGCCAAGCGCGCGGCGTTTCAGTACGCCGATATGTTCGGCAGGGAAAACTACTACCTCGAAATTCAGGATCATGGCATATCGGATGAAGGCAAAGTCCGACCGAAGATGATTAGGCTGGCAAGAGAATCCGGTCTTAATCTCGTCGCTACCAATGACTGCCACTACTTGCGCAAAGAGCATTCCGAGGCGCACGATGCGCTGCTGTGCATTCAGACCGGCAAGCAGGTGGCCGACACCGATCGGATGAGGTATTCAACGGATCAGCTCTATGTCAAGAGCGCTGCCGAGATGAAGGAACTGTTCAGCTCGACCCCGGATGCCATCGAAAACACTCTGCGTATTGCCGAGCAGTGCAATCTGGAAATCCAGCTGGGCAAGCACCATCTGCCGGCATTTCCGCTGCCAGCCGGATACGAAAGTCTCGACGACTACCTGACCTACATGGCGGAGAAAGGGTTGGCACACCGCTATTCCAAGGTCACCGGTGGCGTGCAACAGCGGCTGGACTATGAGTTGAAGATCATCAAACAAATGGGCTACTGCGGTTATTTCTTGATCGTAGCAGATTTCACAGCCGAAGCACGTAGAATCGGGGTGTCGGTGGGACCTGGTCGCGGCTCTGCCGCCGGCTCAATCGTTTCCTACGTGCTTGGTATCACCGACATTGATCCCATTAAATACGACCTGCTCTTCGAGCGGTTCTTGAATCCAGAGCGTATCAGCCTGCCCGATATCGACATCGACTTTTCCGATCGTGGTCGTGATCGGATTATCCAGTATGTCATCCAGAAGTATGGGCAGGACAACGTTGGTCAGATCATCACTTTCGGAACGATGGCAGCCCGCGCGGTTGTGCGGGATGTCGGCAGGGTTTTGGGGGTTCCGTACAGTGAAGTTGACCGCATTGCCAAGCTGATTCCGTTCGCGGTAGACATGACGATTGAAAAGGCGCTCAAGTTGGAGCCGCAGTTGAACCAACTTGTCGAATCGGATCAACGCATCGCCAAACTTCTGGAGATTTCGAAAGTGCTTGAGGGACTGACGCGCCATGCCTCAACGCATGCCGCCGGCGTCGTGATTGCCCCCTCCAAGTTGACTGACTACGTGCCGCTTTATATCGGGTCCAAGGGTGAAGTCACGACCCAGTACGACATGAAAGTGGTAGAAAGTATCGGTCTGCTCAAGATGGACTTCCTCGGCTTGCGCACTCTGACTGTGATCGACGATGCCCTCGCCATGATTGCCCAGCGACACAAATTCAATCTGGAGATCGACAAGATTCCCTTGGATGACAAAGGGGTTTATGAGTTGCTCAGCGCCGGGAATACGATCGGGATATTCCAGTTTGAATCCACCGGCATGAGAGAGTATCTAAGGAAACTTCGCCCCGAAAATCTCACCGATCTGGCAGCGATGAACGCGCTTTACCGACCGGGACCGCTTAAGGGGGGTGTGGTCGATCTCTATATCAACCGTAAGCACGGTGTCGAGAAGGTCGCCTACGAGCATCCGATGCTGGAGTCAATCTTGAAAGACACTTATGGAGTCATCGCTTTTCAAGAACAAGCGATCAAGATTGCCTCGGAGATGGGGGGGTATACGCTTGGGAAGGGCGACATCTTGCGAAAGGCGATGGGAAAAAAGGACGCCGAGTTGATGCGAGCTCAGAAGGAAGAGTTTGTGCAGGGGTGCCAGAAGAACAAGATCGACAAAAGAACAGCGGAGTCAGTTTTCGACCTAATCGAGAAATTCGCCGGTTACGGCTTTAACAAGTCGCATTCGGTCGGCTATGCGCTACTGGCTTATGAGACGGCATATCTGAAGACACACTACCCGCAGGAGTTTATGGCTGCAGGCATGACTTCCGAGATGGGTACTACCGACCGCATCATCATCCTTATGGAAGAGTGTCGCCGCATGGGCATTGAGGTTCTGCCCCCCGATGTCAACGAATCTGAATTGGCGTTTAGTGTCGTTGGCGACAAGATTCGTTTCGGATTGGCAGCGGTAAAGAATGTGGGGCATGGCGCTGTTGAGGCAATCTTGAAAGCACGTGAGGTGGGGGGGCGTTTCGAATCGATCTTCGATTTCTGTTCCCGAGTCGATCTCGGTTCGGTCAACCGTCGGACTATTGAGTCGTTGGTTATGGCAGGGGCATTTGATTCGGTACGCGGGTATCGCTCGCAGCTTCTCGGTTCGGTGGAGGCGGCACTCAGTTTCGGACAGTCGATCCAGCGCAAAGAGGGAATATCCCAGTCAGATCTCTTTGGTTCCGGTCTTACAGACCAGACGATTCAGGAGCCGCTGCTGCCCAATATTGATGAGTGGAACGCCGCCACGATCTTGCAGAATGAAAAAGAAGCGCTCGGTTTTTACGTCAGTGGTCACCCACTGGAACGCTTTCGCTTGGAGTTGGCGGCTTTTGCCACAACAAATTCGGAGGCGATCGGCGACCGGGCTGACGGAAACGATGTCAGTCTCGGCGGCATCGTGCAGTCCCTCAAGGTCAGTCACGACAAGAATGGCAAGCAAATGGTTTTCGTGACTCTCGAGGATTTTTATGGTGTGGTGGAAGTGGTGGTATTTGCCGATCTATTTGAGCGAAGCCGGCAGATAATCCGCACCGACGCTGTGCTTTTGGCACGCGGGAGAGTCTCGACACGAGAAAATGAGAAACCGAAGCTGGTAGCGTCTGAAATCGTGCAGTTGGAAGGGTTATTCGACCAAAAAGCGGCAGTGATGGAAATATTCATTAACGGTGGCGCTTCCGCCAAGCTGTTTGAGGATATCGAGTTGCTGCTCAGGCGCCATCCGGGGCCGGTCGGTGTGCAACTGGCTGTCGTGTCGAGCAGCCAATTGTTCTATTTAATCCCTAAGAACTTGCGGGTCCGCCCGGAGGGCAAGCTCTATGAGCAATTGTCACAACTGGTTGGAAAGGAAAACATCAATTTCAAGCCAATGTCTTGATATTGGGAACCCATTGCGGGTTGTGGGGTTAAAACTCATGACCGCATGAACAAAACGTTTGCTTATCCGGTCGAAATTGTTTATATAGATTGAAGGCAACGACAACTTTAAGTTACTGCTAAACGGTGTATGCACAATCGAAAACTTCTTCTAATCCTGTTATTAGTCATCTTGGTCGGAACCTTTGGCACGCCCATGGCTTTTGCCGGCGGGAAAACGAGCGGGATCAATTGGGTAAAATATGACGTAGCCGTCGAGCAAGCGAAAAAGCGCAAGAAACATATCATTATAGACTTTACTACTACTTGGTGCGGCTGGTGCAAGAAGATGCAGGCGACGACCTATCAGGACACCCAGGTGGTCAATACCATCAATCGCGACTTTGTTGCTGCAGAGATTGACGGTGATTCTTACAACGTGCTCAAGTTGAAGGACGGCGACGTTACGGAAAAGGGAATCACGGTACAATATCGCGTGAGTGGATATCCCACAACCTGGTTTCTGGAGCCGGATGGGACGAAGATTGCTCCGGCGCCGGGCTACATCCAAACTCAAGCCATGATGTACATCCTGGATTTCGTGCGAACGAATGCAAATGATAAGATGTCATTCAAGGAATTCGTGGAACAGCAGACACTCAAGGCGGGATCGAAGTGAAGATTAGCGGACTTGGGAAGCTGGTGGCATACGTTCTGTTAGTCACCTTGAGTGCGACGTTTGTCGGTTCTTGCTCTTCCGATAGCAAAGTGGAGTTCAAGAGGCAGGGAACAGCCGGAACTGAGCAGGTGAGCGCGGCCGCAACGGCGCAGATTTCGGGACGTAAGGCGCCCGGTTTTGCGTTGCTTGATGTAGCAGGAAAGTCTGTCAATTTTAGTCAGTATGACGGCAAAGTCGTACTCGTTGACTTCTGGGCGACCTGGTGTCCTCCCTGCCGTCGCTCGATTCCTGATCTGAGTGAGTTGCACGGAAAGTACAACGATCGCGGGTTTGAAGTTGTTGGGATTTCGCTCGACCAAGCCGGTGCGGACAAAGTGGCGCGGTTCACCGAGCAGATGAAGATTCCTTACACGGTGGTGATGGGAACCGTACAAGTTGCCACCGACTGGAATATCGGATCAGCTATCCCGATCGCTTTTCTGGTTGATCGCAAGGGAGAAATCGTCGATCGCTTCGTTGGATATCAGGATAAGTTAGTTCTGGAAGAGAAAATTCAGAGATTTCTTTAGTGCTTCGCACGATAACATGTGTAAAACCGTTAATGGGTCTTGAAACTGAACCAAAACTAAAATTACTCCATAGGAGAAACTACTCATGAAGAAACTCGCCCTCATCGTGATGATCGCAATCTTCGCCATGGCCATTGCGGTACCCGCATTTGGCTGCGGTGGCGACAAGACCGCCTCCAAAGACTGCCCGGCAACCTGTGCCGGTAAGGCCTCCTGCGACAAGCAAGGCATGACTGCCAAGGAATGCGCTGCCAAATGCGAAGCCATGAAGAAGGACGGCAAGAGCTGCCCGTCCAAACCCGGTTGTTGCCCGAACGGCAAAGGCACCGCTACCAAAGCCAGCGCTGATGACAACGTGACGGTTACTCCCGCGGTTGCTACCTCTAGCAGCAAAACTTCCGTAAATCTGACAGGCGAAAGCGGCTGCCCAATGGGCAAGAGCGCGGATGCCACGAAAAGCAGTCATTCTTGCACTGCGGCTGAGAGAGCCAAATGCGGCGCCGACAAAAAAGAAGGCGCTAGTTCCGCCAAACTGCCGAACGGCCATCCAGTTCAGACGGTCGCCGAGGCCATAAAATGTGAAAGCGGCAGCATGGTAGCTTTTCTGGCGGTCGACAAGATGACTTGTCAGGGTTGCGTCGATCATATCTCCAAGACACTTGGCAGCATGGACGGCGTCTGTGCGGTTGATGTCAATCTCAAGAAGGCTTCCGCCACCGTGGTATTTCATGCCGACAAGGTGAAAGCTGATGACATGGTAATGGCGATCAACAAGGCCGGGTATGTTGCCACGATGAAGACCGAGTGCAGCGATGATATGAAAGCGGTGTTTGGCGACAACTGCTCAGAGAAGTCCAAGAAATCCTGTGCCAACATGTGCAAAGGCAAAGCGGACACCAAGAATAGCGAGTCCTGATCGATTTTCAATAGCAAAATGCGCGGGCGGTTGAAATGCTTCAACCGCCCTTTCCATTGGTACAATAGAGTTGACAGCAGAGTCATAAGGGCATAACTTCTGCTGATTTGGAGACGATCTGACATTGCGTAGAGTTCTCTGTCTGGCCATCAGCATCGCTATCGTTATCGGGCCGCACGCCTGGGGGGCAAAATATGCCGGCGAGTCTTTCAAACTCGGAGCCAGCGCGCGACCATTAGGTTTTGGCGGCGCTTATGTCGCATTGGCATCGGACCCCAGCAGCGTCTACTATAATCCCGCCGGTCTCGCACAGGTCACCGGCACTCAACTGCTCTTCCTCCATTCCGAAGCCTTTGGCTCGCTAATCAATCAGGATTTTGTTGCCTATTCCCACCCAATGAACTTCGGCGACCGCCCGGGTGCTTTAGGCATCGGCCTCTACCGCCTCGGTGGAGGTGGCATCTTGCTCACTGGCTGGAATGCCGACAGTTCGCGCTTGATGGTCAAATCCGAAGCGAGCCACTACGATTATCTGCTGCAACTCGGTGGCGGCTACAAAGTCAATGAACGGTGGCGCGCAGGTGGCTCTGCCAAAGTGATCTTGCGTTCGCTGGCGGGCAATAGCGCCTGGGGACTCGGGCTTGACTTGGGTGCACAGTATGATGTCTTTCCCGCCCTGACATTGGGACTGACCGCAGCGGATATCACGTCCAGCTTCATCTCCTATGACAACGGCACCAAGGAATCGATTTTGCCGTCGGTCAAGCTAGGTGGAGTGTATTCCTATCGACATCAATGGTTCACCGCCCGCGTTGTCGCCGATGGCGAATTTCTATTTGAGGGCCGCGATAAGGCGGCGCAAATGTCGCTGGGCGCAGTATCATTGGACACTCATTGGGGAGGTGAGTTAGCCTACGAAAACCTCGTGTTTTTCCGTGCCGGTTCCGATATCGGGCGTCTGACACTGGGTGTTGGGGTTGGCTTCAACCGCTTCCGTCTGGATGCCGCTTTTATGGATCATAAAGACCTTGATAATACTTATCGCCTTTCTTTCAATATCGCGCTTTAGGAGGAACAACGAATTTATGAGCAATCGAGCTACCGTACGAGGACTTCTCATGCTGTTACCGGTGGCAATAGCACTGCTGGTTTTCGCGTGTGGCGAAAAACCACAGTTAGTGCAAGAGGGCCCGATTACCAGTCAAACGATCGTGGTGACCGTCGACACGGCCAAAATCACACTGGGGGAAGTACTCAGCGAGTATACCGGCTTGACGATTCCGGGTTCAAGGTTCTCCGCCACGTTAGAGAACGCACTTAATGAAGTCATCTATCGCAAGTGCGCATTTCTGGGTGCAGACAAGTTCAGAGATTACGACAAGAAGGAAGTTGACCGGCTGGCGCAGAACCGTGCGCGCGACGTCATCATCCAGTACATGTTGCAGGACTTGTTTGCAAAGCTGGTTCAAGTATCCGAGTCGTCGATTGACAGCGCTTACCGTGCCAACTTGGCCAGCCTATCCGAGCCGGAACGTCGACGGGTGACGCATCTGCTGGTTTCCAGCAATCCCAAAGCGTGGGAGGCTGATGGGATTGATGTCAGCGGTCTGACGGCCGAACAGCTTGAAGCCAAGGCAAAGGTGCAGATTGAGAAATTCTATCAAGAGGTGAAAGGGGGCGCCAACCTGGGTGATTTGGCGGCGAAATACTCCCATGACAGCAATTCGAAGCCGAAGCGTGGTAACTCCGGATTGTTCGCTCGCGGACAAATGGTGGATGAGTTTGACAAGATTGCATTCCGGTTGCCGCAGGGCGCTCTCAGCGTTCCTTTCAAGTCACCTTTCGGTTGGCACCTTCTCCGAGTCGATGAAATAGTCGACTCTACAGTCCAGCCGCTGGACTCTGCCCTGCGCGCGACGATCGAGCAACAACTGAGATCCAACATGCTGTCAAGTTTGGCTGGTCACTTTGCCGACAGTGTAATGCTCGCGGCCAAGCTGGTCTGGAACGAACCATTGCTTCAGAAGCAACCGGGCGAATACGACCCGCAAGACTGGACCCTGATCGTCAATGGGACCGATACTGTAAGCGCCAGTATTCTTCGCGAATTGGAGCTGTTATATCGCACTGGCGGTCGTCGGCCACCAGTCACTCCAGACGTACGCAAGGAGATCCTCTTGTCCAAAATGCCGGCGTACGCTTTGATGTCAGCGACGCGGCAACTGGGATATGCTGACAGCGATCCTATGAAAAAGACAATGCAAGACTTCTATAGGCAAGAGGTCGTGAACCGTATTTACCAAGATCGGACTTCGGTGACCGACAAGCTGCCTACAGACGATGAAATGAGACGGTACTATGAGAGGCACAAGGGAGACTACATCTCCGACAAACCCTTGAAAGTGCAGCACATCATTTTCAGAGACTCACTGCAGGCGGCTGATGTAAAACGGCAGGCCGAAGCGGGTGCCGACTTTAAGGAATTGGCGCTGAAGTATTGTCCGGGTGAGCCGGATTTCAAGGAAGCCGCTTTTGACTTGGGCCGGATCTCCGAGAAAGAGATGGGTCCCGAATTTTATGGGGCGGCCTGGATTGTCGATGTTGGCAAGTACGCCGGGCCGGTTCAGACGCGATGGGGTTGGCACGTCATCAAAATTCTCGACCACAAGCCGATGAAGACTTTCGAGGCGGCGCGTCTTGATGTGCAGCAGGCGCTTCGACGGGAGCAGATTGACGGCGCCAATGAAGAATGGGTCAAGAAAGTGACAAGCGGCCACGACATTGTCAGGTACGATGATATCTTGAAACAGGTACAGGTCGATCTGGCAAGCCGCGATCACTATTTCCAGCTTGCCGACTCGCTGGCTCGAGCCAAGGCGGCGACCGACACCGTACGCAGTGGCTCATAACGATATCAGCTATCAACAGGAAGCAATGCGCAAGGCGACTCATTTCGTCGCCTTGCTCATTCCCCTCGGCTATGTAGTCTTTCCCAAACCGTGGGCGATCGGTTTTATGAGTTTGGCGATGGCGGTTACCATCGCCTTTGAGATCGTCCGCTTGCGCAAACTAAGTCCCTGGCAGTATCTCAAGTGGGTTGTCGGAGGGATGATCCGTCCCAAAGAGGAAAATGGAAATTTCACGGGCGCTTTTTACATAATTCTGGGCGGCCTGGCCACAATCATTTTCTTTCCCCGTTACATCGCCTTCACCGCCATCACCTTTGAAATCCTCGGAGATGTGGCATCGGCGATGATCGGTCGACGTTACGGGAAACACTTTATACGACGCCCCAAGACTATCGAAGGGGCACTCGGCTTTCTGGTGGTGGCGCTGCTGATCATCCTGCTGGTGCCTAAGGTACCGTACACGGTTGGTATCATCGGAGCAATCGTGGCGACTATCGTCGAAGCGGTTTCCATTTACCGGGACGATAACCTCACCGTGCCGTTGATCTCCGGCCTGGTCATGCATCTGCTCGTGC
Source organism: uncultured bacterium (assembly GCA_903903945.1). Lineage (GTDB taxonomy): Bacteria > Zixibacteria > MSB-5A5 > CAIYYT01 > CAIYYT01 > CAIYYT01. The sequence goes on along the minus strand of CAIVAP010000033.1, from coordinate 286 downwards.
TCATGTTTCCGCTGCTGCCGTAAGGCAGGTGCAGGCGGCGATTGGCCTGCCGCCAATTGCATTTTTTCTTGACGATCATTGTCCCGTCGCGCTTCTTTCCCGCGAAGCGATACGTTTGAACGAACGGAAGGCAAAATGAGATATATCGATCTGCGGTCGGATACGGTAACCAAACCGTCCGAGGAGATGCGTCGAGCTATTGCCGATGCCGAGGTGGGGGATGATGTATTTAATGATGACCCAACCGTGATGCGGCTGGAGAAAATGACCGCGGAAATGTTTGGCC
>CAIVAP010000032.1 GCA_903903945.1 uncultured bacterium | reverse complement strand
TGATCAGACGCTTTACGTCCTCTATGTCACCGTATTTGGCAGTGACAAATCCGGGCGTCAGCGGGCCAAAACCTTCTTTGTAATGCTTTGAGTCGGAGAAGGAGATCACCGAGATCATGCGACCGTGAAAGTTGGATGTAAAGACAATTATCTCCTGCTTGCCATCGGGGATGCCTTTTTTCTTGTAGCCGTAATACCGCATCAGTTTGATCCCGGTCTCGACTGATTCGACGCCACCGTTCTTCAGGAGCGCCTTGTTGCCTTTGCTGCCGAACTTCAATCCGAGTTGCGGCACCATCAGGCAGAGCTTCTCCAAGAAAAGAGCCCGCGTATCGGTATAGATCACGTTGGAGATCACCGAGCCATAGCCGTGCTGCAGCGCATGAACCAACGCCGCCACGATCTTGGGATGATGATGTCCGGGATTCGCGGCGCTGTAGGCGGCGAGGCAGTCAAGGATCTTCGTGCCGTCATCCATGTACAGCCAGGCCCCTTCGGTTCTGCGGACAACGGATCGCAAGCGATGGTAATGGCTGGCGCCGTAAGTCGTCTCCAAATGGTAAATCTGATCGTCTGTCACGTGGGAATAGCCGGGCGTTCCGGCCGGCTTGCTGCTGATTGTGTCGTATGCCATTGTAGTACTCCGCGAAAAAAACCCGAGACGTCCAGCGGACATCCCCATAGAATATAACCAAATAATATACGCGGTAAATGCCGAATGTCAAAGGCTTTGTCGCGTCTATATTGTTGACCGCAACACTATGATTTGTAATAGATTAGGGTGTTCGGCTGAACTCAGCCGGCGCAGGTCACTTTCAGCCATGTCCGCGACGTATTCGGTAGACGTATACGGCAATGACAACCGCAAGCGGGATAATGGTAAGCCAATCACTCATCTGTCTGTCTAAAACCGACAAATTCGATCAGGAGTTCCCGAAATTGCTCACACCAATTTGCAGTCATTAATCAAGCTTCGTCGTATGAGTTTGGCAGTTTGGTAGATACCATCCTTGATGTCAAAGGTTCTGGGTCAAAACTTCTCTCGGTTTGACATCCGTGGACAAAGCCGGCGCCCCACCCAAAACGAAGCGTCGGGCGGGTTTCATCGCCAACCAACAGGAAACCCTTGACATAGCCCGCGAGAAATACCTCCTTATAAGCGATAATGTCGTTGACAATCAATGGGTGGGATCGATGAGTGATGGAACTGACGGTTCCGACCTGCGCGGCTCCCAAAGAACGATTGCCAACACGTAGATCGTCTCTTAACTTGCGGCACGTCATGTCCAAACTGGTTTGACGACATATACCTGATACACCTGGGAGTCATAATGTTACTTCTAAATACACGAGCTAAATTCCGCAGTCTGGTTCTGCTTCTCTCGGCCACTCTGATTTCGCTGACGATTGTAGGATCCGTCTCAGCACAAACACTTGAGCAGAAACTGGACGAATATCTCAAAGCAGCAAAGAACGTCATGCATTTCAGTGGCACTGCTTTGGTTGCAGAGAATGGCAAGGTGTTGTTCTCCAAGGGGTATGGGATGGCCGATATCGACGAGAGGATCCCAAACACCCCAACGACCAAATTCCTCATCGGCTCCGTCACCAAACAGTTTACCGCAACTCTGATCATGCAGCTTGTTGCAGAGAAGAAGCTAAGCATTGAGGATCCGATCTCGAAGTACCTGACTGATTTTCCCAAAGCGACCGGTGACAAGGTTACTATCAGACACCTTCTCACCCACACCTCCGGCATACCAAACTACACGGACAACAGAGCTTTTATGATAAGAATGGTAGCGGCAGGAGCTACGCCACAGGAAATAGTCGCATCGTTCAAAGACCTCCCTTTGCAGTTTGAGCCTGGCACTGCCTATCGCTACAGCAATTCAGGTTACTTTCTGCTTGGGCTAATTATCGAAAAAGTGACCGGCCAGCCCTATGACCAGTGCCTTCACACGCGGATATTGAAGCCGATTGGCATGAACAATACCGGTTATATGAATTATGATATCCCAATGCTGGCAACCGGATACAGGATGAATTCTGACAAGGTGAATCCGGCAGTCAAGTCTCATCCCTCCCTCTCCTTTGCCGCGGGAGGTCTTTATTCCACCGTTGGTGATCTGTTCTTGTGGGATCAAGCACTCTATGGAGAGAGAGTTCTGTCACAGGAATTGCTAAAGCAGATGTGGACACCTGGTCTTGACATGTATGGATTTGGCTGGGTCATCGATTCCCTCTATGGTCATGAGCGGATCTGGCACAACGGCCAGATCGACGGGTTCGTGTCGAATATTCAGAGGTTTGTTGATGATAGCATCTGCATCGTCTTTCTCAGCAACAATGAGTCGACGCCAGAAGGAGAGATAGCAGCAGTCTTATCCGCCATGGTACTTGGTCAACCATACTCTATTCCTGTTAAAAAGACTCCTGCGAAGATTGATCAGACCGTCCTCGGCGACTATGTTGGAGCCTACCAAATCGGGCCGGATACATACCGACTGATTATCAGGCAGGGAGACAGTCTGTTCTCGCAACGGACCGGCGGCGCCCAACGCCTCATCTATCCGGAATCAAAGGACAGGTTCTTCTTTGACTATGAAAACTCCATCACTCTTGATTTTATTCGAGACGGCGCCGGCGTTGTTGTCGAACACCGAGTTACGCAGAACGGAACAACCACTTCTGCTGCCAAGTTATTCGGCCCTTTGGCTGACTCTCTTTTGGAAGTAGCTGCCGCAGAGGGTGTCAAGTCGGCGGCATTCGACGCGCTGGTGGGAAGTTATCAGCTCACACCAGGTTTTATCCTTGAAATACGGCGGCGCGGAAATCAATTCTTCTGCCAGGCTACCGGTCAGGAGGAAAACGAGATCTTCGCCCGAAGTGAGACCGAATATTACTTCAGCGCAGTAGATGCTCAAATGACTTTTGTAAAAGATCAAGCTGGGAAGATAACCGGCTTGGTTCTCCATCAGGGTGGCCGCGACCAGCTTGCGACGAAGACAAAATAGGTGCTCCGCCGGCGATAGGCGTCTTTGTCCGCTCCCGCTGGGTGCCATACTCGTTGGCGATACTAAGGGCTTCTGTGAGCATGGAGTGAGTAACCCGACACTCCGCCTTTGACAATGAATGCGAAATGGTTTCACGTTCATTCACCCTGAATCTGAACGACGATCTCTCGCTGTCGTGGCCGATTGTCAAATTCGAGCAGGACAATCTGCTGCCAAGTCCCAAGAACCAGCTTTCCCGAATTCAGCGGGCAAGTGAATGATGCGCCGATCAAGGCCGAGCGGAGATGAGCGTAGCCGTTGCCATCCCCCCACGTACGATCGTGATGATATAACTTGCCGGAGGGAAGGATGCGCTCGAAGAACTCAGGTAGATCAGCAAGGAGCCCCGGTTCATATTCAATCGAAGTGATGGCGGCCGTCGCTCCGGGGACGAAGACCAACACCATGCCATTCTTGATCTCTGACTGACCGACCGACTCGGCGACCTTGGGCGTGAGGTCGATAATGTCCCCATCGCCGGAAGTGCTGACATTGATTCCAAATGCTTTTGTTGCCATTGCCGTCTTATCTCCTTGAGAGCGTGTGCGCCGTTGACCGTGCCGTGGAACCGGCGCGCCAAGTTTCGGGTTGACTCCAGTGTAAGGGCATCATATCATGAGCGCCGCGATGGACGCAGATAAACCATATTTCCTTGATACGCTGATTGTCAGCGAGTTGCAGATCAATTGCTATCTCCTTGGTTGTCGCGCCACGCGGGAAGCTGCCATTATCGACCCGGGCGGCGACAGTGAACTGATCAAAGACAAGGTAGCCGAAAGACAGGCGATCGTCAAAATGATACTGCTGACTCACGGGCATTTCGATCATATCGGGGCGTTGAACAAGATTCGAGAGGAGTACGGCTGTCCGGTGTTGATCCATTCCGCGGATGCCAACGCCCTCACCAATCCGATGATCAATCTCAGCGCCCTGACCGGCAACAGCATTGTCTCAAGCGAGGCAGAGCAGCTTCTTGAAGACGGCGATCGAATTTTGTTGGGTAAGCTTACTCTGGAAGTGCTGCATACGCCCGGACACACTCGCGGAGGAGTTTGCTTCAAGTACGATGGTTTGTTGTTTTGCGGAGACACGCTGTTTAACTCGGGAATCGGTAGAACCGACCTGCCGGGCGGGAGCATGGCGCAACTAGAGCAGTCGATTCGCGACAAGCTTTTCACTCTGCCGGATGACACGTTGGTGCTGCCGGGTCACGGCGAGCCGACTAACATCGGTCTTGAGAAAACAGTTAACCCATTTGTGAGACCAAGATAATGCAATATCCGATTGGCGATAGTCACGTTCACCCCGATTTTTCCGTAGATGCCAAGGGTTCGATTCGCGAGTACTGTAAGCGTGCATTTGACATGGGGCTATTCGAAATCACCTTCACAACCCATTACGAAATCCTGCCGGAGCGCAAAGACCGGATGGGATTTTTCACAATCGACGGGCTGAAGGTGCCGGCAGGTCCCGATACGGTCAAGCGTTATGTCGAGGAAGTGCGCGCGGTCGGGGAGGAGTTTTTTCCAGCCGGACTCAAGGTTGGTTGTGGTTTGGAAGTGGGATGGGATAGGACTCTCTATGACCGCCTGGCAAAGGAATTGGAGAGCTTTGATCTCGATTTTGTGATCGGCTCGATTCATGATGTATGCGATACGCCGATTCTCGAACGGGAATTTTCTCCGGCGTTTTTCGCGAACCATCCAATTGACTACTGGATCGGCGACTACTTCAAACGCGCGGAAGAGATCGCCGAATCGGAGTTGTTCGATGTGCTTGGACATTTTGACTGTTACAAGCGTTATGGACAAGCGGCTTACGGCGAAGCGATCAAAACGGCACATGAGCCATACCTTGACAACCTCTTTGACAAGATGAAAAAGCATCGCCTGTTCTTGGAACTAAATACCGCAGGTATACGCCACGGAGTTGGCGAGTACTATCCATCGATGGCGATTATCAATGCCGCACGTCGCGCCGGCGTAAGAGTATCTGCACTCGGGTCGGATGCGCACAATCCCGATCAGTTGGCGTTTGATTTCGAAAACGCCGCACAGCTTGTCCACGAATTGCTGCCGTGCGGTCCCGAAGATGAGTATGAGCAGTAAACTGGGGCGCGATTTCTATCTTCAACCGACTCTGGTCGTCGCTAAGGCACTGATTGGCAAAGAATTCATTCTCTCGCGGGGCGGGCGCACTCTGTCGGGTAGAATTGTCGAAACCGAGGCGTATATCGGAGAAAACGATCCGGCCTGCCATGCGCGTTACGGTCTGACCAAACGCAACGCTATCATGTACGGTGTTGGCGGTTTCACTTATGTTTACTTCGTGTATGGCATGCACAACATGCTTAACTTCGTCACGGAGAGGGCAAATTCACCGGCGGCGGTGCTGATTCGCGCGCTGGAACCGCTGGAAGGGACTGGCATCATGAAAGCGCTTCGTAAATGCGAAGACACGCTGCAGTTGACGACCGGCCCCGGGAAGCTGTGCCAAGCATTTGGCATTACGGTCAAAGACACCGGCATCGATCTGACCGGCGATATCGCTCATGTGATCGACAGAGGCTATCGTCCCCATCAGATCGTCCAAACGTCTCGTATTGGCATTAAAGATGGACAGGAGATGCTCTGGCGATTCTATGAAGCTGAAAACAAATTTGTATCTGGTAAATAGGAGCGAAAATGAAAGGTGAAATCACCTCCAAAGAAATGCCGATGTCGGTGTTCGCCAATGTCGTGAAGCAAGTAGATCATGCGGCGTCACTGCTGGGGATCGACCCGATGCTGGTCGAGATCATCAAGATGCCGAGACGCAGTGTGATCGTGAAGCTGCCGATTCAAATGGATGACGGCTCGTTCAGAGTCTTTACCGGTTACCGCGTGCAACACTCGATTGTGAGAGGCCCGGCAAAAGGTGGACTCCGTTTTCACCCCGACGTCACACTTGACGAAGTACAAGCGCTGGCGAGTTGGATGACCTGGAAATGTGCGGTCGTCAATATTCCTTTTGGCGGCGGCAAGGGGGGAATCACGGTCGATCCGAAAACTCTCTCCAAGCATGAACTGGAGCACCTGACGCGGCGATATGTCGCTGATCTGTTGGATGTGATCGGCCCCGAATCTGATGTGCCGGCGCCGGACGTCAACACCAATGAGCAGACGATGGCGTGGATCATGGACACCTATTCGATGCATGTCCGCCATACTGAGTCGGCGGTCGTTACCGGCAAGCCCCTGATTATGGGAGGATCACTTGGCCGACGGGAAGCAACCGGCAGAGGTGTCATGCTTACGGTGCGTGAAGCTTGCAAGCGATTGGGCATGAATCTCAAAGGCGCTACCGCGGGAATTGTCGGGTTTGGTAACGTCGGATCGGTAGCGGCCGATTTGCTGCAGAAAGAGGGCGTGAAGATCATCGCCGTGACCGATGTCATGGGAGGGGTCCTCAACCGAAAGGGGCTGGATATCCCGGGCTTGATCAAGTATGTCGCCGAGACCGGCTCGGTTGTCGGATTCGCCGGGACGACACCAATTTCGAATGAAGAGGTAGTAGCTCTCGATGTGGACGTGTTGATTCCGGCAGCGCTGGAGAACCTGATAACTGCGGCCAATGCCGACAAAGTCAGGGCGAAGATCGTGGCTGAGGGAGCTAACGGGCCGACCACGCCGGATGCGGATGAGATTTTGACGCGCAAAGGCATTTTCATCATTCCCGACATATTGTGCAATGCCGGCGGTGTTACCGTTTCCTATTTCGAGTGGGTGCAGAATCGTGTCGGTTACTCCTGGACTGAGGACGAAGTCAACGGCCGTCTGGAACTGGTGATGGTCTCAGCATTTGCTGACACCTACCGTGTGGCACAGGAGTATAAAGTAAATATGAGAGTGGCGGCATTTATGCTTGCCATTCGGCGGGTGGTGGATGTAATTCTCCTGCGCGGCGTGTACGCGTAACATGGGAACTCAGTAGCCCACCCAGAGCGCAGCGTCGGGTGGGTCAATGTGACGATGCCTGAATGTTCGAGACGGAGGAACTACGAACTCACAACAGATACTGATCGGGCTGCCGATCCTGTTCTTTTCGCTGACAGTGCATGAGTTCTCGCATGCTTGGACGGCGAACCGTCTCGGCGATCCGACGGCGAAACACATGGGCCGACTGACGCTGAATCCGCTCGTGCATTTCGATCTAATGGGGTTGCTAATGATGGTTGCCTCGGGGTTCCGCTTTGGTTGGGCAAAGCCGGTGCCGATCAATCCCGCCAATTTCCGGGATTGGCGCCGCGGCATGCTTCTGGTCAGCATTGCCGGACCGGTATCGAATCTGATGCTGGCGGCTGCGACTGCGGTTGTGTTCCATGCCGTCGCCTACACCCATCTGGGAGCTGCTGACGCTACCGTCCTCTATCGATTCCTTTATTCGATGATCTTCATCAACTGCGCGCTGGCGTTCTTCAATTTGATTCCCCTGCCTCCGCTGGATGGCTCGAAAGTGCTTATCTCGATTCTGTCGCCACACATGGAGGTACTTGCCGAATCGTTGGAGCGCTATGGCCCGATGATACTGCTTGGTGTTATTGCGGTCGGATTTATGTTGCCGATCTCGCCGATCTGGATCGTGATCGGACCGTTTGTCGAACTGGCGGTCTCGGTATTCACCGGTATTTCATAATGGTGGGCGAGCGTCGGATTCCTTGCTACGCACGATGCGCGATGTTATACCGCACGCTGCGAAGATGCATCAAAGGATACATTCCAGAGGGCTGGACACAGTCATGACATGGTTACCGCTCAGGATGGTTCTTGTGCTTATCACGATAGCGATGGCGGCAGTGATTAGCGGGTGTGCTGCCGGAGCGGCGATGTCGGACGCAAGCACCGCGGACAGTAAGCTTGCCGAACTGGCGCAACAACAGCAAGCGGAGTTGACGAGCTATGCAGCGTTGCTGCGCGTAAAAATGAGGCATGAAGGAAGAATCGATGACTTCCGCGCCGAGGTCTTTACTGACGCCGATTCGCTGCTGTCGGTGTACGTGCGCGGATCTCTTGGCAAATCGGCGTTTAAGGCGCTACTCCGCGGTGACTCTCTTCTGATTTACTTTCCCTCGGAACGCAAATACTTCTCAGGCTGGCGCCATGATATTGAGACCGGCGAATTGCAGAATACGCGTTATATTGTGGACTACCTGTTTGCTCTCTTGCAGGGGTATGTTGCCTTGCCTGACAGCAATCTGTGGTCAAATCACGTTGTCGAAAGAAACGACAGAATGCAACTGGTAACCGATGATCGTGCGCACCGCTGTGGCTTGCATGTCGATCTTTCGGTTGACCGGCAGAAATTTCCCTACCAACAGTTGAAGTCATTGGAACTTCGCGCCACGAGCGGCAAATTGCAGATCAACGTGCAGGTGCAAAGCTCCCATTACAATCGACAGATTCCGGCTGAGAAGTACGGTATCGATTTTCCTCCGGCGACAATCCAGATAAGCAAAGATGATCTTGTCGAAATGCTCACAGGCGTTGTGCCGTAGCGACTGCCTCTTGAAGCAGTTTGACAAAGCCTCCACATTGTCATAGCTTTCCAGCCGAGTTATGGAGTGATTGAAGCGAGATTATGGTCATCCGTTTGCTGAAATACTTTGCGCTTTACTGGAAACAGTTGGCACTATCACTGTTGTTTGTACTGCTGTTCGTGGTGACTTCGGCAGCTATGGTCTATCTGGCGACATCCCTGATCGGCTCTCTATTCACGACAGGCACATCGACAACAAGCGTGACAGCCGCTGTTACATCGACCGGATTTCTGGACAATATCAAGGCTTCCATATCTAAACTGGTCGAAACCTGGCTGCTGACCGGAGATCGATTTGTCGATTTGCGGAATCTCTGTATCGCCCTGGTCATTATCACACTATTCAAAAATTTGTTCTTCTTCCTGCAGGGTTTCTACGCGGCTTATGTCGAGCAGGGCATTACTAAGTCGTTGCGTGACCAGATCTACAAGCATCTGCTGACGTTATCGCTGCAGTACTTTCACCGCAGTCGCACGGGGCACTTGATATCGTGCGCTATCAATGATGTCGCCAAGATTCACGAAACTTTCAACAACACGATCAACAGTCTGATTCGCGATCCGCTACTGATCGTGGTTTATCTCGTCATTATGGTGATCGTGAACTGGCAATTGACGCTGGTGACGCTGGCGGTGTTGCCGGTTGTCTATTTTCTGATCTATGAGCTTGGTAAGGTGATTCGTCGCCACAGCGCGCGTGCGCAGGAAGCAATTGCCGATGTCTCAAGTTCGCTCGAAGAAACGATCAACAATATCAGGATCGTGCGAGCATACTCGGCGGAAGAACATGAGGCGCAGAGATTCATGAAGCGTACCGGTGACTATTTTCGCACCATGCTCAAGATCAATCGCCTACGCTTAACCTCAACGCCGATCAATGAATTGCTAGGCGTCGTGGCGGTAGTGATCATTCTGATCTGGGGGGGGAGCAAGGTTTTGCATCAGCAGTTCTTGGAGCCACAGCAGTTTTTGCTTTACCTGTTCTCGATGTACTCGATTATTGCTCCGGCAAAATCGGTGTCAAGCATTCATGTGAAGATCAGTGAGGGTTTGGCGGCGGCCGGGAGAATCTTCGATCTGCTCGATACCAAAGCGCAAACGGTCGAAGTGGAACAGCCGGTGGATCTGGGCGAATTCAAGAAAGAAATCGTGTTTGACCGCGTCTCCTTCAAGTATGACAGGGGGGACATCGTGTTGGACGAAATCAATTTCAGCGTCAAAAAGGGGCAGATCGTGGCGATTGTCGGCCCATCCGGATCGGGTAAGTCGACTCTCATCGATATGGTCTGCCGTTTTCACGATCCTCTGGAGGGAACGATCAAGATAGATGGAGTTGATTTACGGGACGTGTCATTCATCTCGCTGCGGAAGTTATTGGGCGTTGTGACGCAGGAGACGATTTTGTTTAATGACACCGTCGCTAGCAATATCGCCTACCCGTCAGTAATGCCTGATCGCGCGCGTGTCCGACAAGCGGCGGAGGCTGCCAACGCGCACCAGTTTATCAGCGATATGCCGAGCGGCTACGATACCGTCATCGGCAATCGCGGCATGATGGTCTCCGGAGGTGAACGACAGCGACTGGCAATTGCGCGGGCGTTGATGAAGGACCCGCAGATATTGATTTTTGATGAAGCGACGTCGTCACTGGATACGGAGTCGGAGCGTTTGGTGCAGGAGGCCATCGACCGTCTGATGGTCGGACGCACGACGATTGTGATTGCGCACCGTCTCTCGACGATTCTGCACGCCGATCAGATTCTGGTGATGAAAGATGGCAGGATTGTCGAACGCGGACGACACGAAGACTTGCTACGTTTGAACGGCGTTTACCGGCGGCTGTACGACCTACAGTTCGAAAGGAACAATGCACTCCCGACTGGAACGGAAAACACCACGGCTGGCGAGAACTCTCAAGGAGTTTGAAACCCAGTTCAAGTGGTTAGTGATTTGGCTGTTCTTGCTCCCTTTCCGAAGCCGGCATTTGCGGCAGGGAGGAACATTCGAACCGACAAAGGTTCGCCGGGTTCTCTTTCTGCGGCAGGACCGTATTGGCGATATGGTCGTAACTCTGCCGACTATACACGCTCTTAAGCGAAGACACCCGCATATCGAAATCGGTGTGCTGGCATCGCCGGCCAATTTGTCGGTGATCAAACACGACCCGGCTGTGAGTGAAATACATCTCTACAACAAAAGACGTCTCGGTGACACCCTGCGCACGTTGCGCTATATTCGGCGACGGAGATATGATGTCGTCATCGATCTGATGACCGGCACATCGATCACGTCGCTGATTCTGACGCTTTTACTGGCCAAGGGGAGTTTCAAGATCGGATTGAGCAAGGAAGCGTTTCGACGATATTACGATTACTATACGCGCGAGAATGTACTTGGCGAAGAGCATATTGCTTACCAAGTCGGCGCGACGCTGCTTCCGTTTGGCATTGACTTGACTCGGGAGCCGCTCGATGGAGCGGTGCGTTTGTCGTCGGAGCAATGGGAGAAGGGAGCGCAAGTAGTGGCCAAGCTACGCAACAACAGGTATGAGAGGATGGTCGGCATCAATATCTCCGCCGGCAGAGTTAATCGTTCTTGGGATCAGGGGCGTTATGCGGCGGCGATGGCTCGATTGTCCAGCAGCTATCCCCAACTGCAGTTTGTTATTATATGCGACCCGCGCGATTACGGTCGCGGTATCACGGTTGCGAAAGCTGGTGGAGGCAATGTGGCGATCATCCCAAAGGGGTTATCGCTGGCCGAAGTCATCGCGGTCTATAGCAAACTCGAATGCATTTTGTCGCCTGACACCTCTATTTGCCACATCGCCGCCGGTCTGGGGGTGCCGCTGTTGGGATTCTATTCCGGCAACGAGCACAACTTCAATCGCTTCCATCCGCTCGGTAAGCGAGTCTGGACGGTGCGGGCCAGCACGCCGGATTCGATCGATGGCATCACTGTCGATGACTATGCCGCCGCATTTGACAACATGATGCATGAACTATTCGATCTTGCTGTGACGCAATAGGTGAGCCGATGCCGACATTGTCAGTGATACTCATTACAAACAACGAAGCGAACAACATCCGCCGAGCGCTGGACTCAATCAAGTTTGCCGATGAAATCATCATCAACGATTCCGGTTCAACCGACGGAACTCTTGAAATCGCGCAGGCTTACAACTGCAGGATCATTCAGAGCGAATTCGCCGGATTCGGGGTTGCCAAACAAACCGCATTAGATGCCGCAAAATCGGATTGGGTGTTGTCGATCGATGCCGACGAAGAGATCGATCGGTCACTAGCGACAGCGATTGCACAGGCAATACAGAATACTGAGCACAGCGGCTACTATCTCAATCGCAAGTCGCAGTTTCTGGGACGGTGGATGCTGCATTCGGGTTGGTATCCCGATTATCTGCCCCGCCTATTCCGACGCGACCGGGGGCGATTCACTAGTGACAGCGTTCATGAGCGGATCGAGATCGACGGCGCCTTGGGCAAACTTGAAGGTCACATTCTACACTACACTGATCCCGACATTGAGCACTATCTCGAAAAACTGAATCGCTACACAACTCTGTCGGCGGACAGTTTGCAGCGGCAAGGGAGACGATTCAAAGCATTCGATATCTTAGTCAAGCCACCGGCCAACTTCGTCAAGATGTATCTTTTCAAGAGCGGTTTCCGCGATGGCATTCAGGGGCTGTTGCTCGCGCTGCTGTCCTCCTTTCATGTTCTTTGCAAATATGCCAAGCTTTGGGAGCGGCAGCGGCGATGAAGAGGATACTACTGAGCCGCACAGATGCCATCGGTGATCTGATACTCACACTGCCGGTAGCGCGCTCAATCAAAGAAGCTTATCCGGATTATCACATCACGATGCTGGTATCGGAATACACGGAGCAGCTTCTGGAGGGGGAGGAATACATCGACGGTGTCATGACGATTCCCGGTCGGGAATTGGGCAACTACGTCGAAGTACAAGAGGTAAGCCATTTGTTGAGGGCTGGCGACTTCGATGCGGTCGTGTTCTTCTACCCACGCTTTTCGCTGGCGCTGGCGGCACGCATGGCGCGTATCAGTAGACGAGTCGGAACCGGCTATCGGAGTTACAGTCTCCTGCTCAACGAGCGGGTCAAGTTGCACCGCAAGCATTCCGGTAAGCATGAACTTGACCTGAACTACGATCTCGTGGAGTCCGCATTTCCCGGACTTCCGCGCCATGAGCCGCAGCTTGCCGTGCTGGAGCAGGAGATTTGTTCGGCGCAGGCGCTATTAGGCAAGCACGGTGTCGATCTCGATGAACCCTATGTCATCGTCCATCCCTTTTCGCGTGGATCGGCGCCGAATTGGAGACTGGAAAACTACGTCTCCTTGGCGCAGGGCCTGGCGGCGTCAAGTGTCACAGTATTGATTACCGGTTCGCAGCAGGAGCGCCGGCAGCTTGGCAGCTTCTTCACGGACAGCCCACGCAGCGTTGTCAATGTCGCTGGAGAGACTGACTTGCGTCAATTGAAGGGTCTAATCAAATCAGCGGCGATGGTGGTCACGTCCAGTACCGGGCCGATCCATATCGCCACGGCTGTCGAGACTTTCGCGGTTGGCATCTACCCGCCGGTGGCCGCTTTGTCCCCGGTACGCTGGGGACCGCGCGGTGGCGCAAACAAGCTCTTTGTTCCGGAGGTAACTCTTAATGAGGGGCATACTGGGAGTTCAATGGACGGAATCAAAGTTGAGAATGTGTTAGCTTTCATTTTGTCGAAACTGCAAGCCGATATTAGATTAAGGAAGCAGTAAAACCCGTGCGGAGTCGATAAGGTGTTTCCCAGCGTGTCCAACGACCTAACCAAATATCATTTGCCGCCCGGAGAGATGAACCTCGCTGAGTTCATCATCCACGTTGAGGCGATGAACGCCAATATCACGATTCCGGTCGTCCGCAAAGCGTTCGAGTTCTCCAACTGGGCGCATAAGGGGCAGAAACGCAAATCCGGCGAGCCCTACGTCGAACATGCTCTCAATGTCGCATTCGTTCTCGCGGAGCAGCATCTCGACGGCGCTACGATCGCGGCCGGATTGCTGCATGATGTTGTTGAAGACAGCGACGTCAAAATCGATGACATCGCAAAAGAATTCTCCCCGGAGATCGCGCAACTCGTGGACGGTGTCACCAAGATCAGCGCTTACAAATTCAAGAGCAAGGAAGAGGATCAGGCCGACTATTTCCGCAAGATGCTGATTTCGATGTCACGGGATATCCGGGTGATTATGATCAAGCTCGCCGACCGGTTACATAACATGCGGACACTGGAGTATCTTGACAAGGAGCGGCAGATAGAAATCGCGATGGAGACACGTGACATCTACGCACCGCTGGCGCACCGGTTTGGTATGGCAAAGATCAAGTGGGAGTTGGAAGATCTAGCGCTCAAGTACATCAAACCTGACGTCTACCACTATCTGATGGAACGGATTGATCTCACGCGCACGCAGCGCGAAGAGTATATCAAGGAAATTGCTGAGATTCTCAGCAAGGCGCTGGCAACTGATGGGCTGGTAGTTGAAGTGACTGGTCGCGCCAAGCACTTTGATTCGATTTATCGCAAGATGCTGAAACGCGGCAAGCCGTTTGAGGAGATTTATGACCTGATTGCGATGCGGGTGGTAACGCGGTCGATCAAGGACTGCTATCACGCGCTTGGCGTCATTCACAATCTCTGGACGCCTGTGTCCGATCGGTTCCATGACTACATCGCCACCCCCAAGCAAAACATGTATCAATCGTTGCATACGACAGTGGTCGGTCCCAACGGCAGGATGGTTGAGATTCAGATACGTACGCAAGGGATGCACTATGTCGCCGAATTTGGAATTGCGGCCCACTGGCTCTACAAGGAAGGCAAGCACACGCTTGCGGAATCCGACCGTCAATTGTCATGGTTGCGCGAGGTGCTCGATTGGCAGAAGGATATGACCAATCCGGCTGAGTTTATGGAGTATCTCAAGACCGACTTGTTCCATGATGAAGTGTACATATTTACTCCCAATGGTGAATTGAAACATCTCCCGCAAGGGGCAACCGCTCTCGATTTTGCCTTTGCGATCCACAGTGATGTTGGCACCCACTGTAGCGGCACCAAGATCAACGGTCGTCTTGTGCCATTTGATACGCCGCTGAAATCGGGTGACGAGGTTGCAGTGATGACGTCGCCACACTGCGAGCCAGCCTTGGATTGGCTCAAGATTTGCAGGACCACGTCGGCGCGCTCCAAGATCAAGAAGTATATGAAACAAAAGGGATTCGAGCACGCTCTGGCTCTGGGCAAAGAAATCTTCGACCGCGCTATCAAAAAGCGTGCCACTAAAGCTCCGGGAGACGAGTTGGTTCTCGATGCGGCCATGGCCTTGTCGTATACTTCCGTCGATCAGATGTTTGCGGCACTTGGTAGCAGCAATCTGGCTATCACTACCATCATGGCCAAGCTTTATCCGCCGGAGGCCGAGGCGCCGGAGGAAAAGTCGATCATCAAGAAATTTGTCGACCGCGCTCGCGGCGGCAAGGGGATCAAAGTCGAGGGCTTGAGCAACATGATGTTTCGTTTTGCCCTCTGCTGCCAACCGGTACCCGGCGAGAAAATCATCGGCTTTATCACCCGCGGTCGCGGAATCACGATTCATCGACAGGATTGCGTTAACGCGATCATTGCCGCGCAGGAGCCGGAACGACGCGTGGAGGTATCTTGGGATGTCGCTCCCGGGCAGGGGTTTCTGGTTCGTATCACGGTTGTGTTGGAGTACCGCAAGAACATTCTCTATGATATCACACAGGTCATCTCAAACACCGACGCTGAAGTGCGCGGCGCAGAGTTGAAATCGGGTGAAGCCGCCTCCGTGGCGCATTTTGTCGTGGAGATCAAGAATATTTCGCACTTGCATCGTGTCACCGAGAACATCCGAAAGAAAATCAAGGGCGTGATCAAAATTGACCGCGCTCTTGGTGGTGAAGCTGAACCGACGGATGAAGGCAGTTGATATGACCCAAACACAGTGCCCGAAATGCGGCGCCCCGCGCGAAGTACGGCACCAGTTTTGCCCGATTTGCGGATTTGATTGCCGCCAAACGAGAAGCGCCCAGCCGCCAGTTCCTCGGCAGTCGAGTCGCGATCGTCGCCGCGAGATCATTATTCTGGCATTGGTTGTTATCGTTACGGCGGTTGCTTACAATGTCGTGGCGGCCCTGGTTGGACGTGATCGGCCGGTCACTTCTGCAGCACCCATTCTACAAAGTGTGATCCAGGCGGGACATGGCTTTATGGACCGGGAGATGTACGACAAAGCAATTCCGCAATACGAACAAGCGCTGACGATGGACTCACTGCAACCGGATGTCATGGTTGATCTCGGGGCCTGCTACCATGCTCTTGGCGAAAACGACAAAGCCGATTTTCAGTTCCGCCGGGCGTTGGCAATCAATCCTAAGCATCCGGTCGCATTGTTCAATATGGGCGTCGTCAGCCTCACTGTCGGCGATACCGTCTCAGCCCGGAACTGGTGGACGAAATATCTGGATGTTGCCACCGACCAGCAGCAGATGCAGGCCGTGCGCGAGCAACTCGGCAAAATGTAACGCCTTGTCTGATTCCCGCGAAATAACGCTTAGGTCACTCCTCTCCGATCTGCTCGATTTTGTCTATCCACCGCAGTGTCAGATATGCAAGCTGGGATTTGAAGCGATCGACGGCAACATTTGGCTTTGCGAAACCTGTCGCAAACTGATGCCGGTGCTACCACTGCCGGTCTGCCCGGTTTGCCGAACGCCGCTTCCTGATCCCGACCGTTCCTGTAACAAATGTCGCAAACTCGTGGCGATCAAATGGCTCTATTCGCTGGGCATGTATGACGAATCCTGGTCGCCTCTGATCAAAGCCTTCAAATACACCCCCAGACCCGATCTTGGCAAATTTCTGGCGAAAATGCTGGCCGACAGTTTGCGAGAATTCCCGCATATGAAAGGAATCGATTCGGTCTGTGCTGTGCCGATTTTTCGGCGCAAAGAGGCCAAACGCGGTTTTAATCAGGCCGAGATTTTGGCCCGTGAAATTGCGCAGCAACTTGAGCTGCAATACCTACCGGGTCAACTCGTGCAGATCGACGGCAATCGCGACCAGATTGGGCTAAACCTGGAAGAGCGATTCCGAAACGTTCAGGGAATTTACAGCGTAACGGAGGACTTCGCTCTCAGAGACAAATCGGTCTTGCTGATTGACGACGTCACAACGTCAGGTGCGACTCTCAATTCGGCGGCCGCAGCTTTGCTAGCGGCGGGCGCAAGATCAGTAGCGGCAGCAACACTGGCGATGGCGCTTGAGGACGGCCTCGATCCCGTGGCTCTCTATCAACTCATGTGGGAGGACTTCTAACATGATGGAAGAAGTAGGCCTGTTCCTGAACTACCTTGCTCTGGAAAAGAACCTCAGGGAGAAGAGTATTATTGCTTATCGCCACGATACCGAACCACTCGCGCAGTTTATGCAGCAGTTGGGATTTAAGCATTGGAGCGAGGTCTCCCGCTCGGCGGTTATCGAATATGTTGCCACCCAGAGCCAGCTGGGACTGGCGCCCTCATCGATAGCACGGCGGATGTCATCTTTGCGTGGATTCTTCCGGTTCCTAATCCGGGAGCGAATCATAACCGGTAACCCGGCGGCGCATATCCAATCCCCCCGGCTGTTTAGAAACTTACCGGTGATCCTTTCAGTGCGCGAGATTGATCGTATTCTCACAAAGATTGATCTTATGGAACGTGGCGGTTTGCGGGATCGAGCAATTCTCGAAGTACTATATGGTTCCGGGTTGCGATTGTCTGAAGTAATCAACCTGAAGGGAAGCAATCTCTATCTTGAAGTCGGGCATTTGCGCGTCATGGGAAAAGGCGGCAAGGAGCGTTTGGTGCCGGTTGGCGAAGAAGCGTCCGACTATGTAAAGCGATATCTCGACGAGGAGAGACCCAAATATGCCGGCGACAGCTCTCACGACGTGCTATTCCTCAACCGTTTCGGGAAGTCGTTTTCCAGCATGGGAATGTCCAAATTGATCCGTAAGCGGGTTATGGCGGCGGGAATCCGCAAGTCCGTGACGCCCCATACTTTCCGCCACAGCTTTGCCAGCCATCTGGTTGACGGCGGCGCCTCCTTGCGCGCTGTGCAGGAAATGCTCGGACATGCCGATATTAGTACTACGCAGATCTACACCCAATTGGATCGGTCGTACTTGAAGTCCGTGCATCGGGAATGCCACCCGCGCGAGAGGAAGACAAGTGGAGGTCGCCACTAACAAACAGAATTTTCTGACCACTTTTCCTTTGAGTAAACCGGTCAGGCGCGCTGCCAACAGCATTGCTTTGTTCGACGAGGTCGGAGAGGCTACCTCGCTGGTGTTGGGGGTTCCGGGCTGGGAAGAGACGCTGATTTTCAATTTTCACGAATTGGACGACCTCTTCAAAATCGCGCTGCGCCACAAAATCGACTTCGTTCTCCTTTGTCCAAAACAGGGCTTGCCTAAGGCAATCAACATCGTGCGCGCTATCAATAGTCACATGTCGCTCGCCACGATACCTACGGTCATCTACCACAAAGAGCCGACGCGGGATGAGAAAAAGCTCGGCCTCCAATCGGGCGCCGACGACTATCTTTGGGGCGAGTGGGATGGAGAGCTGTTCCAGTTGCGCATCAAGATGATCAGCGAGAATGCAAAACGCGACATCGGAATCAATCCAACTTCCGAGTTGCCGGGACCGATTCTGATCGAACAAGAAATCAAACGGCGTCTCGCCGACAAACAGGAATTCGCCGTCTGCTATCTGGACATCGACAATTTCAAAGCCTACAACGATTATCGCGGCTACTTCTATGGCGATCGCACAATCCGTCTGGTAGCGCGTATCGTCCGCGATATTGTTTCTGATCTAACGCCCGGAAGCTTTGTTGGGCATATTGGTGGCGACGACTTTCTGTACTTGCTGCCGACAAATGAGGTCGATGCGGTTTGTTCAAGTATCATCAAGACCTTCGACAGGATCATCCCATACCGCTATGAGGAAGACGATCGCAACCGCGGACAGATCATCACCACAAACCGCCGTGGCGAAACACAAGCTTACGGTCTCTTGACCATCTCCATTGCCGTGCTGATTGCCAATGGCGCCTTCACGCATCTCGGCGAAATGGCACACATGCTTGCTGATCTCAAATCCTACATCAAAAGCTTGTCCGGCTCGAACTACGTGATCGAGCGGCGCAAGAAGTATTAGCCAACAACCCAAGACAGAAAAGTCGGAACCCGTGTGAGTCCCGACTCTTCCTTATTGCGCGCGAAGTCGTGAAAGCTTCGTCCTCTTTACTTCTCTTTAGTGCCGATTCGATAAAGCGCATACATCATTATCGCAAATGGTATCAGAGCCCACCAGTCGGCTTCTGCGAGACTACCGATGTAGCTCGAGAGATTTAGGCTCGAATCCAATTCTGCGCCAGCTAATCCTGCCAGGCAGACTCCCATGATCGCGCCGCCTGCGATGAAACCGGAAGACATCAGCACGCCCGGCGAGAACTCCGCCTCAGTGGCCGAAGTCTTACGCTTTTTATCAACTAGCGTCCGTATAACGCCCCCCGCCATGATCGGTACCGAGGCGGAGATGGGAAGATATAGTCCGACCGCAAATGGCAATGATGATACTCCTACAAGTTCCATAAGCAGCGCGAGAAATACGCCGATCAAGACCAATCCCCAAGGAAGTTTTTGCGTTAGGATACCATCGATAATCATGCTAAATAGCCGCGCCTTCGGAGCATCAAATTTCGTGACCGGTCTGCCGTTGACTTGGGAAACAGTTCCAGCGATGCCCGGATCGACCAGATAACGAATCTGGTTGGATTGGTCGACTAAATACTTGCCAGCAATCACACCACCGGTCTGTTCCGAGACGTAGTGTACGCGATAGGTCTGTCCATCGGGCGCAACCTGAGTTGGCGCATCCGCGGGCATGACGGCAACATATCCGGGATGCTCTGAAGGAACCACCGTAGTGTATGCATTGTTGAGAGCGATCACGATCCAACCGATCACCAGCGCACTGGAGATTACGCCGATCATGATGGCAATCTGCTGCAGTCTGGGCGTGGCGCCGACAAGATAGCCGGTCTTGAGGTCCTGACTGATTGTGCCGCCATTTGATGCTGCTATGCAAACGATCGCCGCGGTACACAATGCCATCGCGCGATGCGAGACTCCCGTCCAGCCGACGGCGAGGAAGAGCAGGCAGGTAATCAACAATGTTGCGACCGTCATGCCGGAAATCGGGTTGGATGATGAACCGATCTCACCGGTGATGCGACTCGAAACGGTGACGAAGAAAAATCCGAACAGCACAATAAGTATTGCCGAGATCGCGTTGATGTGCAGAATCGGCGCCAACCAGATCGCCGCCACCAGTCCAATTGACCCAAACACGACGACGGACATTGGTAAATCCTGCTCGGTGCGCAGAACCTTCTCCTTATTAACCTTGCCTTTGCGCGATTCCAGGAAGTTGCTGAATCCTCTGCGGAACGCGGATATAATCGTCGGGAACGACTTGATCAAACTGATGATGCCTCCGGTAGCCACAGCCCCTGCGCCGATATACAGCACGTAGGCGTTGCGAACCTGATCCGGCCGCATGTCCCTGATCAAATCCGTCGCCGGGAACATGGGAGTAGTGATGCCCTCGCCAAAGATTTTAATTGCCGGAATAAGAATCAGATATGAGAGCATGCCACCGGCGAGCATATTGGCGGCCACCTTGGGGCCGATGATATATCCGACACCAAGCAACTCCGGTGAAATCTCGGCAGACACCGATGCGCCTTTGAAAAAGGTCAGCATGCGATTGGGAATCTCCGCCCAAAGTTTGGTGCCGGCGTTGAGGAACTTGTAGAGAGCGCCGATGCCGAATCCAAGAAACACGGTCTTGGCGGTCGTGCCCCCTTGCTCACCGACTATCAACACGTCGGCGCAGGCAGTTCCCTCAGGATATGTGAGCTTGCCGTGCTCTTTCACAATCAATCCCTGTCGCAAGGGAATCATCATCAGCACACCCAGCATTCCGCCCAAAAGCGACATGACCAAAATCGGCAGCAACTGCATCTCCATACCGAGCAGCAGAAACACCGGCATCGTAGTGGCGACACCAAACGCGATGGACTCACCCGCCGAGCCGGTTGTCTGCACGATGTTGTTTTCGAGAATTGTCGGGCGACCAAAAACTCGGAAGAGAGTGATTGAAAGGACCGCCACCGGAATCGAGGCGCTGACGGTCATCCCGACCTTAAGCGCCAGATAGACCGATGAGGCGGCGAAGACAATCCCCAGAACCGCGCCGATCAATACCGCGCGCATAGTGAACTCGCGCTGGGTTTCGTACGGCGAAACGAATGGCTTGAATTCAGGTTGTGACATAATATCCGCTCATACAGGTTAATGACGTGACATCAGCGCCAATATCCAAAAACAAACCCTCGGAAGCAACGACTATCGCCATCACCCCGCAAGTTTTCTCCCGCAGCCAGGAATCCCGACGTCAGCCGTTTGTAGACTAAACAGATTTCAGCCTGCCGCGTCTATGATAGTAGCAACAATAGAAGAATTTGCTTGACAGGAAATTGGTACCTGAGTATTCTGTCAATACATTCCGAACGTACCGAGCATCATTCGATAAATCACCGTGCGAGAGCAGGCATGGTTTTGTGGGCTGAAACCTATGGAAAGGAGTGCGCATGGTTAAACCAACAAATGTGAGGATGGGGTTAAGACGGCTGGGAATACTTTCCAGTCTGGCTTGTATCGTTATTGTGATGGTGATTAGTTGCAGCGGCGACAACGATTCCGGACCAACGAGTGGTCATGTATTCTCTTTTGGTGAGATTGAGTGGCCCAAGAAGTACCAGCAGACAGCAGGGGGGAGTTTCTCGTTTACTGTCCCGATCACTTTGGGAACAGGTGAGACTCCGACCTGTTGGTATTCGCTGCAATACCGGGAGAATGTGTATAACGGATGGCTGCCACTCGATACGGGATCCCAGTACATTGCCTATTCGAGCCCGCCCCCTTACCCTTTTTCGGCGAACTATCACAACCCTCCGGAAGGAATATACAAACTCTTCGTTGCCCTGGAAACCTCACAGTCCGAGCTATTCCATGCGGGCAATGCCGAAGAATTGAAGGTGTACAATTTCTACGTCGGTTCGTCAAACTACTATTTTGATGTAGACGTGGAATACGTCTATCAGCAAGGTCTGGACTTTCTGCATGCCTACGAAAGCCCAGGCAGTTCCAATGATGATTTCCATTATGTAGTCGAGCCCTTCAATAACACCAGAGTGGTATTCACGCATACGTACACTCCCCTAAGCCCACTCACGAGACAGAGCATACCCGATGACGAAATTCACTTTCTGCAATATAGGCATGGTAATTCCAGTTACTGGGACCCCGGCGTGTATACCAGGCCGAAGTACCCTTACGTGCTCTTCGCCATTGACTATTTCACGAACCCACAAGATGGTTCTCGTCTAACCGAGGCAATGGGACGTTCCCAGTCTGATGACAAGATCGCTATGGTTGCGTCAGGCAACATTGACCAGTATTTTGCCGAACAGTATCGTGCTCCTCTCAAACAGGCAGATGCCGCCCACGAATTGGCTCACCTTCTCCATCTGACCGAATACTGCACGGACCAGAATCACCATAAGCCAAACACGGTGGCCCGTGTTTGTTTGATGACGGACATGTATGCCATACAGCCACAGCAGTTGCCAGAGTGGGGTTGCGAGAGTCACGTAGTCATGCCGTTCGACAGCACGTTTTATCTCTGCGACTCCTGTACAAACCGTATGAAGGACCTGAACTTCCTATTTCAGGGTAATGTGCCGAAGAATTACAGCGCCCCGGCTGCGCTTTCCATAGAAAAGGAGAACTAACATGCGACTCTCTATAACTACCGCAAGCAGGCGAATGTCCGTTTTATTCCTGCTATTTGGCGTAGGTCTGTGGACCGCGTCCGCCCAGTCCGCCCCGCACTTGAAAGTCTGGATGGAGTCTCCTCGAACTGAGTACAAGCTCTGTGCACAGATATCCATCTATCTGTTCGTCGTGAATGAAGACAGGGTAGAAGTTCAAGTCCCCTATGTGGACGGGCGTGATAGAGGTGCGGTTTTGCGTTTGCATATAAGTGATGATAAGGGCGATTCGCTGAAATACACGGGTTCTGTGGAGTTTAGTCCCGAGGATCCAGCCCGCCTGCCTCCGGGAGATACCGCAATGTTCCTAATCAGCCTGATTGATACCTATCACAAGGTCGATTTTGGCACAAAGTACCCTCCCTATATCCCGGTCGGCCAGTACACTGTCACTGGCGTCTACTTCAAAGAATACCCCCTGCAACCTCTGAGCTTTCAGGTGGTTCCTCTGAATGGCGCGGAAGAATCCGTCCTCGCGGGTTACACAAAGGTGTGGAATTCTCCGTGGCGAAAGGACACGAGAGAGTGGGATGTGAACGGCTACCGACAAGCATTCATGGATCGCCTGAGCACATGTTTCTGTTCCACGATCGGGGCCATGCTGCTCCTCATGGAGATGCCCAAGAATGACATAATGGCGGTCAGAGCGCGTGATGCCCAGTTGATTCTTGAGAATTGCCCTGAGGGAAAGGCGGCTTTGTATGCCTACGCTTTACTATTGCGTTCCCAAAGCGAATCCGAGTTTAAGAGTACTGTGTTCAAGCACAAGGACATTCTCCAGGATCGGTATACACGCTTCCTTCTGAAGGGTGTACTCCGGGTGAACAAGAAATCCAACCTATACGACGAGGTGATGAAAGATGTGGCGACTAATCGTTAGCGGAATGCTGCTCTGGACTGCGATAGCCCAGGCAGCCGTGTCCTACGACCAGATCGATGCCCTCGGCGGTAGCCGATCTCGATACGTTTCCGACGAAGCACAAATTGCCCAGTTGATAAGCCTGTTGCAGAAAGGGGTTCAGCAGTACGACTCTCCGGCTATCGCCGTGGCGGTCGCCGGGTTCGAGACGAAGGCCGATGGGCCTGCGGCTATTCCCTCGAATTACCAACTGTCGCTCGACTCTCTCTTTGCGGAGGCGGCGCAGATATGTCCGACCTTTCAGACAGAACACCCCGGATGGATCAGCGGCGCGTTTGACTGGTTCAGTGTTCGCATCGTGTCAATAGCAGTCGACAGTGACCGAGCTGTAGTGGTCGCAGTACCCGGCTGGACAGACCCGCAGAAATCCGGTCGCGACGACAACCACTATGAGTTTCAACTTACTCGAACCCAAAATCGATGGACCCTTGATGATTTCGCGCCGGTTCTCTTGGCGGTTGGAGACTATCTCATGATCATGGAGCCGGTACTGAGAGGCAAAGCGAGGTACGGAGAAGGCGCCAAGACCAAGAGCGGACCGAGCTACAACGACTACGAAACTTGGCTGCAGCACTCAGCCAAAGACCTCTTGCTGGAGCAGTGGTTTGACCAGGGAAACGGAATCAAACGCTTTACCAAGACCACGGCAGAAAACCTATTGGGTGGACGGGTGTTCAGTTGCGCAGGTAGCGCTTCTTCATTTTACTATCAGGGTGACCCGCTCTATGGGAGAACGATATCCGTTGCCGCAGTTAGTGACCACTGCTGGCAGAGATTCGTGATCGCTGATCAAATCAAGAATTACATCACTACCAAAGGCAAAGCTGGCTCTGGCAATAACCTCGATGATTTCGCAACGCCGGGAGGACTCGAATTTCGCTTGTGGAATTCCCTGTATGTGTGTGATCGCGGGAATAATCGCATCAAAGTTGTTAGCATAGCGGATAACTACGACAAGCACGTCGCCTTGGACTGGATTGTAGGCCAGACACTCCATGAGCCGATTGATCTCGATGTCACTATGGATTGCCACCTAATAGTTGCCGAGGGAGGCAGCAACAGCATTGCCTGCTTCTGCGATCCGACTGCTTGCTCTCCATTTCGTCGCCATACAGTTTTAGACAGTCCCTACAACGTTCCCCTGGGTACGGTATATGTCATCAGTCGGCCCGTAGCTGTCTGCTTCTCCAAGGACCCGGTGACAAGCGCTAAGAGCACTTATTTGGCCTATTTGCTTGATCGCGATGGTACGAGGATCATGCAGATCTGCAACCCATTCTCAGCCTCTCCATCCGTGTCCGCAGTCCAATACATCCCTGATCCAATCGCTTCAGCGACCGACGTGTCGGTAGACAACCGGGGACAAGTGTGGGTTGTTGACAGCGAAAGAGGCAGAATCTACAAGTTCGACCCGTCGCTAAGATTGCTTGCCGTACAGGGGCAGGAGGGCACCGGCGACGCCGAGTACTTGTATCCCCGTAGTCTCGCATTCACTCAAGCGTATCAATACGGCGGCGAGTATCAACCACCTATTCCGTTGCCGGCGGTTGGTGAGGCCATTTTGACTGAGAAATGGGGAAGCACAACTGGGCTCAGGAGACTCGTTAGCGGAGTTGACATCTTCACGCCTTCGGCGGCCTATTTACCAAAACTTACTCCGACAGGTGCTGATTTCATCTCTGGCCAGTACTTCACGACCGATTACGCGGATCTTTCGGTTCAGTTCTATTGCAACTCAACTCGCTACGATTCCCTGAGTTGGGCTAACGCACCCTCCGGCGTTCAGAACTTCACGTGGTATCTGACACCATCCTCACCGAGCGGAACGTATGAGGTACGTATCACAGCCCGGTCGGTTTTCAATTCGTCGAACACAGCCATCGCCAAAGCGTGGGTACCAGTTGACACCTCCATCACAAATCAGATGCCTATTGTCAGTTGCATCTACTTCCCAGATGGTGACAGTTGCTTCGTTTCGTACGTTCCGCAGCTCATTGCAGCGTATGCGTATGATCCAAACGGTTCAGTCACAAAGTATTCGTGGAGTTGCTATCCCAGCGACGCCGGCAATTTTTCGGACACGACGGCGAACTTAGTCTACTTCACCGCCTATCCCAACCCGAAGGCAATTGGGACACGGTCAGTTCAGGTCAGGGTTGTCGACAATTACGGGCAGTGGTCGCCTCTTAAAAGCCTCAATATTGATCAATATCTGGTCAGCAGTCTGGACGACTGTCCATGTTACAGCTGCGGTGATGCCAACAGCACTGGCACCATCAATATTTCCGATGCGGTGTTCTTAATCGCCTACATTTTCGCAGGTGGCACACCTCCGGGAGACTGCATTTATCCAAACGGTTTGGGAGACGCCAGTGGCGATGGCAAGATTAATATTTCTGATGCGGTGTACCTAATCGCCTACATTTTCGCAGGTGGCATCACGCCACACTGCCAAGGCATGTAAATCCGTAACCTCTCAGCAGGAGAAACACCCCACGTCACTATTTTATCCCTTTCCCGGGAACATTCAATTCCAGAGTTTGTATTAAAGGTAGCCACTCCAGAAAGCGCACGTTTCTCGATACCACAATCTTCCCGGTGGGAGAAAAAATGACCAAGTCTTTGGCGGTTGACCGCGTAATGACATTAAGTACGACATGCGAGCAAGTTGTCGATCGGCAACACAAAGGTGCATGGCGGAAAGCGACAGGATTGGTTAATATCTCCTCAGGAGGAATGATGCTGACACGCGAAGCGGTGGTTGAGGCGCTGGAAGATTGCTATGACCCGGAAATTCCCGTGAACATTGTCGATCTCGGTCTTGTCTACGATATTCGTCTTGACGACGCCAAAGTGGAGGTCGATTTCACTCTGACAGCGCCGGGATGTGGCATGGCATACGCAATCAAGGATGACATTCACGCCAAACTGAGCGCAATTAACGGCGTTGGCGATGTAATTGTGAACATCGTCTGGGAACCGGCTTGGACTCCAGACCGGATGTCCGAAAATGCCCGTAAAGCGCTCGGGTTTGGATAGAAAATAGGACTTGACAGGATTGGAGGGAGAGCTTAAATTGTTATTGGTTACGGGTTAGCCCTCCACCCGGCATCGGTAGGATGCAAGTAACTGGTTTTGATGAAGAAAGGACCTTACGGGAACTACCCTGAATGAATTGAACAATTGACCATTCTGTTTTCATTATGAGTAGTGTAGTAGTCAATTTAAACCCATTAACCCTGTGAGGGGGTGATTTTGGATGAAGCGTTCAATCGCTCTTACTCTCGCAATCTTGATGCTCGTCGTGCCTGCGATGCTTGTGGCAAAGGATGCCGGCAATCGTGATGTTTTTAGAGTGGGCAAGGCGGAGTTTAGCTCCCCTACCGAATTTACGGTGTCACTTCAGGTGACCCATGATGAAGACTTGGCTGCGATGGACATCCCCCTGTCATTCTCCAAAGGTGTGACTCTCAATAGTGTGACTTTTGAGGGTACCGCCGTCAAAGATTTTGACGCGAAAATCGCCGGAATCGAAAATGAGAAGAACCAAGTCGTGATCGGTCTGATCGGCATGGTTAATTCTCTCAAGGAGAATGCCAATCTGAAGCCGGCTCCGAACGGTGACAACACCGTGGCCGTGCTGCATTTCACGCTGAATGACCCAAATCTCAAGACGCTTGAGATCGCACCGTTCAGCGCTGTCAATCCGAACCATGAGCTTATGTACGTTTACAACGAGTGGATTAACGACGTTCCGAATGTGCAGTCGCTGAATCCCGATTTCCAGGGTGGCTCGATCGCTCTTGATTCGCGGACTCCGACCGCAGATCTGCCGACTGAGTTTGCTCTGTCGCAGAACGTGCCCAACCCGTTTAACCCAAGCACCATCGTCTCATACGCTCTGCCGAAGGATGCGCAGGTCAATCTCTCCGTCTACAACGTGCTCGGTCAGCATGTGAAGACGTTGGTCAATGACATGCAGCGCGCCGGCAGACAGACCGTCACCTGGGACGGCACTGATGGCAGCGGTGTTTCCGTGGCTTCAGGCGTGTATTTCTACAAGATTCGCGCCGGAGATTTCTCCGATACGAAGAAGATGGTGATGCTGAAGTAATTCTCATCGGTTCAGCTAAGGCAGGAAGTTTTAGCGAAACATTGTGAAGACCAAATCGCCCTGCGGGACAGCCCGCAGGGCGTTTTTGTTTCCCTTTCTGGAACCGTAAAGCTTGCCAAACGCCGGCCAACTCCTTTCTTTGTCCCCACGGTGAGCGACGCCAAACGCATACGCGTGATAGCTATCTGTGTCTTTAGGCATAGAGATTCGATTTTTGTCGGGGATGGCATTGACGATGTCAAGCAGGAGATGTTTTATCGACCCCTCGGTGGCGGGGTCGAATTTGGAGAAACAGGTCGGGATGCTGTTGTAAGGGAAGTCAGAGAAGAGATCAATACCGAGATT
Organism: uncultured bacterium; assembly: GCA_903903945.1. Lineage (GTDB taxonomy): Bacteria > Zixibacteria > MSB-5A5 > CAIYYT01 > CAIYYT01 > CAIYYT01. The sequence continues at coordinate 15,176 of CAIVAP010000032.1, read as the reverse complement.
CGCGACCTTCTGTACATTGAAACGATAGAGAATATCTTCGTACACAATGGCCAACCGATGCACGAGATCGTATTGGTCTACGAAGGACGATTCCGTGACGATTCCTATTATGATTCCTCATGGTCTGTCGTCGGTGACGAGGAGGGGACGGCCTTCAAGGCTATCTGGGTGCCACTGAACGAGTTTCGCGAAGGGAAGAAAATACTCTACCCCGCTGGTCTCCTGGAATTGCTCGACAGACCGTCAGGGTGTCGTGGAGTGAGATCGTGAAAACCAAGGCGCCACAGGGAAAAGGGCTACCGGAGGTCTCTTTATGCTCTGTCCCGTGGTCGCCTAAGACTTCTTCGCCGTCAGGACCTAAGATTTAGAGACCGTGCCATTCACCGCGTCTCTCTGGAGTCTCAGTCCTCTCCGGATTGCCAAGGCAAACACCACGGAAATCACGCTCATAAGAAGCAGAAGTATCCAATTCGTGAGCGACCACGCCTGACTGGTTCTTCCGAGCACGTGGAAAACGATTTCGCATACGAAACCAAGGTACTGGGCAATCAGCAGAGTGTAAAGCGTGCTACCCTGCTCCCGAACCTTCCCAGCTTCCTGCCGGAGCTTGTCGGAGAGAGTGGCAAACACACTCCAAAATCCCCAGAAGTTGTATATGGGTATCAGCAACCGGGCAATCGCCTGCCCCGGGCTGATCTTGTATCCCGGATAGAGTTTGTCAAGGTCCCTGTGCACGCGATACATCCAGACCAGCCATATCACGGACGACACGAGGGCAAATAAGAACCACGAGGCCGATCAGTAACTGAGTTCCCGACGTCAGAGCTGTCCAGTTTGAAGGGGAACTCTGCTGGGCAAACCTGCCGAACGTCACGAGCGCCAACTGCCCTTCGCCAGTCCCAAATGCAGCCAGCACTACTTTGGCTCCAACCAGGCTGAGCACAACATCAACCCAGAGCAAATACGTGACAATGGATCCGAGTCCTTCGGAAGTCAATGTGACCGGAATCACCGGAGCCCTGGCGATTCCGGATTGCTGGCTTACAGGTCTGGCGACCTGTGCCTTCGGGGGCGTGCCGTCTGCCGCGACTGCATCTGCCGGGACAACACTGTCGGCGCCGCATGCCTTGCACTTCGCGACCTCCCCCGGTTTCAAGAACTGCACGACCATCTGATGATCGCAATTCCCGCAACGGAACTTCAAATACATCTATACTCCTTCTTGGCGCCGTTCGACACCGGTCATGAGCGCTTTTGCAAAATGTGACTCCATAAACGATGTTATCAATGACAGATGAAGTCAAGAACAATCGACCCTTGCGTCGTAGCCCCCGTGCAAAAAAGTGTCAAAAAAGCGCGTGCCGGGCAGCTATCTACCAGAACCAGCCAAGCCCTATAACGGCGGCGATCTGACTTGCAGCCGAATTTTTGAAGTCGAGATAATTGTATTGCACCGCTGGGACGAGAGAAAGTGAGCGAGTCAGGTGGATGTCGACACCTACTCCGAAACCCAAGCCCGCACCCATTTCGCTATATGTGATGTCATAGTCGTTTGTGTCGTCCAGCTTGTGTGACACGAATCCCATTGCAATACCTGCCTTCACAAACAGTCTCTGAGAGAAGTAATAGGAGGCGGCAACGGAGCAATGCTGGTAAAGATAGTCTGTACCTTGCTGATCCTTTAGCCAGTTGTTGTATTCAAAGCCCACCAAGAGTCGCGGATGAACCACGAATCCAATTCGCAGATTCCTGCCGAAAGCGTTCTTGCTATCAATCATCTTCCGGCGGTCGCTAAAATGAACTTCGGCCGGACCTGCACTGAATCCGACAGCCAAGTAGACACCTGCCGGTTTGGTGTGATCAAAGCGTGAAACACCGTTCGCCGACGTCGCCAGCAACAGCCCCATAGATAGGATCACGGCTAAGATGTGTAAATGCTTCACGGTACCCTCCTCATATGTCATTAGCGTAATTCTATGCTACACGGCCTTCGCGGCCATCCCTGCCAACGCCCGCTCCAACATCTTCTGCACATTCTTCTTCCCATCCGCGCCAACCTCAATCTCCGGCCCCACACATGATGGACAGCCCGATTCGCAGGGACACTCTTTAATCAGTCGACCGGCGGCAGCAAAGATTTCCGGCGCAATACGGAACAACTTCTGCGCATAGCCGACACCACCGGGTGCGCTTTCATAGATGTAAATCGTTGGTTTCTCGGTGAAGGACGACTTCACCTGTGAGATCGATCTGATGTCGCGCGGATCGCACATCAGCCAGAGCGGCGTCACGATGCCGAGAACATTCGCCAGACCGCGCAGCGAGGCCCCGAGATTTTCGTGTCCGAAGCCGAGTTGCTCGCCGACTTCCGGCTCAAACTCATACCAGAAACTGGTAGTGTGCATCTCGATCTCCGGAAGTGCCAACTTCCCCGACCCGACATTTTCATGCGTATCAAACTTGATCTTCTTGAACAGCACCGTGACATTGGTGATCGAGACTTCACCCCAGCTGAGCGCCCCCTCAACCTGAATGATTTCGAGTACGCGCAGGTCGGCTTTGGTTTCGGCGTCGGTGTAGTAGTCGACCTTGTCTTCCTTGACATACGCCTTCTTGCCTTGCCAGTCGAGTTCCATCACTTGAAACTGGTTGCCGAGATGTATGTAGATCGCCTCGGGATGTATCAACATGGGCGCGGCGAAATAATCGACTTCACCGATCACGCGGTTGTTATCGGAAGTGTTCAAAATCACGAAATTCTCCGGTGATGCGGACCGCAACGACACTTCGGTTGCCGGATAGATCTCCGATGACCAATGCCAGCGGTCCCCCGAAAGCCGCAGGATGCCTTTGGTCTGCAAGTATTCCAGAATCTCTTCGGTAGTCTCGACGCCGAACTTCTCATTCTTCTGAAATGGCAACTCGAACGCCGCGCATTTTAAGTGCGATGTCAAAATCACGAAATTGTTCGGATCAACAATGCCCATCTCGGATGGTGAGCCGAAGAAGTAGTCAGGATTGTTGACGACATATTGATTTATCGCTGAGCTGGATGCCACCATGATCGACACACTTACGCCCCCCTTGCGCCCCGCGCGCCCTGCCTGTTGGCGCGTTGAGGCGACGGTACCGGGATAGCCGGTGATGATCGAGACATCGAGCGTGCCGATATCAATCCCCAACTCCAGCGCGTTTGTCGCCACCACTGCGGTGATTTCCCCCGACTTAAGTCCGCGTTCGATGGCGCGCCGTTCGTTTGGCAAATAGCCGCCACGGTAACCTTCGACGCGCGCCCCTTGGCAATCGCGCTTGAGATAGATCAGCAGCAGCTCGACCATCAGGCGGTAGGGGGCGAAGACTATCGTCTGGACCTTGTTAGTGATGAAGCGTTGCGCAATGCGACCTGCTTCTTTTAGCGATGACTTGCGTATGCCGAGTTGGCTGTTGATGACCGGCGGATTGTAGAATACGAAATGTTTTTCCCCCGACGGCGCACCGTTCTTGTCAACCAGCGTCATCGGGCGACCGGTAACATTCTCCGCCAGTTCTTTGGGATTGCGGATCGTAGCCGAGCAGCAGATGAACTGCGGGGTCGAGCCATAGAAGCGGCAAATGCGATCCAAGCGTCGAATTACATTCGCCAGATGAGAACCAAACACACCGCGATACGTATGGATTTCGTCGATCACGACGAACTTCAGATTTTCAAATAGCTTGATCCACTTGGTATGATGCGGCAAGATACCGGTGTGCAGCATATCGGGATTGGTTACGACGATGTGCCCGGCCTTGCGAACTTTGCGTCTGATCTCTGCCGGAGTGTCGCCGTCGAAGGTGAACGTGTTGATTTCGAGCTTGAGATCCTCGATGACCCCGTGCAACTCGAGCATCTGATCCTGCGACAGTGCCTTGGTAGGGAAGAGGTACAGCGCGCGCGCCTCCGGTTCGGCAATTGTCCGCGCCAATATCGGGAGGTTGTAACAGAGCGTCTTGCCCGATGCCGTCGGTGTAACGACCGTTACATTCTCACCACGTTGAACGGCACTGAAGACCTCGGCCTGGTGACAATAGAGCTTATGAACACCACGCTTGTTAAGCGACTCTCTTAGCAGTGCCGGAACCGAGTCGGGGAAATCGGCATAGACGGCGGGTTTTGGCGGTTCGACATGCCACTCGGTGACGTTGCGCATGAAGCTGTCATCAGTACGTAACTGGTCGAGGACTTGCGAAACCGTCAGCACGTTACATCACTTTCATGTAAGTGCGACGGCAGATGTCGCAGAACTTCTCTGATTTTTCATCGATATCAAACATCTCATCGGAATTGTACATCACACACTTGGGATTGCGACAATAGGGGATTGAGAACAGCGCCCCCACGACACGAGTCGCTTCTTTCACAAGACGCTGGTAGATCAACTTTTCATCGTCCGGCAGGCCGTAGAACTGCTGCTTGAGATGGAAGAGTGACACCAGCGCCGTGCCCCCAACGGCATCGACATCCGACACCAATACATGGTGCCGCGCGTTATAGATATCATCCTCGATCACGCCGAGGATCCTCTCCTTGTCGGTTGCCTTGAGCAGTTCCAGCTTCTGCAGGATCATTGTCGAAAAGTACTGTCCTTTGATCAAATCGTACGCTTCGTTGGGTATCTTGATCCCCTGTAGAATGTCGACGGAGTACCCGAAGCGGCTGGAGAGCGTGGTCGACAGCTTGTTGATCTGGAAGTAGTCGACGTCTCCCAGTGGCACGATCACTATCTTGACCCTCTGTCGTTTCATGTCATCTCAAAAAATCTTGCGTCTGTCCCATCCGGTGAGACCTTGATGCGAATCTGTGCCGCGCAGCGCGGACACCAACCAACAAAGGCGGTCTTCTGCTTGTTCAAGTAGATGCGGCTGTAAACCTTGCAGCATTTGAACACCACACCGATAAACGGCCGATCATCCTTCCTATCCATGTCGCAGATGCTTCAACACCAGTCGCTCCGGTCGCGGCGGCTGATCGGAGAATGTTAGACAGTTGATGAAGTCGCGGTCAAAGCCGGTGAGTTTCGTCTGCTTCTGTGCGTATCCTGTTCCGAGTGGCTCACCCGCCGATACTTCGCTCCCGACTCGCACCGCCAGTTCGATTCCTGCCAACGGATCAATCCGATCTGTAATGGCAGACCGACCCGCTCCCAGCTTACCCGCGAGATATCCCAGCCGGTCCGTGGCCATCGATTTAATGTATCCTGACCGTGGCGATTTGACAACCGATTTGTGGGCGCGACTGATGAGACGATCAGGTTCTTCTACCGCCTTTGCCTGACCGCCACAAACACTCACATAGCGCAGAAACGACTCGTAAGCGCGTCCAGATTTGAGTTCCTGCTTCAGCAATCTCCGGGCGCTTGCGACATCCTTCTCGATTCCCGCCAACAGCAGCATCTCGGCAGACAACTCCAAGGTCAAAGCAACCGTGTCTGCCGGTCCCCCGCCGCGGAGCACGTCCACGGTTTCGGAAATCTCTAGGAAGTTGCCGATCATTCTGCCGGTCGGTTGGTTCATATTCGTGACAACCGCGCGTGCGGGGAGTTCAGAGCCTCTCGCCACCGCCAGCAGAGCCTCAGCCAGTTGTTGCGACCGCTTGTTTGTTTTCATGAAAGCGCCGGAACCCGTCTTGATGTCAAAAAGAATGCCGTCTGATTTCAGGGCTAATTTCTTGGACATAATACTGGCAACAATCAACGGTATCGATTCAACCGTGCCGGTAGCATCGCGCAGGGCATAGATTTTTTTGTCTGCGGGAGCGATCATGTTTGTCTGGCCGGAAATCGCGAAATGGTGCTTTTTGAGCAGCCGTGCAAACTCTGAGCGGGAATGGAATATACGCATGCCCGGTATTGATTCCAGTTTGTCAAGCGTACCGCCGGTGTGACCAAGGCCGCGCCCCGAAAACATACCAACTGCCACGCCGCAATTCGCCAATAGCGGCGCCATTGTCAGTGACAGCTTGTCACCCACGCCGCCTGTCGAGTGTTTGTCAAGCAGGGAACGGTCAAGCCCCGGCACTTTAACGATTTCACCGGAGTGCAGCATGACATGCGTCAATACTGACGTCTCCGCTGAAGACAAGCCGTTGATAAAGGCAGCCATCAGAAAAGAGGACATCTGGTAATCTCGGATGTCCCCTTTGGTGAAACCATTGACGAGAAACGTGATCTCGTCTTCAGATAGCTCGCCTCCGTCCCGTTTGGCAGCAATCAATTCGTAAACGCTTTTCATCGACGGTTTTTCAGCTCCTCTATGATATGCGCACCGGCACTGGTACCAATACGCGAAGCGCCGGCTTCGATCATCGCTAACATCTGCTGCAAAGTGCGAATGCCTCCTGAAGCCTTGACACCGATTTTGTGACCGACCGTCTCGAAGAGCAGCGCTACGTCCTCGACACTCGCCTGAGCAAACATCCCTGTCGAGGTCTTGACAAAATCGGCGCCGCAGTCAGCGACGATCTTTGCAGTAGTGATTTTCTCCACGCGAGTCAGCAGCGTGGTCTCTATGATGACTTTGAAAGTGGCGTTATGCGACAGCGCCTTGCGTACGCCGGCAATGTCTCTCTCTACCAGCCCGAAATCTCCCGATTTGATAGCGCCGATGTTCGCGACCATATCAATTTCTTCCGCGCCGTGGTTTTCGTTTTCCTGCGCCTCATAGATTTTGACCTCGGTGGTTGTAGCCCCCAATGGAAATCCGGCAACACTCCCCACGCGAACTCCAGTGCCTTCGAGTAATCCCCGACAGAGTCTCACATAAGCTGGGTTTATGAAAATCGCCTTGTAGTGGTATCGCGCGGCTTCCTGGCAAAGCTTCTCAATCTGCTCGGTTGTTGTCTCAGTCTTTAAGAGAGCCGCATCGATGTAACCGGCGAGGTCAATTTCGTTCTTGATTCGGCTGGGCGAGTTATCCCGATCTTTGTCATCCGGCACAGACACATTCCTTCCTATGCCCCGCGAACAAAGGTACGATTTTAACGGTAGGCGGGAATCACTTTTTTCGGGCGAAAGGCCTCGGATACAGCTTCTTGAGCGTCGTCTTTTGGACGGATCCTTCTGAATTCACCAGCAGAATTTTCAGATCGTCGCAGAACTCCGAAAGCACTTGCCGACATGCGCCACAGGGAGTGATAAATTCCTTGTTTGGTGACGCGACCGCCAGTCTCTCGAAATGTGTCTTACCCGCAGCGACTGCCGTAAACACCGCTGTTCTCTCTGCGCAAACCGTGACGCCATAGGAGCGGTTTTCGATATTGGCGCCGAAAAATACCTCGTCATCAGCTATCAACGCCGCGCCGACGCGAAAATGAGAGTAGGGGGAATGCGAGTGCTCGGCGGCAGCCAAAGCGAGTTGGGTCAGTTCTTTGTCAGTCAATTTCATTTTTCACCTGTTGGGCAACCGATTTTGTAAGCAGTATAGAACACTCGCCCGGTATTGCGCAACGTTGAACCAACTTTGCCTGGCGAAGCCTCAATATCACCGAAACCGGCCTTCTTCAGGCACGACACGATGTACTTGTGTGGGAAGGCTTTTTCGTGAAAGGTTTCCCTGAACTCATCCTTCTTACCACCCGAGAGACTGACAAATCCTGCGATCGTTATCGACGCGAACCGCGTGTGCCGGTCGTATGAACCCTTCATCAGAAGCGCGTGTTTTCCTCGCTCGCTAAACAGCACGGCGTCCCAATGTCGTAACCCGACCGCAGTGTTTAGATCGAAGATGAAGAATCCTCCCGGCCGCAGGTGACGTGCCGCGCTCTTCACGAAGTTAAAGAACCCTGTTTCGCTAAGGATGTGATTGGCGGCATCAAAAAAACAACCGACGCCGTCAAATTGCCTGCCAAGGTTAAAGCGTGTCATATCTCCTTTAACGAATTGCGGCTTGGTTTTGCCTTTGAATAGACGCAACCGTCGTGTTGCCATCGTTAGCATTTCGGGTGATTTGTCTAAGCCAACGACCTCACGGCCCAATCGTGAGACCGTAAACGCCAGTGAGCCGGTACCGCACGCGAGATCTAAGTACGATTTGGATTTGCTTTCTTCCAGTAGCGGCTTTAGTCGTGGCCAGGCAACATCGTGGAATTCATTCCACCCCAGCAAGTCGTAGTATTTGGCGATGCTCTTGTACACGCGCCAAGAATATGGGATTGATGCTGACAATCAAACGAAAAAACCGAGCCGAGCGAAACTCTCTATCCGCCGGGTGCCCCACCGCTTGCGGTGGGAATATTGCCCTCCAGAAAATTGCTGTAGGGGCACACTGCACGTGCCCGTATTCGTGTGTCATTTTTCGCGAGCACAGGGTGCCCCACCGCTTGCGGTGGGTGATCTGCAACCTTCTACCTATCTGCCGCGCTGGTTGCCCCAGGCCAATACTTGTAGTCTTGGCGAAAAACGATACCCACGCCGCGAGCATTCTTCCATCAGCCACGGCATGACCGCAAGCTGGCTCTGTGGTGTGATACCTTCCGGCATCAAGATGATGCTCTCCGCGCTAACCAGTGACGCAAAGTCGCGTGCGATTTCATCAAAGTCGGAACGACTCTGCACTACGAACTTGAAATCAGCGTGCCCCGTAGCGGCGATGGTGTGCAAGGCCTCGGGAACAATGTTGACCTCTCTCACGAGTCCATTGTTCGTCAGCTTCGGCGAACAATTCCACCAGGATATTCTCTCGACCATCTCCAGACTCGGCACAAACATCCCATTGGTCTCCATTTCGAAGAACCCAAAGCCGTATTTGCCCAATTCGTCGACCAGCGCCGGCAGACGATCCTGATGCAACATCGGTTCCCCTCCGGTCAGAACGACGTGCACATTTTTGGGCTTCGCCTGTGTTAGAGCGATCTGATCGGTTACCAGATTAGCAAGATCAGACGCCGAGAACAGCGCGCCCTCTTCAATCTTACCTTCCTCCCAGGTGAAACGCGTGTCGCACCAGCTACAGCCAAGGTTGCAGTACTTCAACCGGATGAAGACCGCTGGCACTCCGGCGAACCTGCCTTCACCTTGTTGCGAATAGAACACTTCGCTAACCGGTAGCAAACCTGTGAATTCCTCAGGCCATGGTGCTATTTTGGGGTGGTACGGCATCGGCGGTTACGATTGCATGTAGTGGGTCGGGTCGGCAACTCCAGCCTCAACAAAACCCTTCCTGCGAATCAGGCAACTGTCGCACCCGCCGCAAGCACGGCCATCGAACGCCGGATCGTAACAACTGCTCGTAAGCGAATAATCAAGGCCATACTCAACCCCCTTGCGAATGATCTCCGCCTTGGTCAGATCAATCAACGGTGCCTGCAGCATTATCGGTCGTCCTTCGATACCGGCCTTGGTGGCGAGATTTGCCAGCCTCTGAAACTCTACGATGAATTCCGGGCGACAATCAGGATAGCCGGAATAGTCAACGGCGTTAGCACCGATGAGAATCATGCGTGCGTCAAGCGTCTCTGCCCATGCCAGCGCGATTGAAAGAAATATCGTATTTCGCGCGGGCACGTATGTGATCGGAATCTCCGTAGTCCACTGGGATTCCGGGCGATGTTTTGGCACTTTGATATTTGCAGTCAAAGCGGAACCGCCGACTGCCGTCAGGTCAATAGGGAAGACCAAATGTTTTTCGACACCGACAAATGCGGCCACGCGTCGCGCGCACGACAATTCGACACGGTGCCGTTGTTTGTAATCGAAGCTAATCGCGTAGAGGCGATAGCCCGCATGTTTGGCAAATGCCAGAGTTGTCGCCGAGTCGATACCGCCGCTCAGCAGCACTACCGCCTTGTCCGATTTGATCGCTGATTCCATGCTCTTACGCTCCCTGCTCTGCTGAATATACGAGTCTGACCATCGCTGTCAAACAAGTTTACGGCCCCACGCGGATGTTCGGTACCCCGCCCAAAGCGTAGCGTCGGGTGGGTTCCTTCTTGCTGGCTGTAGTAAGGTAGGTCGGGTTCGCAGCGAAGCGCCGAACCCGACATTCGTGCTTACCACCTGGCCGCGCCGTCACGAACCCTTTTCTGATGGCTCTCAATTGTGCGCGGCGTACAGTCTAAGGCTGTCCCGTAATCTGGGCTACAGAGACATCAGAACGAAGACAGGTTATTCCCCCTTATTAAAGGGGGATTTAGGGGGTTGTCTTCCTTGCTGGCTGTAGCGGAGACAATTGTGCGCCGCGATCCGGATTTTCACTGGCATTCTCCGGACAACGCCGTATAATACCCACATGAAGAAATCATCATACGAAGGCAGACAGGATCATATCCGCGGCTGGAAGACCCCCGCGATTGAGACCTTCAAAAACATCTATGCCGATCGCGACTACGAGATCAGCATGGAAACCTCCGAGTTTACCTGCGTCTGCCCCAAGACCGGCTTGCCCGATTTCGCCCAGTTGGTCCTGACTTACGTCCCCGACAAGCTTTGTCTTGAGTTGAAAAGCTTCAAGGAATACCTGCTTGCCTACCGCGATCAGGGAATCTTCCACGAGAATGCCGTCAACAAAATTCTTGATGACATAGTCGCGGCGATCAAACCCCGTCGTGCCCGGCTCGAAGGTCGCTTTTACTCTCGCGGCGGCATCCAAACCACGGTTGTGCGAGAATACGCCGCGAAGTCGGCGAAACGATAATGATTATTGTACCCCACCCAAAGCGCAGCGTCGGGTGGGTTTTCTCCTGCAATCACAAATCTTGCAATCCAGGTTCACCCTCACAGAACATGCAACTAAGCCCTGACTTTTCGAAATAATTGCACATCGCTCTGCAAGCAAATGCTTCAGTGGAATAATGAGTCCCACCAAGAACACTTATTCTATGATGTTTTGCATAATCGTGTGCTTTTCTTGAATGATCATTCAATGCAGTAATTCCGGTGATAAAAGTATTGACTCCTTCTCTTGCCACTTCTTCAAGCATTTCCACATCATTTCCCCCTCCTGCAATTACTGCCACTCTTCCGCCATCTATTTCTTTGCGCCCATATGGATAAAGGATCGTCCTATGACCAACAGCTTTATCAAACTGTTTAGATAACTCAGTGACGGTTCTACAATCAGTCCTTCCGACAACACCGCACAAACCACCAAAATAAGGAGCAAAATCCTTTTCCGGATTTATTCCTAAAGCTCTTGCCAGAGTCCCGCTTGTTGAATACTCCCCGGATTTATCTAATGGCACATGCAAATTATAAATAGAAATCCTTCTCTCCCTGAACTGTCTCAATAATTCCCTGTTCATCTGTTGAAAAACATTTGGAGCTTTTGTTATATCCCAAATGGAAGGGTGATGAACAAATAGTAATGCGTCTGTTGCTCCACTATCTAAGATTCTTTGCATTACTTCATCTGTTGGAAAAACAGCGGTATAAACTCTGCTTATCTCTCTGGAATTGTCGCAAACCAAGCCCATTGATCGTTTTTTGAAGTTATCACTAAGAAAATCCTTCACTTCTTCCATATACTCAGCCCAGTCATCGCTTAGGCCTGGCTCTATGAAGTCCTCTTCCAGTCTCTGATATAGCTTCTTTGCATCCATCGATTATCCAAAATTAGAGGATATAAATGCTTTATGCAATACTTAGTCAGATAGGTCGGGTTCGCAGTGAAGCGCCGAACCCGACAGGGTACCATCCGACCGTACCCCACAAAGCGCAGCGTTGGGTGGGTTTTCCCTTGCCACCTGCCGACTGTGTCCCTACATTCATCTCAAGATGAATCTGAAATACCATTATCACTGAGCACAGTCACCTGAGCATCATAGAGGCGTACCATGACAAAATCGCGAGAATCATTGCTGCCCGAGTATGCTGGAACCGGACCGGCAATAATAGAACCTTCCCAGACCAAAGCTGCGCGTGTTCGCCTTCCGTCACGAGCGGTTCTCTGCTTCTTTGGCGACGTCCTGAAGAAGCTGGAGACACGCAAGGAGATCACGGTTGTTCACCATCTCACCAGCGAAATGGGCAAACACCCGATCTACACGCTCGGCAGTGGGAAGAATCGAATCGCTCTTTGCCATCCCGGTTTGGGTGCGTCTATGACCGCAGCATTCATGGAGGAGCTAATCGCTCTCGGCGTGAAACACATCATTGCGTGTGGCGGAGCAGGGGTTTTGGACAAGAACCTGCTGCCGGGCGCCGTGATCATTCCCACTGGCGCAATTCGTGACGAAGGCACCAGCTTCCATTATCAGCCGCGCGGCCGCATCAACCGGCCGCATCCGCATGCTGTGGCAGCCATCAAGCTGGCCTGCAAACATCACGGAACTCCTTTCAAAACGGGGCTGACCTGGACAACTGATGCTTTCTATCGCGAAACACCACGCAAGATCCGTTCTCGCAAACGGGAAGGATGTCTCACCGTGGAGATGGAGGCGGCTGCCTTCTTCGCAGTGGCGCGCTTTCGCAAAATTGTTTTTGCTCAGGTTCTCTACGCCGGAGATGATGTCAGCGGCAGCGAATGGGATGCCCGCCGGTGGGCCACTAATCGTCCCACAGAGCGACAGAAACTGCTCTTACTCGCTATTGACGCAGTGCGGAGATTGAGTTAGTTGTAGGCAAAAACCGCTTCGGTTTTGACACCTTCCTTTGTTCGCACCGTTCGCCCTGAGCCCGTCGAAGGGTGCGCCGCGGCCTCGGTAGGTTAGGCATTCCTGCCTGACCAGTTTTCCCTTGCTATCTGACGATGGCGTCCCTATATTCACCTCAAAGTGAATCTTAAACACCATAATCACGAAGCGATGTCAGAGGCGCTCGGAGTTGAGCGGCGTCGTGATAATGGTGATTTCCGATTCAGTCAGATGGTGTCGACGCCAAGCCCACTTTCTTATTCCAGTACGTCATCTGAATTGTGACAAGGAGGATCGCCAAGAGAAAAAGGGATGAATAGCCCCTTCCGAGATCGAATCCTCCCGCTTCGTGAGTTTTGGTGAGAACATCCCCGAAAGTGGCGCCGAACGGACGGGTCAGGATGAAAGCAATCCAGAATAGCAAGACCTTGTTGATTCGCGTGAAGTAAGTGGCTGCCAAGATCACTGCCAGGATGCCGGTGATCAAGAGCCAGCTTCCGAAGAAGCCGAGACCGGAGTCGTCGGCCAGGAAATCCCCCAGGGCAGTACCCAATGTGTTCGAGAAGAGAATCGTGACCCAATAGAACACTTCAGCTTTTCGCGTACGAATATTACTGACTTCCACATTGCCGACTGTGAATCGCCACAGCGCTAGCAGAGAAAGCAGAATGACCACTAGAATCGCGGCGCCATTGGTGTAGCCGAGTCCCAGCGTGCGATCCATATAGTCCGACATCGTCGTGCCGGCGGTACTGGTAGCAGCAATGACAGTCCAGAAGAGATAAGGATGATGTTTCTTGACAAGGAGCTGACCTCCAAAAGCGACCAGGAACAGACTGAAGAAGATCAGCGTGCTGTTCAGGTACCCCTGGTTCATGGTCATGGACAACCAGTCGCCCCCCGTCTCACCGAGCGTCGTGGCAGCGATCTTCATGATCCAGAATACCGCAGTAATCTGCGGAAGTTTATTTACATCAATCTGGCTGTCTGTGTTCAATCCTGGCTCCTGGTTCTCCCTTGTACGAAACTTCGCAGGTTAGGTTCCCGGTTAAACGTATTGCCAGACATTTTCGACCTGTAGCCCACCCAAAGCGCAGCGCCGAGTGACGGGCTAAAGATCACAACATGCCTGCAACCGGCTTTTCGTTAGTACCGCGGGTAGTTCACGTTCACAGAACCACCCGCTGTGCATGTTCCGGCTTAGTCTTTGTCCTGATCTTCGTCTTTCTCGTCTTTCTCGTTCTTGACGCCTGCTTTTTCGGTCTTGATTACCTTTCCGGAGCTGTCCAGGACTACTTCAGTTTTCTCCTTGCCGGCCACTACCTTGATTTCATATTCAGTGGAAGTACCGCGCGTGATTTTCTCCGCCTTTTTGATCTTTCCTTGCGGGTAATCTGTACTGATGGTCGCCTTCACCGAAGCCGGTAGCATGCTGGCTTCGATGCCTTCTTCAGTCTCGAAAACGGTGCCATCGGGCAGGTAAAGGAAGCTACGCTCTGTCTTTCCATCAACGCTTTCGATTTCGTAGTACAGGGTGCTGTCCTTCATTTCCTTGTCAACTCCCTTGATCATGGCCTTTGGAAAGGCTTTCTGAAAAGCGGCAGTCACAGCGGTCGGCAAATCCTTCTTGTCGAATTTCTTCTCTTCCTTGGCTTCTTTTCCCTCCTTGGCGAATGACATACTGCTCATTCCGAACAGTAGCACCACAATCGCAGTCAGCATTAGATTTCCGTTTGACCTTGTGGAAAACATGAATTGCTCCTTGCAGCAAAGGGTTGCTTAGTGAGAACCGAGTCCCCTCGTTTCCGTTATCAGACAATTTCTACTATTCAATCGCTCACATTGTACGCAATATGCGTACGTCGTGTTCCCTCTAAAGCGCGCGACCGCCACCTTGTGACTGAACCCCATCCACAGCGCAGCGTCAGGCGTTTTCTCTTGCCATCTTACGACTGTGTCCCTACATTCATCTCAAGATGAATCTGAAACACCATGATCACGCTGCGCGGCCAAGAGCGTTGGGCGTCAAATGTCAAAACCAAAGCGGTTTTGACCTATCGGACTTTCTGCACACGATTAGTACCGATCGCCTACCACACCCTGATTAATAAGGGACTCAAGACGGTTCAGGTGTTCCGTTCGTAAAGTTATGTCTTGTGACGCCCAGTTTTCTTCCAGACGTTCAGTTTTCCGTGTCCCCGGTATCGCGGCGAGGGGGACATCGCGCGACAGAACCCATGCCAATGCGACTTGAGCTGCTGTGGCTTTAGTCTCCTCCGCGATTTTAGTTACAAGATCGGCCAACCGGCTATTTCTGGCGATTGCCTCCTCGGTAAATCGCGGATTCTCCAACCTCCAGTCTCCGGGTTGTAGATCGCTTCGTGACCGGATTGCCCCGGATAAAAATCCTCGGCCAAGGGGGGCATAAGCCACAAA
This sequence comes from uncultured bacterium, assembly GCA_903903945.1. Classification (GTDB taxonomy): domain Bacteria; phylum Zixibacteria; class MSB-5A5; order CAIYYT01; family CAIYYT01; genus CAIYYT01. The sequence goes on along the minus strand of CAIVAP010000032.1, from coordinate 136 downwards.
TCCGATGTTAAGTTGTTGAATTGTAGGCAGAATGTCGGCCTCAACGTCCCGCGACCACAAGGAATACTCGGTCTGGAGTGCACTGACGGGATGAACCTTGTGGGCGCGGGCGATGGTCTCCGGGTCTGCCTCAGAC
>CAIVAP010000031.1 GCA_903903945.1 uncultured bacterium | reverse complement strand
GTAGCGTTACGCCATCACACATCTCAATCAAGCAGAACTTCACCGCGTCGCCGGCACGAGCGATTCTCGCTGACCCGACACAAATGCACCAGGTGGTGCTGAATCTCTGCATTAACGCAGCCGATGCCATGCCGGACGGCGGGGTGTTGGAGATTTCTCTGGAAGAGGTGCAGGTGGAGACCGAGAGCCGACCGGAGCAGACACAACTCCCCTCGGGCTGCTATCTCAAGCTTACCGTACGTGACAACGGCGTTGGAATGCCCCCGGAGGTTCAGGAACGCATTTTCGAGCCTTACTATACGACCAAGCAGGTCGGCAAAGGCACAGGTATGGGCTTGGCAGTTGTGCATGGTGTCATCAAAGAGCATGGCGGTAGTATCGCCGTTTCCAGCGAGCCAGGAAAAGGCACTGCGTTCGAGATTCGCCTACCAATTGTCGAAGCGACGCCGGATGCCGAGATCGTGTCGTCGCCAGTCGTCGTCGCAGGCAGCGAGTCGATCCTTTTCGTCGACGACGAGACTATGATCACCAATTTGCAGCGGTTGCAACTGGGCAAGTGGGGTTATTGTGTTACCGCCACAGAAAGCAGCGCGACCGCGCTCAGTATGTTCCGCGCCAATCCGAAGGGCTTCGATCTGGTGATCACCGATCTGACAATGCCCGGCATAACAGGTATCAAACTTGCTCAAGTGATTCACGAGATTAGTCCAAGTACGCCCATTATCCTTTGCACCGGTTTTGATGAAGGCATCTCGCGAGAGAACGCACGCACGATCGGTATCCATGCTATCCTAACCAAGCCGATCTCAGGTGCGGAGTTTGGTCGCACCATCCGCATGGTTCTGGACGAAGCGTTCAAGCCATCGCCGGCGAAATCGTAGAAATCTTTCGCCAACTCCTCCGAAGTATTATTCCTCACAATGACGTCAGTTTATCGAGTTGGGAGAATAGTTCTTTATGGGGACTGTTGAAGAGATCCGTCTAACGATGTCTTGGTAAGCGTGGCAGTTGTGTCAAGGGGTTGTTGCAAAACAGGGATTTTTGTTGATTATGAATAATATGGATGAGAGATTGAGTGGTAATGAGTTTGAAGAAGCTGGAGCGACAGGTGAGTTTAGTAGTTCCGACGATTGATGAGTTGGTAGCAGCGGATCATCGGTATCGACCGCTGTTGGGGGTGATAGATTTTGGCAAGTTGACGCGGTCTCTGGGAAAGCTGTATTCGGATTTGGGTTGTGGCGGTTACCCGGTTGAACCAGAGGGCACGCTATCGCGGAACGATCAAGAATCAGTTTCAGGCGTTGATGCCGGCCTTGGCTGACAACCTCAAACGTTTGATCAAAATCGTCTTGGTTCCCATTCCCCTGATCGAGGTCTAAAGGGAGTAGTCTGTCCAATAGCACCCTGAGGCGGTAAGTGAGGCTCGAAAAGAACCGGTAAATCAGAGAATCCACCAATCCCTGAGTCATCAAACCCCACCACATACCCACTTCCAGTCAAAATCACCATTTTGCAACAGTCCCATTAACTCGCAAGAAAGCCAAGAAAAGCGTCAGTTACTGAATACGCTACTATCGAACTGCACTTTCTATCGCGGAACTCTTTGCCCCACATACAAAACACCCTTTGACATACTTGCCAAAGGGTCGTCTCTTGAATCAAAGCGGGGCCGACGAGGCTCGAACTCGCGACCTCCTACGTGACAGGCAGGCGTTCTAACCAAACTGAACTACGGCCCCGACTAAATGCGGGAAATCTATGTATGTAACCCATCAAGGGCTTTGCGTCGTTTTGTAACGTCGAAACCCCAAAGGTCTCGAACTGCTTTTTCTCCTCAGTTTCCTGCTCCGATCGCCCGACGATAAAATGGGCGATACTGGATTCGAACCAGTGACTCCCTGCGTGTAAGGCAGGTGCTCTAACCAGCTGAGCTAACCGCCCTCGACTTTGCTCTCCCCGTCCTTGTCCCTGATCATTATTCCTACCGGAATCAGAACGCAGTAGCCCAGAACCAGCAGGATCGGCGCCAGCGTGATCGAACCGGAAGCGAGAGCAATAAAGCCGAGTACAATCGCGCCAATGCCTGATCCGAGTACGATC
>CAIVAP010000030.1 GCA_903903945.1 uncultured bacterium | reverse complement strand
TTCCTCTCCCCCATACCGGGAAACAACATCAATAGACCGCACGGACTTGGCCAGCAGACTGCCCAGTTGCTCAAGGAGATGGTCTCCCGATTGGTGACCGTAAGTATCGTTAAAAACCTTAAACTCGTCAATATCAAAGATCACCAAGGCCATCCGGCGATCGAATCGCTTGGCGCGCGTCATCTCTTCTTGAAGGCGTTTGTAGAAGTACCGATAGTTGTACAGACCGGTCATGCTATCTGTATATGACATCTGCTCGATTTTCTCGAAGTGCGCCTGATTCTCCAGCACTAAATTGAACAGACGGCAATAGGAATACGTCGCTTCCAGTTCCTCATCGGAAAATCCGCTCTTGACGCGGCCAACGGCCATCACGCTTTCGGAGCCTTCTACATCGCCGAGCGCTCCTACCGCGCTGACACCCGTTTCCTGCAAGATCTGCAGCACCGCACTGTCCTTTACAAAATCCGCCACCTGATCCGACCGCTTCCAGCCGGGGCTGTTCTTAAGGTCTGCAGCGAATCCGCTGCCTGCCGGCAAAAACAGCCTTGACGCGAGTTCCTTGCTCACATTTTGACCGTATTTTGCCTCGTAGTCACCATTCTCCTGGTTCTTGAGCAAGACTACAGCGAAATCAACCTTGAATTGCTCTTTGATCAAACGCAACAACGACTCATAAAGCTGGTCGCGGTTATGAATACGCATCAGCCGATCCTGTGCGTTGATCATCGCCCTCGCGTCAAAAGTCGGCGAAATCGACTTAGACTCTTTCTCCCGATTCACCAAGTCAAGTTGTCTACGTAATTTGCCAACTTGTTGATTGTGTTTGTTTAACAGATCCTCAAGCAGCCGGTAGTCGCCAATCTGGTCGGCCAGCGCCAATAAAAACGGACGCATAAGCCGCAGAGGGTACCCCGTCGAGTGAGCCAGCAGAATGAAATGGGAGCATTTGCCGCCGGACAGAATCGGCATCGCCTCCTCGAACGGCAGTTCGCTCAATGGAACAGTGACTTTCCCACTAGCGTAGACCTTGCGCAGAGACACCACGGAACGACGCGTTTCCATGGCCCGGATTAGTTCATCCCGATGACCAATGCACAACTGTTTCACCTTCTCCGGTGCGACACCGTGGATATCGGTGACAATGAATCCCTGCTTCTTTTTGACTACGAGCGCCAACGCACTCACATGGAGACTCTCATATATAAAGCGCGCCAGATCGGCGACCTGACGATCAACTTGGCGTCGGGCAACGAAATCACCGTGCATCTGTTCCAGGCGCTGCAGGTAGAGCTTCACGAGCTGGCGAAGCTTTGAGTCACCGTATCTGCCGAAGTAGTAAAGTATTGCGCCGGCGCCGGTCAGCACGACTCCCAGAGCGACCACAACAGCCACTTTGGTGACAGATGGTACCAGCGCGGCGACCGCCAACAGCAGTACCAACGCGACGACATAGACAATAAACGGCAATAGCATAGGCCCTCTGCCGCAATTATAGACCACAACCGGGCTTTGTGCAAGAAGAAACGCGCCACGCCAAAGCAGCCCAGCATTCGGGTTATCTTGAAGAGGTTGTCCACCGTGGCGGAGAGTGGCTTTAGCCTCGGCGGCTATGGCGGAAGCGACTCTTTCTGGTAAGTAGCGCATGACGGCGCAAGATGCTCCAGACTTTCCACCAGCCAACGCGACGGGCGCCATTGGAGGCGTTGTTCAGCAGGTCAGCCAGTTCCCAAATGCTATAAAATGGGTCGGTTTTAACCAGCGACAACAACTCTTGGTCGAGGGTCGATGGCTTCTCAGTGTCAACACCGGTATGGACTTCCACGATCGTCTGGGTCGCCGTCGAGGGTTGGATGTGATATTCCTCGGTCGTGACTTCGGCTGGAGGATTGGCAAACGTCGGATTGGGCGCGGTGATCGGGTCAGCCTTGCCGTCCGGCTGCTCCAGTTCCGAGTTTGCGGGCCGGAAATCGGCCTTGGCTTTCTCGATATTGTCGTAGGCTCTCAAGATTGAGTCGAATTCGAGCAACTCAAAAATCTCGTAGACGCTGGGAATCATTCTTGCCAGTTTGATATCACCCTCGTGCGCCTTGATTTCGCGGATATTGCTGATAAAAATACCCCAGCCGGCAGACGAAATGTAATCCACTCCCGCCAAGTCGACGATTATCTTATACTTCCTCTGCTCAAGAAGCGTGTTCATCACCCGCTCCAATTCGCTGGCGGTAATCGTGTCAATTACGCCATCGACCCTTACCATCGTTAGTTCGCTGCTACGTCCGGTCGTGTCGAGAGATATTCTTATGTCGTCCATGCTTCTCCTTGTGGAGCCTCTACCAGCGACTCAGCCCGATCGAGTCCGGCGATCTCCTTGGCAAACAGGAAGTAATCCAGTGCGCCGTTGGAATAGGGAGCGTGCTCGAAAATCGTCTTGTACAGCATCTGGGCTTCTTTGAGCTGCGTATTGATCCTAATTCGTGTAGTAAACACCTTGTCGGCGTACTCCGTCAGCAACTGGTTGTAAATCGTCTTAGAGACTCTGGTTCTCACATCATAGAATGTCGCCAGTATACCCATCAACTCCACCTTGTGCCCGATCTTCGTATAGATGTCATCAAGCAACTTTATGGTCTTTTTGGCGCCTTCACAAGCAAAAAAATCCATTGAGACCGGTACTACCACACCATCAACGTAGTTGAGCACATTGACATTTATCAGGTTTATCGCCGGAGGGCAATCACAGATGACATAGTCGGTACCGTGCAGTTTGGAAAGCACCTGCCGCAGTCGCAATTCGCGCTCGGGCTGCCTCGCCAGATAAAGCTCGGTCTCGACGATACGCATGCCACCGGAATCGATCAGGTATAGATTGGGACGCAGATTGACAATCTCCACGTCGCCGGTCGTCATCAACTCCGACAATCCCTTTTGCGGCTGTTTCTGAAAAGCCATCCCAACGTTGGCCTGACTGTCACAATCAACGATCAGCACCTTCTTGCCGGAGAGCGCCAGACAATGACCGAGATTGATGGCGGTCGTCGTTTTTCCGGTTCCGCCTTTGCAGGTGATGATGGCTATCTTCTTCATTCGTCCCGGTTCTTGCGATTGCGCTGCTCCAGCTTCTGCTCGTACTCTTCAAACTTGAACTTGGAGTCGGTCTCGGGCAACTCGATCACTTCCAGACTGATGCCGTCGTCGGCCCGCTGCTGCCATTGCTTGCTGCCAACTTCTTCCAGCCGTGCTGTCGACAAGACGTTTTGTTTCTCCAACTCCTGATCTATGGTACGGACTCTACCAGCCACCCGCTCAAACAGAAGTCGAAGTTGCTCCGGTGTAACCTGCCCTTCCATTTCCTCGAACATCGCAGTCAAAACATCGTTGTGGTCGTCGTTTAGGCCCATTTCTGTCAACTGGCGTCGCCATGCCGCCAGCCGAACGTCTTCCTGTTGCTGCAGAGATTCCTTGATCCGACCGAGATAGGCGACCCGATCGACACCCTGCGGCTGCACCTCCACCTCTGCTTGCGGAAGACGCGCAAAGTCCTCCTGTTGCTGCGGCGTCAAACCCACACCTGCGCGCAGCGAATACTCGTAACGTTGACGACGGGTGTTGAGCCGCAGACGCACCAACTCACCGTAAATGATCTTGTCATCCAGCTCCGGTCCTCGATGTCCCAGCGTCTCCAGCTCTTTGCGAAGACGCGTTGCGCCGAATTCGGGATTCTGCTTAATGGTTTCCAGCAACTGATTGCGTTGCTGATACGTCAATTGTGCGGGAGAGTCGTCGACCCGCAGGGTCTTGTTAAGCAATCCTTCATCACCATAAAGCTCGTGGCGCTTCTTATATCTATAGTAAGTCGATGCCGAGAGATTCATCAGTCGGCACGCCTCGGCGACCGACCGCTTCTCAACGTCAACGAGATCGAGCAGCTTCTTGCGGCGGGCGAAGATGTATTGATCGGCCTCGATTCTCTCCTTGATAACCACCATCGTGATGTCATCGTTCTGCTCGGCGCCTGAAGTGAAACTCTGCAACTCATCCGAGAATTTCTCGGTGAATTCATCCGGCGACAGATCGCAGTTGTCTTTGATAAACTCAAGATAACGACTGATACCAAACTGTTCACGCTGTGGATTCATTGCTTCGGTGATGCCATCAGTATAAATCACCAACATGTCGCCTTTCTTGAGGCGCACGTTTTCGCTGCTGAGGTTTTCCTCGAAACTGACTCCTTCCGGCAAATTGATCCCCAGCGGGATGCCCTTGGGATTTAGGAAGAACGTTTTGTCCTCTTCTTTTCGGTAGAGAATCATCGGGTTGTGGCCTGCTGATGAGAACGAAATTTTCCGGTTGCGGGTATCAAGGACGACCAGGAAGATCGTGATGAACATCCCCTTGCGCACGTCTTCCGTCACGAACTCGTTGACTCTGGTAAGAATGTCGACCGGTGAGCGATTGCCGCGAGATTCCAGACGAATCGCCGTACGGATCATCGTCATCACCAGAGAACCGGGGACACCCTTGCCGGAAACATCGGCGACAACGATGCCCAGTGTGTTTTCATCTATCCAGACGAAGTCATAGTAATCACCGCCAACATCCTTGGCGGCGCGATAGATCGTAGCAATATCAAATCCTTCAATGTCGGGGAAATTCTTGGGGAGCAGCGTATGCTGGATATCCTGGGCAACCTGCATCTCCTTGCGCATCCGCTCCTGCTCGACCTTGTTCGCCTGCGCCTCCCTGAACTTGACCGTCATCTCATTGAAGGCCTGCGCAATGGCGTCGAATTCTCCGGCGCCGGTAAGCGTAACTTTGCTTTCAAGGTCACCCTTGCCGAAACGACGGACCGCTTCCACCAACTTCTGAATCGGTTTAACAAAGTAGTTCGACAGCAGATAGACGGCGGCGATCACGAACAGAAACGCTATGCCCATCACCATCAGGATACTGCGCCGCGTCGTGGCGATGTTGCTTTCCAGACGTTCTTCGCTGAAGCCGACATGCAACGTTCCGAATCGACGGTTCTGGTAGTTGACGTTCTGGACTACATAGAAGACACCCTTGCGACCGTCGCTTCCCAAAATCCATTGCGGTTGCGCCACCAGTTTGTCATCAATGGGAGCCGGTTTTTTGTAAGGCTTATGCAGTTCCTGCGGTGACCCGGTTGAAGCGACCACACGGTTCTGATCGTCCAGCAAGTAGACAAAGCAGACATCCGGATTCTGCTCTGAGAAATTTCGCGCAAACTCGTCGAATTCGACATCGGAGCTGTTATTGATGAAGTAGGTTGTCGCCTGCGAAGCAATCGTGTTGCTGTACTCCGTAATTGTTTGAGCAAACTGCTTCTCACGCCAGCTAACCGCTTTGTTCTCCCAGAAGAAGTATACAGCCACAATCACAAGCGTCATTATCAGCGAAGTCCAAAGAGAGAACTTGAACCGGATCGACATTCCCTCCGGCTTGGCCGAAGTCTCAGGACGCGCCTTCGGATAGCGTTTGACCATCCGTAGCTCATTGACACCACCGGCAGAATTGTACTCGACTTCGTCCGTTACCTTGCGGATAAGATATACGCCCAGACCGCCTTTCCGGCCTGTCTTGATGTAATGGTTTAGATCTGGGTCGGACGATTTCTCAAAATCAAAGCTTCTGCCCTTGTCATAGATTGAAAGCGTTATCCGGTCGCTGAACAGTGAGATTTTGAGTTTCAGGGTGCCTTCGCCATAGAGATAGGCGTGACGAATAACGTTGGTGCATGCTTCTTCAATGGCCAATAGGATTGCCGTAACGTCCTTTCGCCGAAACGGTGTCTCAGACAAGACCGTCTCAATAAAAGTGCGGATATCGGGCAACTTAGATTCCGTTGCCTGGAATTCCGCGAATATCTGCTTGGTCGGTTTGGCGAATATTCTCATTTGAATCGGTAATTCTACTGTTCGGTTACCTTGCTGTCCAGCTTAAACTTCCACTCGTGGAGGCTTAGTCGTGTAATGCGTTGCAAATCAATTAGTCGTGTCGTTTTTCTTAAGTCTTAGTTTAGCTTGTTGGATGTTCTTTTCGGTCTCGGCATTCCGGGGGTATTCCGCAAGCACTTGCTCCCAAAGCTTGATCGCTGCCTCGTAGTCCCCCTCACGGAACTTCTCGATGCCCTCCAAATAGACTCTCCAGATCGCTTCGTTTTTTTGGAGTTCCGCCAGTGCTGAAGTCGGAGCCTGCTGCTTGAGCAGTTGCAGCAATCCGAGGGCCGCCGAGTCGTTGGGGTTCACGGTTAGAAGCCGCTCAAAGAACTGCCGGGCGGAAACTGTATCCCCAACCTGATACGCTTCGATCCCAGAACGCAACAATGTCAAGGTTCCAACCTGATCCGAGACCGCCTTGAGATTTCGCCGCGCCGCGGTATTGACGGGATCATATTTCAGAATCTCAGCATAGCGCACGGCAGCATCCGCGAGGTTGTCTTCCCTGACCAGACGGGCAGCCTCCCGCTCAAGCTGATCGCACCGCTCTGCCACCAATGCTTTGAAACTCGTCTCGCCATCGTGGAAGCGGTTGTCGTTTCCAAAGGCGGGGCGTAACCGGTCAATTAGCAGGGTCGCGGCCTCAATGTCTTTTAGGCTGATAGCCTCGTTCAATTCCAAGAAAAGCTCGACCGCCTTGATGGAATCGCTCTCAGCCAGCACACCTGCCCGGACCGTGGCAGTTAACTCATCAGATTGTTTGCGCTTGATTTCAGCCAACCGCTCGCTGACTTCGGGGTTGGCTCCATTAGTCAAGGCTTCTGCCATTTGGTAATAAACTTGGGCCGAGTCGAGAGCACCGCTATCATAGAAGCTGCGCGCACTAACGAGTGTTGCTGCAAGTTCCTGTTCACGCTGTTGGCGAGCGAACTCCTCCGAGGATTTCAGTTGTTCCGCCCCACGTTTTGCGAGAATCGATGATGTTGATTCTCCCAGCGACAGATCCAGCGTGACTTGATGTTGAGGTTGGAAGAAATCCTGGGTTCGGTAGGTGTATCCGAAAGTCACAAAGCCGAGATGCAATCCCGCGCCAAGATTAATCTGGTCGACATCATATCCGCCGCGTAGGAAGTAGCTGTGTAGGAAAGCAACTTCAGCCCCGACATGAATCTTGGGATCAACCTTTTCCGTCTTGTCGACATCAACCTCAACGGCGAAATGATTTCTCCCGCCGGAGAACGGTACAGTCACACCCGCGCCGCCTTTGAGATTGCGTGGCAATATCTCGGTGTCGCGGTTGAGGCGCATCTGCGGTGCAAGCAGATTCTGCACGTTGAAACCAAAGGACAGATAGTCCGAGATGGCCAACTTGATTCCAAGGTCGCCGCCAGCGCCAAACGCGGACGTATTATCAAAGGTCTCGCCATAAAGCTTGATCGTTGCGCCGACCGCAAGGTGTCGGCTGATGTTCCTGCCGTAGCCCAGCAAATACATCTGCTGATTTGCGCTAAAATCACCAAGTAACCTGCCGAGATTGTCACGGCGCTGAATCTGATCCGTTGTCAGCAAGAATGCTGCCACCGCAAAGCTGCCGTAGTCGACCGTCGGCCAACCGAACGCCGCAGCGCTGTATTTCGTCCCCTCCGGTAGCGGCAGATACAAGAGCGACAAGCTCCGATCAGGCAGTGAGGTCAACGTCGCCGGGTTCCAGAACACGCTTGAAGCGTCATTGGCCAAAGCCACATTAGCACCTCCCATACCGAGTGCGCGACCGCCGGCGCCATGTGAAAACAACGGCGAAAGCCCGGCACCGTTGCCAGTGGCCGGCGCTGTTGTCGATAGCGTCACCGCAAGCAATGTCATGGCAAGCAATGGTCGCATCACTTCACCACCGCAATTTTGGTTCTAACTTCCGGCATTCCCTCGACGGTCAACACCGCGATATAGATACCATTAAGTACGATTGTACCGTCAGCGTTCTTGCCTTCCCAGATCACTTTCTTCGGCTCATTGGTTGACACTGGCACGGGCAAAGTGCGGCTAAACACTTCGTCACCTGTTAGAGTATAGATTTTCAGAGTCGCCGGCTTTGTCACGGACGAACTGTAGACAATGGTAGCCTGCTCGGTCAGCGGCGAAAACGGATTCGGATAGGAGAAAAACGACTGCTCCAGCGCCACCGGCACCAGTGTCAAGTCCTGCTTGATGATCAACCGTGATGCAAACCGCGCCGTGATGGGTACCGGCTTCGCTCCCGCCGGAGAAATGTACTCCGCGGCAAAAGAATTTGAATCCAGATATAGTACTGCATCAAGCAGCGTCGGGTCTGACCGTAGCGTTATCGACAAAACCGCGACTTGAGGAAGACCGGCGTTCCCCCCAAGGTTGAAACGCACTCGATCGCCACTGGTGATTCCCGTGATGTCAGAGTTGTTGTTGTACCGCAAGCTCGTTGCGGCAATGAGTACCGACGGATCGACCTCATTTCCCGCGCGATCGTGCAGCGCCAAATCAACGTATTTGAGGTACGGCTCTTTCGGCTTGCCCACGATGTCAAAGCTAAACCTCAGCATCTCGTAAGTGCCGCCTGCAGCCAGTAACGTCGGCGACAACGAAGTAAAATCAACGCCAAGTGCGACCTGTTCTTCAGTCGAGATTATTACAATTGTATCCGCTCGATCGATAGCCTTGGCAGCAATGCCCGTATTGTCATCCTCCGGCGATTGCGTGATGGCGATTTCAAAGCGACCTGTATCATTCGTAGCTGGTGCAGTCAGATTCCATTCGACATCTTGTCCGATGGCAAACACTTGAGTCGGTTCACTCGTTGCCACGAACGTCCCCTCAAGCTGTCGCAAAGTGACTTCTCCCTCACCCACAGTTGACTGCCCGTTGTTCAGCACACTTGCAGAGAGGCTGAACACAGATGAAGGTTCTACCACGCCATCTTGCGCCTCGGCTGGCGAAGCAATCGACGAGATCAGCCGCAGGTTCGCGGGTGTTTGGATTACAACTGCCTGAGTGCCGGCAAGCGGCGTGAGCACTTGGGCCGCCAGTCCCGAGTTTACTCCGGTAGCTCTGGTCACCCGGGCACTGAACAACTCAGAAGAACTCGGAATCAGCGCAGCTGTCACCGCGTAAGTGATTGTCGATTCCGCCGCAACCGGGAGCAAATCGATAAGAGTCGAATCGGTAAATATCGATGCACCATCGCTGATCATTTTTACAACGATCTGCTGCAAGGGTTCATCCCCCTGGTTGCGGATAGTCGCCGCAATCTCAAAGTGTTGGCCGATGTTGACATGAGGCGCATTACGAGCAAGCAGATTTGTACTGATAAGCTGTACCGCTGCTCCTGCCGGCACCGTCACGGAACTCCCCGGAATGCGAATTTTGAATGCTTCATCGTACCCATTGGCGGCACCGCTGATCTCCACTACCAATGAGTCAAGCGCCGCCGGAAAATCGACCGGAACAAAGAGCGGTTTGAATGTCAGATTCGTCGCACCGTTCGGGAACAGCATTTGTCCGTCATCCGCAGTTGCAGACATCTGACGCCCTGCGGCAAAGACCGACAGGGAAACAGACGCGGACCCTGCCGACAGCGTCGCCGTGCCGGCATTCATCACATCCAGCGTGAATGTCACATCCCGTCCGCGAAACATCGTGGTCGGCGACAATGACGCCGGTTGATAGGAGAGCGATGGCTTCGATTGCGTTACCACCGGTGGTGTAACCTCGAACGATCGATCAAATGCCACGCTGCCTAATGTGCCGACCAGATGAACCGACATATCGGAGATCAAGTCGGGGGACTGAAGCGGAATATCCGCTTTCAGAAACTTGAGTTCGGTGACTCCGCCACGCGCCAGGACAACAATAGGATTTTCCAGCGGGTATTCGGCAACCTGCGATAACGCAAGCTTGGTGGCGGTTGTCAAGTGCAGATCAATGGTGCTGTTGTTAACCACACGCAGAGAAAAGCTGTACGCCTTGCCGCGGGTGACTTGAAGGGGCGACAACGATGACGCCGCCACATCCACACCCTCCAACGGGAGAATCGTCAGGTCCCCGAGATTGCCGACGGAGTCGGACACTGTTGCGCTGCCGATCCGTCCCGAGAACGCCGCAGCGAAGCTAACTGGCTCACCCGGTCGATTGGGAACGTCGCCTCTAAATGTGTAAGTGCGATTCGACACTGGCATGATCGTGTCAGGGAATACGCGATCTACGCTCGGCAGGACGGCCATTGCGTTGCCCATATAGAGTCTGATCGCATCAATTACAGCTGGCTGATTCCCAAAGTCTGAGATCGTCAATCGGAAAGTATACTGCTCACCAATGTACTTTGTCGTCTCGTCAAGACTGCCGTCCGTGATCTTTAATTGGGAGAAGCCGACACTCGGCGAGGTCCCCTTCTTGCCTGTTTGCGAAGTGGCGGTGAACGTCACATACAAATCGTTGCCTGAATAACCCGTGCCGATCCTCTTGAGATCGCAGACACCATCTTCAAAAGCACCGGGAGTGTCAACGAGTCCATTCAGCACCGAGCCGGGACCACTGCAATTGATCGTCACGGGATCAAGCGCGGCATCGAACCAGTCGCAGGTGTTATCGAAACGATCGAAAGCTCCGAGTTCCGCGTTTCCGGTGAACGGCCTGCCGGGAACCTGCACCGCATCCAGCGCAAATTCAAATCTCGCCAGTGAGTCGGCGACGACCGAGATCGGATGATTTGTGACAACGCCCTCCAGATCAACCTTGAGTATGTCCGTTCCCGCTCGCACTAACAGGACAGAGCCTGATCCTGAGCCGCTCGCTGCGAAAAACGATGACAATGACGGCAATGCCCCCGATGGCGCAACACCTGAACCTGATGCGAGTCGCAAGTCAACACGTCCGGAGACCGCATTATTCCAACGATCAGCCGCATGGCTAACGCTCAAGACAAATGCGTGCCCCGCCATCACAGTATCCGGAGCAGACAACTGATAGCTTTCCACCAACGCCGGAAGTACGGTAATGCCACTGATCGTCTGCATCACGGTATCGCCCCTGAGCAGTTCCAAGCTCTGCCTTCCTGCTGTGAAAAGCCCGAAACCCGAGCCGGGGAAAGTATGGCGACCTTGATCGGCGGCTACAAAACTATAGGGCGCCGACTTTGTATACGGAATCATCGCCAATGCATCACTCGAACGAAAATAGACCGCGCCATTGTATTCATATCTTACGTTCTCAAAGAGATCGTACGCCGTGACAACGATATCGTCAACGCCGTTGCGCCAACTGTCGCCAGCCACCACAGACTCGGGAGCGCCACTCATTACGAAATGCGCAGATTCAAATCCCGCTAGCGAGTCGGCGACGACCAAGATCGGATGATTTCTGACAACGCCCCCCAGATCAACCTTGAGTATGTCCGTTCCCGCTCGCACTAACAGGACAGAGCCTGATCCGGAACCATTCTCTGCGAAAAAAGATGACAACGACGGCAATGCCCCCGATGGCGCAATACCTGAACCGGATGCGAGTCGCAAGTCAACACGTCCGGTGATGGCATTATTCCAATGATCAGCCGCATGGCTAACGCTCAAGACAAAGGCCTGCCCCGCCATCACAGTATTCGGTGCAGACATTTGATAGCTTTCCACTGACGCTGGAAGTACGGTAATGCCGTTGATCGTCTGCATCACGGTATCACCCGTGAGCAACTCCAAGCTCTGCCTTCCTGCTGTGAAAAGCCTGAAGCCCGAGCCGGGGAAAGTGTGGCGACCTTGATCGGCGGCTACAAAACTATAGGGCGCCGTCTTTGCATACGGGACCACCGCCTGGGCATCACTCGAACTAAAATAAACTGCTCCATCAAAGTCATAGCTTACGTTCTCAAAGAGATCGTACGCCGTGACAACGACGTCGTCAATGCCGTTGCGCCAACTGTCGCCAGCCACCACAGTTTCGGGAGCGCCACTCATTACAAAATGCGCAAAAGCGCCAGGCAACACATACACCAGATTGCTGGTATCGGCAAACCACTGATAGCTCGCGACGATCTTGGAAGCGCCAGTATGCTTCGCCTGAAAAGTGCCGCCTGCAATTGTGCCTGTCGGTGATGGCACGCCGATCACGCTCCAGTTGATTGGCTGCACAAAAATCGCATTTCCAAATTGATCCTGCGTCACGACAGAGTATTGCAAAATCGCCCCCGCTCGCACCTGCTGGATGCCTTCGGGGTACAATGACAATGATGCCAGTTTGTCGGCGCGTAAAGAAAACGATGCCGACCAGGTCGGAGCCGCAATGAGTTCATTTGTCAGTGACACAACTGCAAGAGCGATCTGATATGAGCGCGTTGCCGTCGCATTGCGAACGCCAAACAGCTTCAATGTTATCTTGCTGCCGATCATCGGGGCCTGCCCGCCAGCGGCAAATTCGACTCTCAACTCTTGTCCTTCGTGGAATAAGTCGCCGATCTGATACTCAACATTCCCCGGATCGTCATCAGAATAGAGCACGGAGTCAATCTCGGTCAGCCCGAATCCAGTGGGGAAGTAGAGCCGTACGGTCGCTTCCGGCTGCAATGTGTCACCATTCAAACTGAACTCGACTCGATAGACAGTTTTGACGCCCACGGTATCGACTTGAGGAAAGATCGTCAACTGTGTGATTGTCCCGCTAGTTTCGGCCAGTGATTGCTGCGACCAGAAATCGGTTTTGGTGTCATTCTGTGCTGGCGCGAGCGGCGTCAGAAGCAGGCAGACCAGAACGAGGAGTATGAATGTCTTCATTTTCATCATGATGTCATTGAGTGTCAACAGTGACAATTTCCAATAAGACGTACGAATTATACACGGTTAAACGAACTTGTCAACGCTTTATATCTCTGCGATCAGCACTCGCTCCCAGAGCGTACCGCCTGTCAAGGCTACTGTCATAAACGCTCTCCTTGACTGAGAACGGCTTCCTTTTGCAACCCTTGTGACGTGTCGGAGCAACTCCCAATTCCCTTCCTGCAACAACCTGTCGCTGTAGCGGTTACCCCGTCTCATCCCTTCGTAGATAGACAATGCTGGTTATGGGACTGGCAGTCCTAATCCTTCAAACATATCGTAACCCCTGCTACTTCAAGTTGAGATCGAATCCCTCGCGCTCGAATCTGGCTCTGATTTTGATCGTATCCGCCACAATCCAACCTCGCTCCGCAAATGACAACGGCGCCAACGTGCCCAAATCCCAGCGGCGATTGCGATTCTGGTCGGCAAAGGCGTAGAGCGTGTAACTGTCGGGATACAACTGCCAACGATAATGCTCTGTACCGCTGTGCGAGAATGAGTATTTCATTTTCCTGGAGAGACCCTGCAGCAAGAACGTTACCGTGTCATTACTCTCGATCGTCCCCGTCAGGAGTCCAAGTGAGTCAGGACTCGTAACCGTAAAATCGAATTGGAACAATGAGTCTGCCGGTGAGTTGCCATACAGATCAGTCAGCATGCGATTATACATAACAAACTTCAGTCGTCGATTTGCCGGCAAACTGTCGTCGGGAACAAAGCGATACTCGGTTCCGAGGCCGGCGACTGTTCGTACATCAATCGATAGCGTTGAATCAACCACAATCTTGGCCGCGCCGGTCTGTATTGTCATCGGTTCGGAATAGATTACTCTCAAAGTCTCCGATGGCAGCATCAGAAACCGATCGGCTGCCGGCGAGCGCGATATGACCGTTGGTTTTGTGTCATCAACTTCCCGCAAACGCACGTCACACGCTGCCGTATCGCCATCCAGGTGCCGCCCTTCCATGCTATGCAGTCCGCTGACTTTTATGTGAAACGATGAGTCGGGCAGCAAACGATCACTCCAGAAATGCAGCTTGCCCGATTCCTGCTCAAACGCCGACATCGTCTTTGGCGCGAATATCTCTCCGCTGCGAGGGCTGATTCTGATCGAATCGGGATCGATTGTCGCCGCATCCAACTTGCCGCCGGAAAACTCCATCGTCACCGCGCCGGCAATACCACGACAGTTGGCCAGCGCAAAGTTGAGTGAATCGTACCGGCTGACATAGAGGGAATATTCTGCCGCCGGTTCCGTGATCTTCTTAGCGATAGCAGTCGAATTCGGCAGCGCGACCCGCTCCGACTCACCGTTGATTTTGTTGTCGCGGTCTTTGTCTTCCACACCGAGAACCAGATATTCACCCGGTCGCATGTACTTGAATTCGAAATGGCCATCTTTGCCGGTCTCGGTGATGTAGTCCGGCACGACAGCAAAAAGTGAATCGTACAACCATGGTTTCATTTCATACGCAAACACTCTGAAATTCGGCTCCGGACGGAATTGATTGTAAACGATACCTCGTACCGTTGCCGAGTCGATATGACTCCCCGTGGAAAACGCGAACGCCGTGGAACTCGTCATACGGTTGCCGACTAAATCGGTCAAGGACGCGCCGATTGTCACGACATAGGTCTTGTCCGGCTCGAAATTCACGGCGGGATCAACGATCAGCATAGCGCCCTTGGCCTTGACACGCGGCTCGGCCTTGAGCGGTGGCGAGATGAACAGAGCGCCTGCGGCCGCCTTCGCCAAAATCCGTTCCGAGAACATGATCCGGATGTTGGCATCTACCGGAATCAAAGTGTCCCCCTCCACCGGCGAAGTCGCCAGTATCGTCGGCGGCTTGGTGTCCGGCGGCCCTCCCGGCGGCGCCAAGTCCTTGGCGCAGGCCACGAATAGCAGCATGAGTGTTACAGCTGCCAACGCGAGACTGTTCGAGAAGCTGGATTTTGTGAAATGCACAAGGAGTAAGTTGATTTTCCCCCTTAGCAAAGGGGGACCAAGGGGGTTGTAATCGCCTATCCACCAAGAATGAAGACAACCCCCTAAATCCCCCTTTAATAAGGGGGAATAACCTCTCCTCGTTCTGGTGTCTCTGCGACCCACCTCATGGGACGGCATCACGTTGACCACACGCGAATGTTTCCAAGTCTCAACATGCGGAGATTATAATTGATTTCTGTCCCTCTTCCCAGTTATTTACTGCGTAAGAGATTCTTGTCCATTCAGGAGGTATTCCGTGATTGATCCCCGCAACGACAAACTCGCCGACATTCTGGTTAATTATTCCTGCCGCGTCCAGAAGGGGGAGCTTGTCTACGTCGAAATGAAAGGCATCCCCACTATCGAATTGGGCAAAGCCGTCATCCGCAAAGTCACCAAAGTCGGCGGCATCCCGTTCTGGTACTACAATGATGAATCGATCATCCGCCAGTTCCTGCTGACGAACACCGAGGAACAGATCAAGGGGTTCGCCAAGTTCCATCTCTCGATGATGAAACAGACGCAAGCTTATATCGGCATCCGTGGTTCGAGCAATCCATTTGATTTGACGGACATCCCCGGTTCGAAAATGAATCTTTGGAATTCCCTTTACTACAAACCGGTGCATCTCGAACAACGCGTCAAACGCACCAAATGGGTTGTGCTTCGGTTCCCCAATGACGCCATGGCGCAACTGGCGCAACAATCGCAGGAGCAATTCGAGAGATACTACTATGATGTTTGCTGCATCGACTACGCCAAGATGTCGAAAGCTATGGACCCACTCGTCAAGCTGATGTCGAAGACCGACAAGGTTTGTATCAAAGGCCCCGGCGAGACAGATCTGACTTTCTCGATCAAAGGCATCCCGCCAGTCAAGTGCGACGGCCGTCTCAACATCCCCGATGGCGAGGTTTACACTGCTCCGGTGCGCAACTCGATCAACGGCGTGATTGCCTATAACACTCCTTCGCTCGAAGAAGGCACCGTCTTTGAGAACATCCGTTTCGAGTTCAAGAACGGCAAGATCGTCAAAGCCACCAATTCGGTCGACCAGAAGAAAATGGATCGCCTGCTCGACACCGACGCCGGCGCCCGCTACATTGGCGAGTTTGCGATTGGTGTCAACCCGATGGTCAAGGAGCCGATGAAGGACACCCTCTTTGACGAAAAGATTGACGGCTCGATTCACCTGACTCCGGGACAATGCTATGACGAAGCCCCCAACGGCAACCAGTCGGCAATCCACTGGGATTTGGTGCTGATCCAGCGCAAAGACTACGGCGGCGGCGAAATCTGGTTCGACAACCGCCTGATCCGCAAAGACGGCGAATTTGTCATCACCGAATTGCGCGGCAAGTTCACGAGGAAGGCGCTGGGCGGATGATCGAATCTTATGGAATCCGTCAAGAAATCAGAGGATTATGGCAGGCAAGCGATTGCAGGTAAAGGGACACGAGAGGTCTCGTTGTCCGATCTGACCAGATCGTGGTTCGAACTCATAGAGCCTGTAGGCGGCTTGAACAGGGAGCTATAATGGAGATAAAAAAAGTCTTTCACGCCACAAGGACAGTCGTGCTTGTAACGGCGGTTCTGCTAGTACTGCATGCTGTTTACCAAGTATACGAGGATTTGCGGCGTTACAAGGAGAAACCTGAGCAAATCCAGGAGATCCTCACTCGCGTGCTTGCAGAGGTCTACAGGCAAAGAGAAGACTCCGGTAATGGGACGTCACAAGGGGTCCAGCCAATTGTCAGCGCACGTGCCGTTGGTCCCGACTTGACCCTAGATGTGGGCGAGGGTCTCGATCTCGAACTCAGGACTATGGCAACGCCCGATGGGGCAACAACGGTAACTGCTATGGTCACAGGCTATGCCACTGGCTGCTATCGGATAAGAGAGGCGCCTAACGCTCTAATGGTCTTTGAGGCAATACGCCAAACCCTGATTTCTGTTCTCGGTTCGGCGAGAGCCCCCGAGCCAGCCGCAATGGAAGTGATTGGGGGAGCCGACGGCATTCCAATGCGAGAACTTGCGGTTTACCGCGGTGATCTCGGTTTGATCAGAGAGCAGTCGTTTTACTCATACGACGAGCAAAGCAATCGAACGATCACTTTGATCCCCAATGTGACTCATCTGACAAATGATGCCATTGCTTTCTTGCGCGCTTATGACGCCGCGGATTATCTTCGGACCATTCCTGTTCTTTCAGATGCCTCCGCGCGCTTTGCCATCTCTACCACCAGCCGAGCAGGCGGTAAATACAGGCGGTCTATGATGCATATTCGAATGCCTCACCTTCTCGACAAGGAATACAAAGATCTGCCATATGTAGCACGTGCTCTTCTCGAGAAGGGCCCGTAAGCCACCCGGTGCCCCACCGCTTGCGGTGGGTTTGCTTGATTCATGGAGGGATTCGCTCAAGATGATAGAAGAAGATACTATAGCGATTAGGCCGGACCTTCAAGATGTCGCCAATACCGTAACGCATTTGTATGAGTTGGTAAAGTACTTCAAACGGAATAACTTAGAGACATGGCCTAACCTCTGGAACAATAATGGGCTGTCCAGCACTGTACATGAGTTGAAAAACGCAGAATTTGAATGGACGGTCGAGAAATTGTATGGTGAGGGAAGAGATACTGCAGTAACACTTGCTGCACAGCTCACGCTCATCAACCACGTGGAGCTTTGTCCTCGCATCAAAGCATACATCGAGAAGTTAGAGTCATACAAGGACTGGATTCCCACGGACAAGCAACTCATCGAGGATTGCCGGACGTTCTTGCACAAAGAACTACGGCAGGCAGGAATCGACTACCGGGCGATTGAGCAGATGATAGAACTACATGAAGAACAGCTTGGTGTGATTTCAGATCTGGATGGTGACATTCGTGCTCTGAAGCACTCGAAGCGCTACCTTACCGAGACCGGCTTGGTTGTCAGTTGCGCTCCACAGCCGACCGCCAGCGTATTCATCATTCACGGCCATGACGAGGCTAGGTGGAGGGAACTGGAAAAAATTATCAGGGATGATTTTCGACTTAAGCCGGTGGTGCTCGGAGAGATGGCCGATGGCGGTGCTCCTACACTTGTAGAGAAATTCGAGAAATATGCGCCAGCCTGTTCATATGCAATTGCAATTTTCACCCCTGACGATCAGGTCACCAATGACCGAGAGACCTATTTGCAGGTCAGACCAAACGTACTTTTTGAATTAGGTTGGTTCTGCGCGTATCTTGGCCGCGGGAAGGTCATGATTCTCAGACAACGCGACACGAACGATAGAGCGTTCTCCGATTTTGGCGGAGTAATGCAGAAGCGTTTCACTACGACCATCAGTGAATGCTTCAAGGACATTGAAACCGAACTGAAGGAGGCCAAGCTATTCACTGTGTAGTTCCGTAAATCAAAATCGAAGCGGTTTAATGTCTTTCTACGGTCAACCTGAACGAGCCACCACCCGGTACCCCACAGCTTGCTGTGGGTGAAATTGAACGACAGAACACAATGACCAACACCACCCACCTCCACTTCCCCTGTCCTTCCTGCGGCGAGCAAATGAAGCCCCAGACGCATAGGATTGTCATTCCCGCCCACACTCTCTTGAACATCTTCACCCCTTTCCTCGTATTAACTACTGGAGCAACGACATAGCCACTTCAGCAGGCAGAGGCTCCTGACATATTGACCTGTTCCTGAGAAAGGGTTTTGGTATGAGTCCATCCACAGCTTGGCGTCGACCATACGAGCTACTGCTGCACGAGCTCCAGCAAAAGCACGGCGGCGAAATCATCCAACCGTCAGAGGAGGCATCGTCGGCCTACGGGGCGGGAGACTACATCGGTCCCGCTTCACCATCCCTGCGATTTACCGCAGAAGACAAGCCTTTTTTCATCGAGTTGTCCAGGGAGCATCAACTTCACATTTACGCCATCGGTCACACACCGGCTGAGTTTACGCTCTATCCGCGAGGTCTTGTCGATCGGATAGAGGCGCTCTTGGGTATCGATGGCGAGGTGCGCTCTCACAACCCCGAATTTGACCGCCATTTTTCTACCAATACTGATGCCAAAGACAAGAGTGAACAGCTTCGAAAGACCGAAGTACAGGAGTTGATTCGGTCGCTTTTGCCTTTTGTCTTTGTCAGGTTTCATGAGGGGGGATTGGAGTTGGCGCGCGACATCGGTCCGGACACCGACTTGGACGTCTCAGCCATTGAGCGAACTGTCACGACGCTGGCTAGATTGCTGGTGATTGCATCCTGACGGATGCCCTATGCCGTTTGCCCTGTCAAACCGCGCAGCTTGCGGATGATCTCTACATTGTGAAAAGGCTTGGTGATGTAATCGTCGGCTCCCGCTAACAAGACTTGGCGCGCGCTGAATGCTACGGATGAACCTGTCATCAGAATCATTGGCAAACGGGGATAATCCTTCTTTACCGCCTTCAGCAGCTCGATCCCGGTCATTCCGTCCAGCTTGGAGTCGGAGATGACCGCCGCAACCTGATTTGACCGCAGCAATATCAGTGCTTCTTCACCACTCCTTACATCCAAAGCTGCATAGCCGACCCGCTCGACGATCTGGACAATCGCATTGCGCATCGCCGCTTCACTCTCCACCACCAGGACACGAGGTTTTTCGGCGACAGAATCCGCTTGATCTTGGACACAAGAATGGCCCCCGAGACCGGTTTCGTCACATAATCCTGTGCGCCCAGCTCTATGCCTTTCAAAACCGACTCGGTATCGCTGAGAGATGTAACCAAAATGACCGGAACCCGTTTGAAACGCTCGTCCGCCTTGAGAAAGCGGAGCATGTCAAAACCATCCATTTCGGGCATCAGGACGTCCGACACAATCATCGTTACTGGACCGTGTCCCTGCAGAAAATCAACGGCTTCCTTGCCGGAACCGAACTCGACAACTTCGAAGTTATGCTTTCTGAGGATAGCGCCCATCAACCGACGTGATGTCGGTTCATCGTCCACAACGATAATCGGCATTATTGCGGCTCCTTTCCGGAAAAATCAGTCGCCCGATCGTACTCCCCAATCAACCCATGCAGTTGAGCCAAAATGCCGTCGGCATCGGTGAGTGTCTTCGTTGCTCCCATAGTCTCCAGCATTCGCGCGGTGGCAGCTATCTTCACGCCACCGACAGTTGCGGAAGCCCCCTTCAGTCTGTGTGCAGCTTTGCGAACGGAGTCGCAATCACCTGATGCGACCGCAGACTCCAAGTGCCCCATCAACTCGGTGCTTTCCTCTTTGAACAGCCCGATCAATTCCCGCAGCAGGTCCTCGTCGCCTTCCGTCAGATCCAGTGCCTTAACGTAATCGAATGTTTCGACACTGTTACTAGTCGTTTTAGCCCCGCTCGCTTCAGTGCCTTCAGATGACATGATACGCCATACCTCTTTCTACGAGCGTCTCGCGAGATTGACAAGGGTATCAACCGCTCGGGCGACTGCAGAACAGATTCCTATGGGTGTGATTTCCACACCCAGACAAATCTGTGCATTTCGGCCCTCCTGGTTGCTCCCCTTCTTCAGTCATGTATCTCTTCGGCAACTTCCCCCTCCTTCTGAAGTCTTTGGCAGCCAACGCCGCTATGATTGTCGTTTTTATTCAGCTCACCCGCTAGGGACACGAAATTATATAGTAAGACGCCGATAGATGCCAGCACCGAGTGTCCAATTGCTGAACACCCCGCATGCATCTCAGTTTCGGCGCAACGAATCGCGCCTGCACACCTTGAAAAGGAATTCTTTAGGGATTGTCCATCAGCAGTGATAGAATCATCGGCTGCATTTGGAAATTGTGCAGTCCCTTACTGACTGACGGCTCGCTTTTCATAATGTCACGCGCTTCAGCTTCGGAATCGACCCGTAATATCATCAGCCCGAATGTTGGCTTCCATACCGGCCCGGCCAGTACTACGCGTTTTTCGGCAACGAGCTTCTTGAGATACTCGAAGTGCTCCCCCATGATTCCTTCCTCTTCCGGGGTCATGTCCTCCGGCCAGCCGGGGCGCTTGCCCAAAAGCCTTACAAAGTAATGCTGCTTCTTATCCATCCGGAATCCTATTCTGTGGCGACAGACACGATTTCATTGCCCGTTTATTCAACTGTCAGCCGATCATCTAACCTGCTCACAATCGTCTGACTCGTACCGTAGCAGTTGTGTGTCGGGCAAGTCCGCCTGATCCTTCGGTTCTTGAGGAATATATACGATATGCAACGACATTTCCATCAATGCCCATACTGCAAGACGGTCTATTCTTGTGATGAGGGTTGTTTTTCGACGCGGATCAATAGCAAGATTTGCTCAAGGTGCAAGAGCATTTGGGAACGGGAACTTGCCACCGTCGTAAGAGATAGTGGCACTCTTTGGCACGATGACATCCTCTGGTGAGCCTGGCGGCAAGTGGAATTGCGTCTACAGTGCGTCAGCCACCTCTTATAGTCTCCTGATACGCCCTGAGCCTTTCACATTCTTGACGACCTGACTGGGATTCCCGGTGTAGACGATGTCGCCACTGCCGTTGACCGTGGCCGTCAGATAATCGCCCGCCATAACCAACAATGAACACACCCATCACCCCTAGCGCCGACCCTACGAGAACATGCTGCACCGACTCCAGCAGCGCCACGGCGGCGAAATCAATCTTGAGACCGGCCGGACTCTCCCCCCAGAGCGCCCGGTCTCAAGATTCCAAGACTAAAGAAGTGTAAAGGATGTCTTGATACAGAACAGCACGCGGTCGCTCACCGGACTGAAGCAACACCCAATATTAATGCGGGTCGCCGCAAGGGTGACCACTACATCTTACCGGATGTCGTCGGCATAAACGAAAAGAGCCCGTTGCCAGAACGAGCTCCTTTCAGGCTGGATAAGCCCCCACCCTCCCAAAGGCATCCCTTTGAGTCCTACTAGATAAGATAGACATACCCCCTGACAGATACTGTCAGTCGATTTTCGCTTTTTGAAAAAAAGACAGGTAGCCGACCCCTCCCGCCATGCAGCAATGAATGTTGACAGCTATCGAAAATGTTGCTATCATTGCGGTTAAACCATCGTATACGGAGATTAGTATGAACTGTGTCACCTGCAAAAAACCAATGGTAGTCTTGGAACTGCAGGAGGTGGAAATCGACTACTGCCTTGCCTGTGGCGGGGTCTGGTTGGATGCCGGTGAAATCGAATTGCTGGTAGACAGCAAGCCGGAAGCGGATAGACTGTTGGCGCAACTGGGCGAACGGCAGAATCGGCAGGCGGGCAAACGCAAATGCCCGATTTGTCTTAAGAAGATGGAAATCATCATAATAGGTCCGAAAGACAAGGTGCAGATTGATCACTGTCGGAAGAATCACGGTCTCTGGTTTGATCGGGGCGAACTTGAGACGGTACTAACGATCTTCGATACCGACAACAATAGCGCCGTCCGCGGGCTTCTGAAGAGCATGTTTGGAAAGTAAACTTACATTAGAAAGGTAAACTCAATGGCTGTCTTACTTGTCTTGCTGGGCATTATTGTCCTGATCGTCATCTGGCTGGTAGGGATGTACAACTCCCTGGTCGGTCTGCGCAATCAGGTCAAGAATGCCTGGGCGCAGATTGATGTGCAACTCAAACGCCGTCATGATCTGATCCCCAATTTGGTGGAAACCGCCAAAGGCTACATGCAGCACGAGCGCGGTACCCTCGAAAGCGTGACCGACGCCCGCAGCAAAGCAATGGGCGCTGACTCGGTAGGCGACAAAGCCAAGGCCGAAGGCGAACTCTCAGGCGCCATCAGTCGCTTTATGCTTGTAGTCGAGAACTACCCTGACCTAAAAGCCAATCAGAATTTCCTGGCGCTGCAGGAGGAATTGACTTCGACCGAGAACAAGATCGCTTTCAGTCGCCAGGCATACAACGATCAGGTGCTGTTCTATAACAACAAGATTCAGATGTTCCCATCGAGCATCATCGCCGGCATGTTCAACTTCCAGCAGAGCGACTTCTTCGAGCTTGAGGACAAGGGTGATCGCGAAGCGCCGAAAGTCGATTTCTCTCAGAAGTGATGGCAGGAACTTCGTCAGGCGCTGCTGCGGACAACTCCTCGATGGCTGAGACCATATGTGGGAACTGATTCAACAGAATAAGCGCAAGTCGCTCGTTTTGTTTTTCCTGATGGGCTGCTGTTTGGTGCTGCTCGGTTATCTGCTCGGCGCCGCTTATCTCGGTCCCAATGGCGGAATGATCGGCCTCTCGCTCGCGCTGACCCTCTGGCTGATACTCTCACTTATCAGCTTTTTTGCCGGTGATAGCATCGTCCTTGGCATAAGCGGCGCACAGGAAATCACGCCTGACATTCACCCTCAGCTTTTCAATGTTGTCGAGGAAATGAAGATCGCCGCCAGTTTGCCGGCAATGCCCAAAGTCTACGTCATTGATTCTGCCGCGCCGAATGCCTTTGCGACCGGTCGCAAGCCGGAGAAGTGCGCTATTGCGGTAACTGCGGGGCTGCTGGCGAAGCTGAACCGCGATGAACTGCAAGGCGTTGTTGCACATGAGACGTCGCATGTTGTCAATCGAGATGCTCTCTTCATGACCTTTGCCGGGATCATGCTCGGCAGCATCGTTTTGATCTCGGAAGTCTTCCTGCGCGGACTCTGGTTTACAGGCGGATCGTCCCGCAGGTACCGTTCGAGCAGCGATCGTGGCGGTGGACAGGGAGCCGCCATCATCGCGATCGTGGCCATCATTTTCGCGATTCTGGCTCCGATCTTGGCGCAACTGCTCTATTTCGCCATTTCCCGACGACGCGAATATCTCGCCGATGCTTCGGCGGTTCGATTGACACGCTATCCCGAAGGACTGGCGTCGGCGCTGGCAAAGATAGCGGACTCAGATGAGCAACTGCCGCGCGCCAACAAGGTGACGGCGCCGCTATACATCGTCAATCCTCTCAAACGTGAAGGCAAGAAGCTTTCTGATTGGACGAGTACACACCCACCGATTTCCGAGCGCATCAAAATCCTTCGCGGCATGGCACAGGGTGCAGGATACTTGGACTATCAGCAATCGTTTAGCCATGTAACTGGAAACACAACGCTCATTCCGGCTTCCGGACTGAAAGACACAGCAGCAGTTCCGGTCCGATTTGCTTCTTCCGAGTCTGCTGCAAAACCGAGCGAGAAGAGTCTTAAGCGTGGTGTTGGCGACCTGGTCAGAGCGATAAACGGGTTTCTCTTTCTCACCTGCGCATGTGGTCTTAAAATCAAGATTCCCCCAGACTTCAAACAATCTTCACTCCCCTGCCCTCGTTGCCGTCGTGAATTACAAGTACCGACTGCGGAATTGGCGACGGTTGCCGTCGGTATCGAGACCGCATCGGGTAAACTGCCTACTGATCCAACCGCAGCCGCAGCGACGGAAGCAACTTACGTTCGCAAAAGCGATGGCTGGGAATCATTCCAATGTGCCTGTGGTAAAAACCTCCAGCTCTCCCCCGCATTCAAGGGAAGCAAGATTGCCTGCAGCAACTGCGGCAAATCAACGACGATTGCCAGCAGCGAAACCAAGTAACTTTCAGGAATCCGGACAATGATCAATCTCAGAGGCAAAACTGCTCTCATCACCGGCGGTTCGCGCGGTATCGGCAGAGCGACGGCCATCATGCTCGTGCAAGCCGGTTGCGATGTTGCGATCAGCTTCGTCACCCATGAAGAAGCTGCGCGCGAAGTCGAGCAGACAGCTCGTCAGTATGGCGTCAAGGCCATGATCGTCCCAGCCGATCTCGCAGATCGAAGGAAAACCGAGCAGATGATCGAGGCAGTAGTGCGGCAGTTTGGGCGGCTTGACATTCTCGTAAACAACGGCGGTATCTGGAAAAAAGCGGCAATAGATACGATGTCAGAGCAGCAACTGCAGGAGATGATTGACATCAACCTAAAGGGGGTCTTCTACGCGATTTCCGCAGCCGTTCCGCATATGAAGAAGCAGAGAAGCGGAAACATCATCAACATCTCATCGACCGCCGGTCAGCGCGGCGAGGCCTTCCATTCGCACTATGCTGCTACCAAAGGCGCCATTATCAGTCTGACCAAGTCCTTGGCTCCCGAGTTAGCTCGGCACAACATCAGAGTCAACTGCGTTGCGCCGGGATGGGTGGCGACGGACATGACCTTTGAGGCATTGGCCGCTCCTGACGCCGACAAGATTCTCAGTCTGATTCCGCTGGGCCGTGCTGGCACTCCTGAAGAAATCGCCGGAGCAGTGCTGTTTCTCGCGTCGGATTTGTCAACCTTCATCACGGGAGAAATTCTCAACGTAAACGGCGGTGCGGTTTTGTGCGGGTAAGGCTGGATTGCTGAGGTTGTCCCCCAAATTGGATTTCGTGAAATGCGCGAGGAGTAAGTTGATTTTCCCCCTTAGCAAAGGGGGACCAAGGGGGTTGTAGGCGCCTATTCACCAGGAAGAAAGACAACCCCCTAAATCCCCCTTTAGTAAGGGGGAATAACCTGTCCTCGTTCTGATGTCTCGGCGGCCGACTTATTGGACGACCTCGCTGAAATTCTCTTACTTTCCCGCCATGATGTGATAATGTAGATGAAACACCGTCTGCCCTGAGCGAGGGCCGTTGTTGATCATGATCCGGAAGTCTTTGGCTTTCTCGCCAAGTTCAGTGATCACACGCTTAACCGTCCTAACCAGCATTTGGTGCACCTCCTGAGGGGCATCCATAAAATTGTTGTAGTGGGTCTTCGGGCAGACCAGCAAGTGTATGGGCGTTAGTGGGGCGCGGTCAAAGAAGACGATCACGTCATCATCCTGATAATACACTTTCGCCGGCGCTTCGCCCAGTATGATTCGGCAGAACATGCAGTTCATGTTGTTATGAAACGATCACATCCCCCTGGTGGTCAAGCAGAATTTTGCTTGCGATCCGGAAGGCACAAACGTATTCTGCATTGTAGCGCCCACGACAGGCCGGGCCTTTACAAGGTATCTGCAGGAGAATAGTATGAAGATCACGTTCTATGGCGGCACCGAAACGACGACCGGCTCGATGCACTTGCTTGAAGTCGAACAGTCGAAAGTTCTTCTTGATTGCGGCATGTTTCAAGGCAGTCGCAAGAAGGCGTACGATCTGAACAAGAATTTCCCTTTTGATCCCGCCACGTTGGAAACAGTTCTTCTGTCGCACGCGCATATCGATCACTGCGGCAACCTCCCCAACCTGCATGAGCAGGGTTACGAGGAGAAAATATTCTGCACGCATGCCACTCGCGATCTGGCCAGTGTTATGCTCAAGGACGCGGCCTATATCCAGATGAAGGATTCAGAGTACCTGCACAAGCACGGCAAAGACGCATTCGGGCCGCTATATGATATCATGGCTGCCGAGAAAACGATCTGGCATTTTGCCTCGGTCAATTACCATCAGAAGTTTCGCATACATCCTTCGGTGAAAGTTGAGTTCTTCGATGCCGGCCACATCCTCGGCGCGGCGTTGACCAAACTCAGTGTTGCTATGAATGGCAAAAACGTCGAAGTAGTTTATGCCGTAGATTTGGGTCGTAAGAATCTGCCGATTTTGCGCGACCCGGAATCAGTCGGTCATGCCGACTATCTTATCATCGAGTCAACCTACGGCGGCAGACTCCATACTGACATCTCGAAGGCAGCTTCCCTGCTTGCGGATGTCATCAACCGTACCAGCGAACGCGGCGGCAAGATCATTGTGCCGGCTTTCAGCTTGGAGCGCACACAAGAAATAGTCTATGTCATTCGCGAGTTGAAGAAAGATAAGCGCATTCCCAACCTGCCAGTTTATGTCGATTCGCCGCTGGCAGTCAATGTCACTGACATCTTCCGTCTACATCCTGAATGCTTCGATTTTGAGACCAATCAATTGCTGGAACAGGATGAAGATCCCTTCGGTAGCGCCGAATGCACCTATGTCCGCTCGGTGGAGGCATCCAAACGACTCAACGGGCTTCCCGGGCCGCTGATTATCCTTTCCGCCTCGGGGATGTGCGAAGCGGGACGTATCTTGCACCACCTCGCCAATAATTGTTCCGACCCCCAAAACACGATCCTGATTGTGGGCTATCAAGCGGAAGGCACGCTCGGTCGGCGCATGGTTGACGGCGCCAAGGAGATCAAGGTCTTCGGCGATATTTACAGGCTCAATGCCGAAGTTGTGGAGTTGGACACGTTTTCTGCGCATGCCGACGAAACTGATCTGGTCGAGTATGTCGCGGCCTTGAACCCCAAGCCAAAGATGACTTTCCTGGTGCACGGCGAACCCGAAGCCCGTACGGCGTTCCAGAAAGCACTCAAGGAACAGACCGGCATCGAAGGCATCATGCCCCGCTACGGGCAGTCGTTCGAACTAAGCTAATAGTAGCTTGGCCAAATTGGGCGTTCCCAAGCCAACACCCCATCGATACTCCTCCAGTGATGTCTTGTCTGCCCTACCCACGTCTCCGTACTTGACACGGAGACGCAAACCAGATTGCAAACCCAGCTTCCCGACCATAACTAACATCTGTCCCGCTACGAATGTAACCTTTGAAAAAGTCACAAGAAGGAGAAACAATCCTTGACAGCGCCGACCGTTGAGGTTATGATTGCGGGTCAAAACTCGTGAATTGTTTTACATCCGCGTCAGGTTGGTGCGTATAAGACTCGCTGATTTGCAGGAGCAGACAGAGTGAGAGACGCGCAAAGAGACAGAATCAAATCATACACAGGAGGATGACCCGGATGAGCGCACTTAAGGACAAACTTGTAGCTGATTTCCCCAAATTTAGGGATGAAATCGCGGCTCTGGTCAAAGAGCACGGCGATGTCAAGATCTCGGAAGTCACAATCTCGCAGGCCTATGGTGGCATGCGTGGCGTTAACGGATTGGTCTGTGACACATCTGAAGTACCGCCGGACAAAGGGCTTATCATCCGCGGGATACCAATAGGCGATCTGACCGAAAAGTCACCGGAGGAAGTTTTCTGGTTGCTGTTGACAGGCGAATTGCCGACCAAGGCTCAGGTCAAAGACCTTAGCGACGACCTGAACTCGCGCGCGAAAGTGCCAGACTATGTTTGGAGGGTCTTGGAGGCGATGCCCAAGGATTCACATCCGATGGCAATGTTTGATACCGCGATTCTGGTCATGGAAAAAGAGTCGAAGTTCCGCCTCAACTATGACCTCGGCATGAAGAAGTCGGACTATTGGGTCTGGACGCTTGAAGATGCTTTGGATATCATTGCCAAACTGCCGGAGATTGCCGCCGGTGTCTACCGGCTGCGATTCGGTAAAGGACCGCGCATTCCCTTTGATCCTTCAATCGACTGGTCCGGCAACTACGTCAAGATGCTCGGTCTCGGCGATCCGGGCGGCAAGTTTAGCGAATGCATGAAGCTCTATCTAGTGCTCCACTCCGATCATGAATCCGGAAACGTCAGCGCGCACGCAACCTTCTGTGTCAATTCGGCGCTGTCCGATCTGTACTACTCCCTGTCTGCCGGTTTGAATGGACTGGCTGGCCCATTGCACGGTCTGGCGAATCAAGAGTGTCTGGGATGGGTTTTGGAAACGAAGAAAATATTTGGTGGCGTCCCGACCGAGAAGCAGCTACATGATTTCGCTTGGGAAACGCTTAACTCCGGCAAAGTCGTACCGGGCTATGGCCATGCGGTACTTAGAATTACGGACCCACGTTTCATGGCGTTTCTCGACTGGGGCAAGAAGAACATTCCTGAGGACGAGACTTTCCAACTTGTTGCGCGTGTATTTGACGTCGTCCCCGAAGTGCTGAAGCAAGTCCAGAAAATTAAGGATCCTTGGCCGAACGTCGATGCCGGATCGGGAGCACTTCTTTATCATTTTGGGTTGACAGAATTCCCCTATTATACTGTATTGTTCTCCGTTTCGCGGGCTTTAGGGGTCTGTGCCCAGGCCGTGGTGGCCCGCGCTATGGGCTGGCCGCTTGAGAGGCCTAAGTCAGTCACCACAAAGTGGCTGAAAGGCAAAGCCAGCTAGAAATTGTGGAACTCTGACGGCTTTGGATCGTTAAATATGCGAAAGAAGAAACTATGACATCGCCAGATGTTTAGCGCTTAGATAATCCTACCAGAAGGACCTAAGGAATTATCGCTTCAGATTGATTCTCGGGGATCCTTCTTCATCCTACCCTGTACCCAACGGGCGGGAGCGGTCGAAAGATCACTCCCGCCTTCCTTTTTGTATCGGCAAATGCTGGCTCTTCATGACCGGCTGGAAAAGCGCACATGCGCACAGTCAAATCTGTCGCGTAAGCTCGCGCAGTTGCCGGAAATCAGTGAAAATGATCCGTTTGTCCTGGAAAATGTCCCGTAGGCGATCGGATACAAGGAAGCGATAGTCCCATTGTCGTACTTGCCGATAGCTCTCTTCTGGCTGGTCATCGGCTGCGCCGTCCGGCAAGGTCGGATGAAAATAAATCTCGGTGATACCTGTTGGCAATTGGGTGAGAACTTCTGAGGTGTATTCCTCTTTCTCCTGATAACTTCGAAAACTATCGATTGGGATGTAGATCAGGTTATCTGGTACGTGAATGCCCCGTATTCTGATATTGCCGACCCAATCATCGAGGATGCCCATCTGCTTGAGCAACAATCTTGAACCGGCTCTGACCGGCAGCCTGAACTCTGCCGCAAGTCGCACATAGATTTCGGCGAATTCCGGTCGTAACTGCAGCGCGCCTTCATGGCTATCAATGTGTGTCACGTCGATGCCGTCGGCGAGCGCCAGCTCTATTTGCGCTTTCGCTTCGCAATATGCTTCCTCAGGCAATGCCTGTTCGAAAAACTCATCCCGATCGGGATGAAAGCGGCTGTTGCGGCCTATCAGCGAGGGAATGCTAGCGGGCGTCGAAACAGGCCGCGAGCCATCGTTGGTGTAATCGCTTGTGTGACTGAGGTGGACGCCACAGGAAAAGCCCGCCTGCTGTCGGCACAGCGTCAGCGCATCCTGATAACCTGCCGCCGACACCATTACCGTCGTCGAAGTTATTCGTGACTGCCTGAACAGTTCCGCAACCGCCTGGTTGACACTCTCATTGAGACCGAAATCATCCGCGTTTATGATCAACAATCTGTCATCCGGGCTATAGCCGAGGTGCTCGGCGACGGTCGCCAAGCGCCCGCGAAACATATAGGTTTCGGGAGGGGCAAAAGGATACATGGCAAGAGAATAGCCCGAACTGATAGCGGGTGCAAGAAGTATCGGTATTGATCTGACTGTCGAAAAAATAAGGGAGTGGTGGAGGGGGGATACCCGATTCTAACATCAGGCGGCTGGTTGGTCCAGCGCGCACCACTCCCAATCTCTAACAACCCAGAAAAAGTAGTCACACACAAAGTGGCCGACCGTTTCAAAAGCAAACACTGTGCCTGATGGCCATAAACTCCACGGTCTCAGCACGTTTTCCAATCCCTAACTGGAAATAAACAAGGAGTTTGGATCGTGAGTTCCGCAAACAGGAGTTGTATTATCGCCGATGACTGATCTGTCTCTCAATTGAGGAGAATATCTGTAATAATATGCAATTCGTTGCCTACTCGTCCACTGTTTCCGACTGCAAAATCGTCTTGGCGGAATATCGCCCTGTGGCAGAAGCCACCGGCTGGGCGCAA
Organism: uncultured bacterium; assembly: GCA_903903945.1. Lineage (GTDB taxonomy): Bacteria > Zixibacteria > MSB-5A5 > CAIYYT01 > CAIYYT01 > CAIYYT01. The sequence continues at coordinate 13,626 of CAIVAP010000030.1, read as the reverse complement.
TCCCGGGCTGGTGGCTGCTCAGCTAAAAAATCACGAGGAGATTAGTCAGCACAACCGCAAGATCCCGCCCCACCGGAGAAAACGAATAAGATGATTGAGACCGCATCAGAAATATTGACTTTCGAATTACAGTTCATATCGCCAGCTTCTATGGATATGGGCGCCGGACCACGACCAAAGATGTAGCTGATCAGGTAAACAGCATCCGAGATGTTGATCTCGCCGGAACCATCGGCATCGCCTTTGATTACGTAGCACGCTGGGTACTTGGCTGCCGTAACCGGACCATCTCCCGTTCGAAAGGTGGCAAGAATACGTCCGGAAGCCGCAATTTCGGTGATCGTGTCATCGCTGAAGTTGCAGCTAACGACTGTACTATCACTGACGGCAATGACAGCCGTGACACCCAATCCAGTATATATCGGATTGCCCGATCCGCGCAAAACAGCGAAGGCGCTTAGGTCAACCGAGTAGACTTCCCCATGTCCCACGAATCCACCCGCCGCCAAAAACATTACGCCGGAACGTGTAATCGCAAGACTTGCAGGTGCACCGCCAATCGGCAGACTGTCGACAACACTGCCGCTCGCCGGTGCAAGTCTATAGAGAATGCCGGACTGCGTGGCGTAGTTGCCGGTACAGATGACATAAAGGTAATCATCATATCCAAGCGCGATGTCTTGTGGGTTGGCGCCGACTGGGATAGTACGCACAACTGCGTTTGAGACAAGATCGAACGCCTGCACATATCCTTGTCCGTATGTGTAGTTGCCGAAATCGAAATTAGTGATACACACATAAGCGGTGCGACCGACAATCACGACTCCCTCCGGCGACTTGCCGACGCTATATTCGCCGACCACGCTGCGCGTCGCGATGTTGACCTTGGTTACCGTTGAAGACAACAGGTTAGTAATCAGAGCATTATTGTTGTCGATCAAAGTACCTACGTATGGATTTCTGCCGTAGCCGAGAAAGAGGGTTCCGAGCGGAGACATTGACGGCAACGCAAAGAAGTAAAGATCATTTGATGTCGAATTGACGGCAATGCCGGTGTTACCAGCGACCAGAAAATCATTCGGCGCCAGACCAAGTGTTGCAACATTCTGGTTGATCGTGCTGTTGGTTAGCTGCACAAAATCGGCGGTCTCCCCTAACCCGTTTACGATGATCAGGTCTCTGGTCAATGCTGAGGCTTGCGCACATAAGATCGTGAACGCCAGCAGAATATGTCTGAAGTGCATTGTAGATTTCCTCATGGTCATAGTTGGATTGTTAGTGAAGTGGTGACAGATCTCCCCGGCATCGGCACACGCTCAAGGATTTCGTAGCGCACATCCCCGGCATTGTAAACGGCAAGCGTGAACACCTCGTGCGTGCCAAGCAGAGTCGCTTGATACTCAAGCGACAAATCATGCAGATGATATGCCGGCAACGATTTAGTGTTGGCTTCGCGGATGAAACGTGCACCGGTGAGACCGTATGCGTATTCAAACTTACAGCGCCAAAGGCGAAGAGTCAGACTCGCTCTCTCGCTGTGATCGGGCTGAAACGGGATGATTAGGCCGTAGTAATTTTCGGCGCGTGACAAGTTGACCGGTTTCTGTGTCGTGCGATGATACTGTGCGGACAATCTCTGATTGCTGGTGCTGACCGTCAGACTTGTCTCGGTACCATCGATTCGCGCACGAGCCAGATTGACCGGCGTGTATTTACCATCGAAGCGTTGTCGCCAGAAGATCATGCCATCGACATCATTGACAAATCGCCGCACTTGCACGGTCACGATCACCCTGCCTTTCAACGCGACACTCAACTGCACGTCTCGCGATCGCGCTCGCTCCGGTTGCAAATCGGGATTGCCGATAGCAAATACATCATTGCTCCAGAACAGCGCATCAATCGACGGCAGTCGGAAGGATTCAGCATAATTAGCAGCTACATCGGCGTCAATATGCTTGTCGAACGAAAGCGACAGCGCCAAGTGCGGTGAACCGTAAGAGCGCCCATCAACATGATCGAGACGGTACGCAAGCGAACAATCAGATTGCAGCAGCCATACGTTTTGCCGAAGCTTCCCGCGACCAAACACCGCCGAGGTCTTGCGGCTGATCCTTGGCAACGACGATTGCGGCCGAAGGCGATCATCATTGAAGAAATTCTCGGACAGGTACTGACCACCCAACGCAACATCAAATCTCTGCCGCAGCGACCACCATTTTTCGAGATCGAGCTGCCGCGCGACTTGCAAGTAATTCTTGTCATAACGAGACACACTCTGCGCGTCGCGATAATGCTGCGTCAATTCGCGATAGCTACCGACGAAACGTAGCGCTGGTGTCGCGAAATTAGCCGTGAACTGTGTATTGACATGTCGCGCACTTGCCGTTGGTGTCTCCTGTAGAATCGCTCCCGGTATGCCATGATGACTGTCGAAGTGGCGCGCACCTAATGTTAGTGGCCGAAGATGATCATAGCCAAGCGTAACGAAGTAGCTTGCCAAACGGCTGAAGTTATTGGCGCGATGCTGTTCGCCCAGATATGGATGGACAAAGGCATAATCATTTCTGCTGAAGCCATATTCATAGTTACCGAGTAACTGCAATCCGGTAAGATCATTTCGAGATAGCTGCAAGGACTCGCGGGTTTGTGAATAGCTTCCCACTGCGCTTGTCAACGATGCCACGTTATTGCGTTCGTGCTCAGTTCGTCTGGAGATGATGTTGACTGCTCCGCCGAGAGCGCCATCTCCAAAACGCGCTGCCGCGCCGGAAGTATAGACTTCAATCCGCTCGATGGATGACAGCGATACTGTCGAAAGATCCGCGGCGCCACCATCGGGATTAATTCGCACGCCGTCAAGTAACACCAGAGTCCGTTGCGGCGACAATCCCCCAAGCGATAGGTACTGCGCTCTACCGTCCGATTGTATTTGATAGCCTCTTTCAATGAGGAATCCGCCGACATCATTGCGCGTACTCTGGCGAATTTGTGGCGCAGTATATTGTTGAACACCAGCGTCAGATTCTCGCTCTGCCGACACCGACTGTGCGGCGACCCTAACAATCACGGGATGCAACGTAACGTCAACCGTCGCGAGTTCCCCTTCCCGCACTAACATTGCCGGGCTTTGCGTCTTGACAAAAAACGCGGACGCAAATTGCAGCGAAACTGTGCCCGGCATTACACGCGCGATGCGGTAGCGCCCGTCGCTGCCGCTAATCGCTGTCGTACCCTCCGGCAGCACGGTCACGACTACCCCCGCAATCGCCTGAAACATCACGTCATCGGTGATTTTGCCGGTAATAGTAGCGAAGTCCTGAGCACCAGCCAAAGACCAGGGAAGCAGGAGGCTAAAGCCAACTGCCAACAGCAGCGGCCGAACACCAAGTCCCCTGACGAGTGGCGAGAGTGAATTCCCCCTTAGCAAAGGGGGACCAAGGGGGTTGTATGCGCGCTTCCGACGAGAACAAAGACAACCCCCTGAATCCCCCTTTACTAAAGAGGAACATGTTGTCCGCGCTCTCAATGCGGGTGCCCCACCGCTTGCGGTGGGTTTGGTCCTGGTAGGATAGGCATTCTTGCCTGTCCTTCGTCGTTTCTCGAGGAAAAGTGCCCTGAGGATAGATCGCATAACACAATCTCCTTGGGCGGGAATGAAAAATCCGACTCAATTCATTGTCAAAACCGAAGCGGTTTTGACCTACCGATGAGCCGGACCCGGATTTGTTCGACCGCGCCGGATTGACCAGATTGGTCGGCACGCTCTGGCAACCGCAAGGGTTGCCGCTACAAGCGACCGACTAAGACCCTGGTGTTGCCGACGGATCGGTTACTCTCCCGAACCCGCGCCGGAATAAGTGAACGTTGATGGCTTTCGGCAGGTCTCCTGACTTGGCAGTTTTCGCGTCTGTTTGCGAGACGCTGCCTACTCTCCCTCGCCTTCCCGAGCTTTGTAGGTCACGCCTACTTGGGGCGTGACACCCTGCTCAGTGGCACGGTGGGGATTTCGTCGCTGCTTACAGTAGCGGGGCTGTGCGGGATTTTCACCCGCTTCCCTATTAAGCTTCGCACCGAAAGCCGGTGTATGATGAAGTAAGAGTAACAAGAATGAAACATCGTGTCAACAGAATGTTTCGTCTCTGTGAGTCTCGAATCGTGTGCCTTGGGCCGCCCGCAAGGACCGCCTGTCGCCGGAGTACACGGGAATAGGACTTGGGTTCCGCCTTGCTGCGCGTTAGTCAGGCCCGGGAAGATTATATCAATTCAATGTGGTAATTTAGCTCTGGTTTAGCGGGTTTGGCCCTTGATAGGGTCTGCTGAAAGCCGGCGAAATCGATGTCTTCCCACTCGATAGACTCGCCCTTCACGTTCACGCATGTGGCATTCACAACGGCTGACAGTCCCCTCGAATTCAAGGCCGTCGGGAACTGGTAGTCGCACCGAATCAACTCACGCAAGGCGATCGCTGAAATTCGCTTGATGTGCGCGAAATCCCCTCGATCTCTGATCATCTTGGCAATTAGGAAAGGGATATCCCACTTGCGATCGTCGTATGCGTACGATCGCAGGTCCAGCCTGATGCCAGCGCGGGAGGCCAAGTCGGATGGAAGAGGTTTCTTCTGATTCACTCGCCCCGCACATATCAATGCGAAGGGGTCCTCAGAGCGGTCCTTCGCGAATCTCTTCAGCAATCTTCCCAGAGGTTCATCCTGCAATAAGCCAATTTCATCCAGAACAAGGCACGTCCCTCTGCTCGCAGCGACGGATATCGCTGAGCGGAGCGACTCGTCGGATGCCAAGACATCACCCGCGGCTTTGCAGTCCAAAGCTGCGTCATACCCTGTGATAAAAGCATCCAAGTATTTGAGTAGTTCACTCTTGCCACAACCAGAATCGCCTTCAATGAGAGCGATTCGCCCCGGCCCCAACTGGGAACCAAAACTGTCCAGTTGTCCCTTGAGTTTTATGCCGATAATCAATTTGGTAGAAACGCCGTTACGAGCATACTGACTTTCGCGATAATCAAGTTTACGCCCTACGAACTTGAGGATCTCATTAACTGTTTTATCCTTCAGGTCTGAAATTACGTGAAGCGTCTTCTGTCCACGGAAAGACTTTTCGATCTGGTGCTTGTTTCCCACGTTCAGTAAATCGAGTCTCGAGACCTTTTCTCCGGTCCTCTTGCTGAATTGAAGAGCGCCGACACAGTTGCCGAAGGTAATTGCATCGTACAGCGCATTATCGATACCGTCCTCAAGCGTGAGGGCAATTAATAGTGCTGAGGAAAACATTTCGCTACAATGGGTGGGCGACTCAAACTGCGAGGACGGACCTTCAAATGCTGGAAACTTCACGACTGTCGCTCCGTCCGATTTGGATTGAACCAATAATGCGCCCCACTTGCCCAAGGTGATCACAATCCTCCGAAATCTCTCTCCATAAGTCTGATATATCTCCTCTGCCAGCGCAATCCAGTGGTCGTCGTTATCCTTCTTGGACACTCCAAGGTAATTCCGAGTCATGGAAGAAGCTTCGAATCTATTTGGAGTAAGCACATCTACAGACAGCTTCGAGAACTTGGCCCAGTCGTACTTCGGGTCGACGAGAGTGACAACAGGATGCCTCTTTTCGGATATTCTTGCTTCATTGGTGGTCTTGAGTATTTCGCCGATCACGCCAAGAACTTTTTCCGACAAGAATCCCTTTTGAGTGTCGTTGAGTAGAAGGGCATCGCTGTTTTGTAGCTCTTTCTGGAGCCACTCTCTGAAATCGCTGGCCTCCACTCTGCGAAGAATGGTGTCCTCGAGAGCAGTGGCCGCGAGCGGATCTTTGTCTATACGGAACTTCAATTTGTATTTCAGACTGCCGTCATCGTGCTCAAAGAACCGATATTTTGTCGGGGTTTGCAACCCGTTAACCTCAAGAATATGCTTGGGAGTTCCCTGAGAATGAAGAATTTCACTGACCCGCTTGCCCTCGACATCGTCCCCGACAGCGGAAACTAGCACGGGCGATACCCCGAGCTCCTTGTAGAATATACAGCTGTTGTTCGCGGCACCTACTGTGCCGAAATCGTCGCCGGTCGGTTCGACATCCAGAATGGTTTCGTTCGAATGCACGGTATGTGCATAAGGCCGTGAGGAAGTGCACAAGAAGGTCTTATCGAGAGCAACGTCGCCAATGACGACTACTTTCTTTCCCGCGAATAAGTCACTGTTCTCCTGCAGCTGATTGAATACACTCAAGCTCACACATTACTCCTCGCCAAAACAGAATCATGTAAACTGGGTCGTGATCCCTCCGCTCGGAATATGTGCGATGATCGGCGCAATTGCAATACTTATCTCAATATTGTCCGGCCTACCGTTCAGGGGCACCGGTCACCCTCGCCACCAACTGCCCACATGCGGCGGCGATCTTCAAACCTTTAGCTTTACGGAACGTGACTGCCGGGCAACGGGGATACAAGTACTCACGGAAACGGTCGATGGCTTCTATTGTTGGGGGCTTGAAGTCGTGAGGGGTGAATGGCTTGAGTTTGCCACCCTTCCCCCCCTCTGGATTCCCGCCTTCGCGGGAATGACGATCGACGGAAACCTTGGCTTTCCTGATCGGCGCTAATGGCGTGCCCTGATCGTCAATGATCGGGTTGTAGGCGATCAGATTGACCTTGCACGGCAGTTTGCGGGTCAGGTCGGCGAGCGCTTTGGCGCATTCCATCGTGTCGGTGATGCCGGCGATCATGATGTATTCCAGCGTCACGCGGTCACCGGCTTGAGCGATGTAATCCCGACAGGCGGGAATCAGTTGATCGAGTGGATTGTCTTTCGCCGACGGCACCAGTCGCTCGCGCAGTTGTTGAATCGGCGCATGCAGCGACAACGCCAGACCGCTTTTCAACTTGTACTTGGTCAATTCGCGAAGTTGCTTGACCAACCCAACGGTCGATATCGTAAACTTGCGCGCTGAAATCGAGATGCCAAGTTCGGAACTGGCGATTTCAATCATGTGTATCACGTTCTGTAGATTCAACAGCGGTTCCCCCATCCCCATCAGCACGATATTGGCGACACCAATCTCCCCTGCCAACCGTCGCGCCAATACCAATTGCCCGAGCATTTCGCCGGTGGTCAGGTTGCGTTTGAATCCGAGCAAACCGGTTGCGCAAAACTTACAGCCGATCGTGCAACCAACCTGGCTCGACATGCAGAGCGCCAATCGGCCATGTACCGGTATCAGTACCATTTCGATCAGATTGCCGTCATGGAGTTTGACCAGGAATTTACGAGTGCCATCGTCCGGGTCACGTTGTTCTTTGACAACTTCCGGCAGGATGATTTCGCATCCGGCTTGTAATTTGTCGCGGAGCGGCTTGTTGAAGCTGGACATGCGGGCGAAATCGTAGATTTCCTTTTGGTAGATCCACTGGAAGAGCTGCTTGGCGCGAAATGGCTTCTCCCCCAACTCGGCCATCAGCATTTCCATCTTGGCAAGCGACATACCGAAAACGTTAATGCGTGAAGCTATTGACATCGCGTTACAAACAACGTTTATTGCGTCGTTTGGCAATGACTTTCTGGAGGTTTGCGTGGCTGAAGTTGTATCAATAGACGATCTGGTCGGAAGATTGAACCGGCTGAAGGAGTTTCTTTGACCTCGCCAAGCGAGTTGAGAAGATAAAGCAGCTTGAGCAGCAGACGGTTGCCGAGAGTTTTTGGGCCGATCAAGCCAAGGCGCAGGCCACTCTCAAAGAAATTTCCCTCGAAAAGAAATGGTTAGAGCAAACCCGGCAACTCGAAACGGCGCTTGCCGATTTGGAAACGCTGGTCGAATTGTCGCTTGATGACGCCGACCTGCAAAAGGAGCTTGCCGGTTCGCGCGCGACATTCGAAAAGCAAATCGACGAATTTGAACTGAGGGCGTTGTTGTCCGACGTCGATGATCCGCGCGACGCGATTCTGACAGTTCATCCCGGCGCCGGCGGCACCGAGTCGCAGGATTGGGCGGAGATGCTATTGCGCCTGTACATGCGCTGGTGTGAACAACGCGGTTATGAGGCGGATATAATCGACCGTCAATCCGGTGAGGAAGCGGGCATCAAGTCGGCAACATTGGAAATCAAAGGTGATTATGCATACGGTTACCTCAAGGCGGAGTCGGGCGTGCATCGACTGGTGCGCCTTTCGCCGTTCGATGCCAACCAGCGTCGGCATACGTCATTTGCCTCAATCTTCGTGTATCCGGAAGTTGGCGAGGATATCGAAATTGATATCAAACTGGACGACATCCGCATCGATACCTATCGGGCATCAGGCGCCGGTGGGCAACATGTCAACAAGACATCATCAGCGGTCAGAATCACGCACGAACCGAGCGGCATTGTCGTGCAGTGCCAAACGGAGCGCTCGCAGTTGAAAAATAAAGAATCGGCCATGAAAGTGTTGCGGGCGCGGTTATACCAGCGGGCGCGCGAAGAAGAAGCTAAGAAGCATGAGGAATACGCCAAGTTCAAGAAGAAAATCGAATGGGGCAGTCAGATACGTTCATACGTCTTTCACCCATACAATCTGGTAAAAGATCATCGAACATCATTTGAAACATCCGATACTACCAGTGTAATGGATGGTCACATAGATGGTTTCATCAACGCTTATCTCAACTGGAAAGATAAGTAATCACGAGGTTTTATGAATATCGTAGAGCAGTTTGCCGAGAAGGCAAAGCAACTTAAGAAACGAGTCGTCTATCCCGAAGGCGAAGAACCGCGCTCAATACTGGCGGCAAAACGGGTGACCGGCGAAGGCATCGCGCAAGTAACATTGGTTGGCGACACCGACAAAATCGCCGCGTTGGCCAAAGAACACGGATTGGATTTAGGCAAATGCACCATCGCCGATCCGAATCGCTCTCCCCTATTTGCGGATTTCGCCGACGAGTTATTTCGACTGCGTCAAGCGAAAGGGATTACCCATGAACAGGCCGAGACTCAGATCAAGCAACCGCTATTCTGGGGCGCGATGTTGGTGCGCAAGAACATGGCCGATGGATCGGTCGCTGGTGCGCTCAATACCACCGGCGATGTCATCCGCGCCGGATTGCAGGTAGTTGGACTGGCGCCGGGAATTACCGCCGTCTCAAGTTTCTTCATGATGGTCGTGCCGGAATTTATGGGCGAGAAGGACAAAGTCTTCTTCTTCGCCGACAGTGCCGTAATTCCGAATCCGACCGTCGAGCAACTGGCATCCATTGCGGTATCAACTGGTCGGTCATACAAAGCGCTTCTCAATGACGAGCCTCGCGTCGCGATGCTTTCCTTCTCGACCAAGGGCTCGGCGAAGCATCCGGACGTTACCAAAGTACTGGCGGCGCTGAAGATCGCAAAGGAGATCGACCCGAAGATGATTATCGATGGCGAACTGCAAGTTGACGCGGCGATTATTCCCAAGATCGGACAGTCAAAGGCCCCGGGTTCGCCGATTGAAGGCAAAGCCAATGTGTTGATTTTCCCTGATCTTGATGCAGGCAATATCGCGTATAAGCTGGTACAGCGACTGGCGAAAGCCGAGGCGATCGGGCCGATTGTGCAGGGACTCGCCAAACCGGTTAATGATCTGTCGCGCGGATGCTCGGTAGATGACATCGTGAATGTCACGGCAATCGCGATGATTATGAGTGCGTTGTAGGAAATTGACGTAACGTGTGTAGGGGCAGCCCTCGTGGCTGTCCGTTGTGGTGTTCCGTCAGGTCTTAGTTCCGCCCTGCGGAACGTGACCTGACGGCATACACAACTCTGGAGATGAAAGACAATGCCGACCTACTCATATAGATGTCAAGCCTGCAAACACGAATTTGAAGAGTTCCAGAAGATCACCGATCTGCCTGTGAAAGAATGCCCAAAATGCGGCGGTCTGGTGATGCGCATTATAACTGGCGGCGCCGGACTGATCTTCAAAGGTGCGGGATTCTACATCACCGACAATCGTTCTTCCGCCTACAAGAAGGCGGCGAGTTCGGAGAGCACTTCATCAAGCACGCCGCCGCCTTCGACACCGCCAGCATCGACATCATCGTCCCCGTCAAGCGATAAGCCGTCGAAACCGTCTAAGGATTAGGTAGCTCGAGACACCAGCGGTCTTGATGTCCCATAAAGCGAAGCACTGTCAGGATTCCTTTCCTGACAGCGCTTTCTTCTGTCTCAGATAATGAATCGCGTAGCGGCACACGGGGTGTGCCCTACGTCTCCACACAAAACCTACTTACACCCCGCACACGGAGCGGGACCACTACGGAAGATGTAATTGATCAGCCAGACTACGTCAGCAATGTTAATACTACCGCTGCAATCAGCGTCCCCCTGCGCGAGCGGCTGCGGCGCGGGCCCACCAGCAAAAATGTACTCGATTAGGTAGATGGCGTCAGCAATGCTGATCAACTCATCCCCATCGGCATTGCCGCACAGGTATACACTTACGTTGAAAGAGATCGTGTCAACATTGCAGGAGTCTCGAATCTTTACAATGATCGCTTGTGTCGACGCGGAATCGGGAGCAAGGGCAGTGCCGACCACTGAATCGCCTCTCACTTCGCTCCAGGTAGGCCAACGTAAGTAAGAAATTGTAAACGGACCACCGTCGGCATCCGAAATGCTCGGATAATAATTGTAGTTTGTATGAAACCGCACCAAGGTATCAGCCGCACTTACGGTCACCACTGGATGGAAGTTGTTGCAAGGATCGCAGACGTCACCGATGCCGTCAAGATCGTAGTCTTCCTGACCGGGATTATACACGGAGGGGCAATTGTCGACTCCAGCACAAATAGAATCGTGGTCTGCATCGGGACAAGGGCAATCTGAACATGTTAGGTAGATCTCCCAATTGCCGTCGCGGTCGTCCTGCCACACGACCCACCATTTACCAGGCTGCGGGTTATAAGTAGCTACGTCAGGATTTTCCGACAATCCGGGATTTCGTGTCAATCGTTCGTCGGCAAAGGGCAAATCGAGATAGAATTTGGAGAGATAGATTTCGGGATTGCCATCCCGCGTGTCAGACCAGACGGAATACCCATTGCTCGGGTCGTCTCCGACTCTGATCGGACAAGATGCGGTTCCCGGAGCATCATTGATTCGCGCCGTGCTATTATCGTTGTATAGGTTATAGACGTTGCCTGTCATAAATGCATTTGACCACGGCCACACACCCGACCACCCAAGGGCAGGACAAGTGAAGTTTTCGAAATAGCGTTCTACAGGCTGTACCTGGCACGCCGTGTTTGTTCGCCCCACATAGACTCCGGTGTGAAACGACTGGTTCATGTCCCACCACGCCAGAACCGCATCACCCGCTGTAGTTGAAATGACGACTGGAAACTTACTTTGGGCAGGGAGCGTTCCCTTATTGAAACGCTGCTCACACTGTTCGTCAAGTGTGGTGTTTAACCTGCGTAGATACACATCTTGGTCAACGTTAGCTTTTCTCTCAAACACTATCCAAATGATTCCCGACGGCATAACAGAAATATCGGGGTTCTGTGACAGGCCGGGCGAAAGTGCCTTCGGAGCTACCGTAACAATTCCGGACGCATTCACGACTGCACCGAAGATATCTCCGAAGGGTGGATTCTCCAGCCAGACTATGTAGCAGTTACCGGAGGCATCGACTCCAATGGCGGGATCAACAGAAGCAACCGCCGTGTTCGTGATGCGAAGTGGAGTAATGAGCGGTGATCCTAGCCAGTCGGATTTCTGCCAGTAGATCTCCTTGTTTCCGTCACGCTCATCCTGCCAGACCATGTAAAGATGACCGTTGTCAACGGCAATTCGAGGTTTTTCTTGCGCCGCTGAATTGGTGGTAATGCGGAGATTCGGATATGGAGCGGAGTTGTTCAAAACACCTGCCCCAGTTCGATGTCCATTCTGGAGAAATTCTGCATTATCAATTAACTGGCCATACGACATCGACACCAGTGTGAGAACTGAGAAGAACGACAAAATCAGTGCTTTCATTTGACCCTCTCTATTCTTGCTTGTTAATGAATTTGACTTGGAGAATAGGACCTCTGGCAAATCTCCTTTCTGAACCACACTCTAAGTCCGCCTGCATTGGCTCGGAACAGTCTTGTAGGCAAAAACCGCTTCGGTTTTGACATCCCACTGCTTCCCGTTCCAATACTTTGTTTCCTCATAGATTTCCCATCTATGGGCTCAAGAAACACTATTTAACATCTTTCGACATCTTGATAATGCAACAATCTCCTCGTACTGTCAATGGTTTATTCGTTTCCCAAAGTGGTCGTTCGTATGACCGCAAGAGCGACGGCATCTTGCAGAGAACGTCATACCTGAAGCAGCTTTGGCTCACAAAGCTATCGCTTTTTTGTTGAATTGCCCCTTACTGTTTCGGTATCTTTCAACAAGTTGATCTTGTGACTCTCTCTTAGGTGGTGTCCATGCGGCGTTTGATCATTATCCCGATTCTCATCGTTGTCTCAGTTGTTCTTGTCTTTCTCATCTACCAGCGGCAGAAGGCGAATCTGTTGCCACCGGATGTTATCTTCTCCTCCGGCAGCGTGGAGGCCAACACCGTCACAGTCGGCGCGCAAACCAGCGGTAAGGTTCTGGTGAAGCCATTCCGCAAGGGTGACGAGGTCAAGCAAGGGGACACCTTGCTTGTGATCGAGCGCGACCTGCTTGATGCCAAGATGAATGAACTTGAGACCGGCATTGCTGCCACATTGGCTGAAATGGACGCTGCTCGCATCGATCTCGCCAATGTCAGGAAAAACCTCGATCGACTCAAGCAGGCTTACACCGCCGGATCAGTACCGCAGAAAGACATGGACAATCTGACGGCGTCCTTCCAATCAGGCGACAAGCGCATAGCGGGACTGGAATCCAGACTACAAACTCTGAACGCGCAGAAAGCAACGCTGGCAATTCAGATCGGTTACACGACAGTCACTTCTCCGATTGGCGGCTACATCCAATCTGATCCCGTGGAAGTCGGCGAAATTGCGGTGACGGGAAGTGCGTTGTTTGAAATCGTCAATCTCAGTGATACCTGGGTGGAGATCTACATCAACGAAACCGAAATACCCTTTGTTCACCTTAGCGACAACGCCGACATTTATCTCGACAGCGATCCGCAAACACCGCTCAAGGGCACGGTCTCTTTTATTTCTCAAAAGGCGGAATTTACTCCTAAGAACGTACAGACCAAGAAGGAACGGGTCAAACAGGTCTTCGCTGTGCGCGTGCGAGTCGACAATTCGACGCAGCGTTTTAAGCCAGGTTTACCGGTTGATGTCTATCTCAAGAAAAGATGACGACCGCAATTTGCGTTACCGGGTTGTGCAAGCGCTTTCGTGAAAACACCGCGCTTGAAAGTCTCTCTCTTGACTTCCCTGCCGGAACGATCTCGGCGCTGGTCGGTCCCGATGGCGCTGGCAAAACAACGCTTTTGCGCATCATGGCTGGCATTCTCGACTACGACGCCGGACAGATTCAGATGTTTGGCGAAGACTACCGCAAAGGCTTCGAGGCAAAGAAAGCGGCCATCGGCTACATGCCGCAACGCTTCGGACTCTATGAAGACCTCACGGTACAGGAAAACATCGATTTCT
>CAIVAP010000029.1 GCA_903903945.1 uncultured bacterium | reverse complement strand
CCTCTCTCTTGATTTAGGGAGAGGGGCGCAGGCGTGAGAGTGTTTACGATTGACTGACTTCGATCCTCTGCTCCACCGCGTGGAACGGCTCAAACCTGATAATGTCCTCGACATCGGTTGTGGTTGCGGTTCTTTCACCGTCGAGTTGGCGCCCCATTGCAAGCGAATTACAGCTATTGACATTTCTGAGCCGCTATTGGAGCGCTGCCGGAAGGAACACGACCGCCCGAATATCACCTATCGGTGTATGGACGGCCGACAACTTGATTTTCCAACTGACTATTTTGACTGGGTGTTGTGCCGCGCATCTCTGCACCATGTCCGTGACTGGCAGGGTGTTGTTGATGAAATGCTGCGGGTAGCCACCGGCGGCGTTCTGATCGAAGAACCACTTGACGATCCGCGCAGTAACGCCAAACGCAACACGATGCAGGCTCAAAGCCTATTTTTCGAAATCCAAGCTGAGGTTGGATACCCACACTACCCCTACGTCAAGCCCGAAGATTTGACCACTTTTTTGGAGGAGAAGTGTATTCGTTTCGAATTGGAGAAAGCCAAGCGTGACCAGCCGGTCGAATTCGAAGACTTCTTCGAGCCATGGGCGCTTTTCGTCGAAAAAAGCGCTCGTAAAGAATACTGGCTCCAGCGCTTAAGCGACTACCGCCGCGAGCTTGGGGACGGACAACTTTGCAAAAACGATATCCTCTTCATCAGCGCCTGCAAATAGAGTTCTTCGGTAAATTATTTTGGAGAAGTACGACTCGTCTATGCCATAAAGAGGGACACATCGTACTGGGAAATCTTCTGAACATAGTCACTCGTCCCCCGTACTATGATGTATGGCACCGTTAGTCGGCTTGGAATGCAACAATTGTCCTTTGACAACGTACGGTCGTTCTATTAGACTATTCGTTGTCTTTATAAGCATTGAATGACTTCGTGATCTCAAAGCTAACCTTCATTGACCCGACGAACAATAATCAACCACTACGTGCTAACATCTATTGGAGGATGTACCTATGCGTCGTTCTATCTTGCTACTGACGCTCACCGCGTTCTGCGTTTCCCTGCTGCTCTTTTCAGGTAGTTCCGCGGCGGGCTACTGGGAGAAAGCCAAGGATAAAAAGCAGAAAGCTGCTGCGGCGGCCACACCAGTCAAAAAAGACACCGAGAAACCATTTGCTGAATTGATCAAGGGTTTCGATAAAATCCCGGGCCTGTTCGACTTCTATATGAACAAGAAGGATCTGCAGGTCTACATGGCGATCAAACCGAGTCAATTCGGCAAGGAGTATCTCTGCAACATGACACGCACGGCAGGTGACGGTACTTTTGCCGAGGGCGCCCTACAGGGAGACTATTTTCTTTTCACGCTGAAGCAGGTTGGCAAACGGGTTCAGTTTATTCAGACGAACGTGAATTTTCGTGCCGATTCCAGCGCTCAATTATCCAAGTCGCTTGAGCGTTCAGTCTCCAAGGCGATTTTTGGCAGTACTATTATAGTTTCCACACCGGACACGGGGGGTGCGATTCTTATCGATCCTGCGAGCATTTTGGTCTCCGACGTTGACAACATTAACTACTTCGTTGGTAGCGAGGGCAAGACCGGCTTCCGATTCGACCGCGAAAATTCCAACTTTGGCACGATTAAATCCTTTCCGCAAAATAGCGAAAT
>CAIVAP010000028.1 GCA_903903945.1 uncultured bacterium | reverse complement strand
TTTCGCCACCGGTGCTTTTGATCCGGTGGTCAGCCGCGACAAACTCGTGTTCAGCGCCTATGAGGATTTCGGGTTCGGAATTTTCATGCAGCCTTACGACAGCACGACATTCCAAGCGATTCCTGCCACGCCACCGACGTTCTCCACTTGGAATCCGGAACATCTGTCGGGCAAACTCGAAGAGGGCGTGATCGCTTACAAGAATGAATTCTCCATTGACATTGCCCAGTCGGCGATTGCCTATGACGCCGTATACGGCTCGATGGGCGGTTTTCAAACCGTTTTTTCAGACATGCTCGGCAACCAGCTCTATTACCTACTCATTTCCAATTCGGCTACAACCAAGGATGATCTGCTGAAGTCGTTTAGCGTAGGCGTTACCTATATCAATAAGACGCGACGCCTCAATTACGGCATCGGGGCATTTCATCTGTATGATGAACACTTTGACGACTTTGAGGGATATGTCTCAGAGCGACAGACGGGTGCGGAAGGATTGGTGTCATATCCGCTTTCCAAATTCACACGCATTGAAACCTCGGCATTTGTGCGCCACTCTTTCAAAAAACGGGAACAGCTTGAAAGCAAGCGTCACGCCATTCTCTCGACAAACTACGTCTCGCTGGTACATGACAATTCGTTGTGGGATGTCTCCGGGCCAATCGACGGAATTCGCCTCAACACAACGGTGGGCCTGACAACTGACTTCTATTCGGGCAGAATCTTCAACCGACTGGCATTCGTTGATTTACGGCACTATCTGCGGATTCGCAAGTACTCGGCATTCGCCACTCGCGCGTTTGGATTCGTGTCGAGCGGTCAGGAACCGCAACGTATCTATCTGGGTGGTAGTTGGTCTTTGCGCGGTTATGATCGCAAAGCGTTCTATGCGCGCAAAGTCTTGTTGCTTTCCAACGAGCTTCGCTTTCCCTTGATCGATAACCTCTTTGTCGGTTTCCCGTTTGGGAGAATTGGATTTCAGGCGATCAGAGGCGCGCTGTTCTTTGATGCCGGTAGCGGCTGGAACAACGAGTTTGACCGATTCTACGGCGCAATGGGCGCCGGCGCTCGGGTGTCTCTAGGGTACATCGCCGTATTGCGATTTGATTTAGTGAAGAAGACCGACTTCCGCAAGTTCGGCCGGGGGCTTGTGTTTGACTTTTTCTTTGGATGGAATTTCTGAACATGGGAAACCGAATTTGGCTTCGCTGCAGCTTGCTGGTCATGATTCTGCTCGTGGCCGGCTGCTCCGTGCCCTTCAAGAAAATTCCCCGTCCAGATTTACTTCCACGCCCATCCGCATATTATGCAATCCCACCAGACGCCAACTTGTCTCTTGCCGGAGAAACGAAAGTATTCGATACGCTGTTGTACAGCCGCAAGCTCAATGGCGGGCTGAATGCGCAAGTCGTCGGCTGTGATAAGTTCATTGTCGTTCCCACCTACAACGAGCGGATCTATCTCCTCAATCCGAGCACTGGGAAGGAGATCACTTCTCTCCAGACGGAATCTTCCCTCGGTTCGGCTGCCGCGATCGCGGGTGATCTGCTCTATTTTGTCGAGGAGGCAGGAGGTGATCGGTTGACCTGTTTCAACCTTGCGAAAGGCAAAACGGTCTTTACCAGAAAGATCACTGACTCACCGGGTGCCCCTGTCATCGACGAGGATGGCATTTTTCTTTCATCGCGAGTTGGCAAACTATATCGCCTTGACCGGCTGAAGGGTGACTCTGTCTGGACGTATGACAGCCATGATCAGATCTACTGCTCGCCGACCGTCGACAGCGCACATATATACTTCGGGACTGATCGCGGACAAATCATCTGCCTGGAAAAATCGACCGGCAAGAAACTCTGGTCATTCAAGGCCGGGGGGGCGATTTACGCCAGACCAGTGATTGGCAAGTACCTCTACTGTCCGTCCGGCGACGGTATTCTGTATGCGTTGGATTTCTCCACCGGCGCGCTGATCTGGAGCTTTACGACTCTCGGCTCAGTTCACACAACACCGGTCTTGACTGATGGTAGGCTACTGTTTGGTTCGGATGATATGTCAGTTTACTGTCTTGATCCCCAGTCAGGCGCTACCAAATGGTCGTACGAGACCGACGGCATAATTCAATCATCACCGCTGGCGACAGCAAACTCGTTCGTCGTATGCAACAGTGCCGGCGGCGTCTATCAACTGGATTACAACGGCAATCTTCTCAGAACCACCCGCGTGAAGGGATCAGTTGTGGCGTCGCCGATCGTTATCGGTGGCAGGCTCTTCGTGGTTACTAGATCGCGGATGCTTTACTGCTTTGGCTCAACAGGAAATCCTGCCACGAAGCCCTGACATTCTGACAGCAACGCTGCCGTAGTGGCGTATCGCATGCCATACTGGCAGTTGTCGTCTGATCTCCTCAATCTCTCGAAATCATCTAACACATGACTATGCAATGACTTATCTGATAGTGGCAAGTTTGGCACAATGTTTGTTATAGAAACTATCGGATGTGAGGAAGTGAGGGTGGAAAAATGACGAAGAAAGTGAGAATGAAATAGTAACCACAAAGTCAAGAAGGAGAAGATGATTATGTATCTCACAGTAAGCAAACCGAGGGTCCCGTTTGGCGCATTGGCCTGCAACATTGATCGCATGTTTGACGACATGTTCACCTGCCGTCCGACGGCCGAGAGCGAGATGGGCTGGGCCCCGCGTGCCGACGTGCATGAAAACGACAACGCGTTTGTTGTGCAACTTGATCTGCCGGGTGTCGAGAAAGACAACGTCAAAGTGAAGTTCGAGGACGACACGCTGGTTGTCTCTGGTGAGCGGAAGCATGAGTCGAATGCTGATGAGAAGAATTTCCATCGCGTAGAACGAAGCCACGGCAGCTTCACCAGATCGATTTCCGTTCCAAAGGACGTCGATTCCGAGAAAATCAGCGCGAGCTTCAAGAACGGAGTTCTGGAGATCACGCTGCCAAAGACGGATGAAGTAAAATCGAAAGAGATCGAGATCAAAGTGAGTTAGACCAACACGAGCTGGTCGGAAACTCGATCGCAAAAAGTAACGAGAACACAGGCCCGTCCGCTCATGCGAACGGGCTTTGTTTAGGTGTAACGACAACCCTTGCGGTCGTCCGGTGGTTACGACCAATAGCAGGCGAACGCGAGGGATGACCGCTACAGAAAACTAGCAGAATGAAGGAGTGTGATTAATATGTCAGAAAAGATCATTGGTATCGACCTCGGCACGACCAATTCCTGTGTGTCGGTCATGGAAGGGTCAGAGCCAGTAGTAATTCCCAATGCGGAAGGTGCTCGCACTACGTCGTCAGTCGTCGGGTTCACCAAAACCGGTGAACGACTCGTCGGCCAGATTGCCAAGCGGCAGGCGATTACCAATCCGCTGAATACGATCTTCTCGATCAAGCGCTTTATGGGAAGGCGCTACGACGAAGTTACCGAGGAGATCAAGAACTTCCCGTACAAGGTCAAGCGTGGGAAGAACGATTTAGCCGTTATCGAAATCGACGGCAAGGATTATTCACCGCAGGAAATCTCGGCGCTGATCTTGGGTAAGATGAAGCAGGCGGCCGAGGATTTTCTGGGCCAGAAAGTTACGAAGGCGGTCATCACGGTACCGGCGTATTTCAACGATGCCCAGCGTCAGGCAACCAAGGATGCCGGCAAAATTGCCGGACTCGAAGTGATGCGCATCATCAACGAGCCGACGGCGGCCTCGCTGGCATACGGTCTTGACAAAAAGGCCAACCAGAAGATCGCCGTGTTCGATCTCGGCGGCGGTACGTTCGATGTCTCGATTTTGGAAATCGGTGAGGGCGTATTTGAAGTGCTGTCGACCAACGGCGACACCCATCTCGGTGGTGACGATTTTGACAAACGCATCATCGACTGGCTGGTGGATGAGTTCAAGAAGTCTGATGGTATCGACCTGTCACGCGACCCCATGGCGCTGCAACGTCTGAAGGAAGCGGCTGAGAAAGCCAAGATTGAGCTGTCGTCAACGAAAGAGGCGACGATCAATCTGCCATTTGTCACCGCGGATGCTTCCGGGCCGCGACACCTGAATCTGACACTCACGCGCTCGAAATACGAGGGTATGGTGCATGATCTGATTCAGCGTGCAATGGAGCCTTGCCGCAAGGCCATGGCGGATGCCAAGGTGTCGAATAGCGATATCGGCGAAGTCGTTCTGGTTGGCGGCATGACCCGTATGCCGAAAGTGGTTGATGAGGTTGAGAGGTTCTTCGGGCGTGAGGCGCACAAAGGCGTCAACCCGGATGAGGTTGTTGCCGTCGGCGCCGCCATTCAGGGGGGTGTGTTGACCGGTACTGTCAAAGACGTGCTGCTCTTGGATGTGACGCCATTGTCGCTTGGTATCGAGACACTCGGCGGAGTGTTCACTAAGCTGATCGAGCGCAACACGACCATCCCGACCAAGAAGGCGCAAGTCTTCTCGACGGCAGCAGACAATCAAACGTCGGTGGAGATTT
Source organism: uncultured bacterium (assembly GCA_903903945.1). GTDB lineage: Bacteria > Zixibacteria > MSB-5A5 > CAIYYT01 > CAIYYT01 > CAIYYT01. Next base: position 1,828 of record CAIVAP010000028.1, on the reverse strand, counting down.
ATGTGCAACAAGGAGAACGCCCGATGGCGATTGATAATCGCACTATCGGTCGGTTCCATCTTGATGGCCTGCCGCCGGCGCCACGCGGTTTGCCGCAAGTGGAAGTGACATTCGACATCGACGCCAACGGCATTCTCAACGTGCAGGCGCGCGATCTCGGCACCGGAAAAGAGCAGCGGATTCGGATTGAAGCATCGTCCGGTCTCTCCAAGCAGGAGATCGACAAGATGGTGCGGGATTCGGAGATCAATTCCGAAGCCGACCGTAGGCGCAAGGATGATGTCGAAGTTAAGAACCATGCCGATCAGATGGCGTTCGAGGCGGAGAAGCTTCTGCGTGAAAGCGGCGATAAGATCGATGGATCGACTAAAGCTGATTTGCAGAAGTCGATTGATCGAATCAAGGAACTGACGCGCGGAACGGACGTGTCGGCAATGAAGTCGGAGACTGATCGTTTACAGAGCTTGCTGCACAAAGCGGCAGAGGAGATCTATCGCCAGTCATCGGCGCAGTCGGGTGGGCAGCATCAGCAGTCGGACCCACAGGAATCGGCAGGTCAATCGCAAGCCGAATCGGGTGGTCAGGCGGTTGATGCGGATTATGAAGTCGTTAAGTAGGACGCCCGGCGTACCTGTTGTGTTCAGGGACGGAGTTAACACCCGCCCCTGCAAAAACAAACTTGTGAAAAAGACTCGATGCTACTATCGGACTCATTTGCTCTAGCTCGGAAAGGAGTGTCAGTCATGGGAAATCTATCAATCTACCTCAGATCTTCATTCCAACTCAGCCTCACATCGCTACATACGCCCACAGCAGTTCTTATTCTTCTGGCTGGAGCATCGAGTCTGTCCTAAGAGATGCAACTGGTGCAACTTATCTCCCCGTCTCAACTCAGACCTTGACACATGATCGTAGCACGTCGTATTGTATTGCATATGGCATGAACATCGGGCATGAGTCGCAATTGCGAAGTGAAGTGATGAACACGCATCTCACGTTCGTGCGGCGCTATAGAGGATCAAGAACAATGGATGACACATCTTCAGCAGCGAAGCAAATCTATGAGGCGATGATCATGTCTCTATCTCCAGGGGAACGCCTGCTTATGGCGTGCCGGATGTATGATACGGCGAAAACGCTGATGATCGCTGGGATACGGATGCAAACGCCTGAAGCCAATGAGGCACAGGTGCGGGCGCAGTTCTTCCTGAGAATGCATGGGACCGACTTCACGCCGGAGGAGTTGAAGAAGATCATGCGGGAGCTTCCAAATATGCAGGTTGACGACTGAGGGAGTCATCAGCCAGAAAGCAAACGACTGCGCTGCATGGCGTTCGAGACAGGGAATGGCCGCACTGCTCAGCCGAACTGGCCCAAAATAAATACTCCGAAGTTCTTGACAATGGGTTGTTTGTTCGTATCTTTCTTAGTTTCTATAGGAATGCCTTTTGAGGAGTAGTGAGTGAAAACAGTAATACCGAAAATTGGCAGCGTCGAACAGAAGTGGTACGTTGTCGATGTCAGCGGCAAGATTCTTGGTCGACAGGCGGCCAGAGTCGCCCGTATCTTGATGGGAAAGACCAAGCCGGAATATACGCCGTTTTTGGATTTCGGCGACTTCGTGGTAATAGTTAACGCCGCTAAAGTGCGGTTGTCGACGACCAAGAAGGAATCGATCAAAACCTATCAATGGAATACGTTGTATCCGGGTGGTCACCGCCAGATCAATTTTGCCAAGGCGGTCAAGCTGAATCCGTCAGAGGTCTTTCGTGATGCGGTTTGGGGCATGCTTCCCAAGGGTCCGCTGGGGCGTCAGATGCTTACCAAG
>CAIVAP010000027.1 GCA_903903945.1 uncultured bacterium | reverse complement strand
TCGAGCCAATGAAGTATCGTCTGCGTTTTTTCTTCAAACTCTTTCACTTCAACGGAAGCAGCCTGTCGTGCTTGAAACAGTTCGTCAGTAATATTCAAAGCCGCCAGTATCGCAACCTTAGCCGGCGATTTGTTACTGTTCTTTTCTGCGACTTCGCGCATTTTGTTGTCCAGGTATGAAGCGACTTGCATAAAGTATTCAGTGTCGGCTTCCCCCCGGATAGGATAGCTCTCGCCAAAAATGGCAACTGTGACGGTCTGTTTTTTATCTTCCATAGAGTAATCGTGCAGAAGTTTCCAAATTCAACTACACCTGATGGCTAACCCCAAATCTATGTTCATGTTAAATCAATACTAAACGGTTCAAACACTCCTGTCAAGACAATTTCATTTCTGACTGGAATTGATGAATCTTGTCTACCAAGCGCGAAATTCGTTTCAGCGCCGCTTCCTGCTTCTCGCGCGACTGTTTTTCCAGGCGATTGCCGTCCTGAGACAGCAATTTCAACTCCGCTTCCAAGCCGCTCAGCCGTTCACGAAGCTGAGCATTCTCCTTCTTGAGTTCTAAATGAGCCGATTCCAACTTCTTGTATTGATCGAGTATGTCTTTGACTCTTGTCTGTAACTTATCGAGGTTCTCCATCGGGACTCTCCTAAGCGCGAAGTGTTGCTCCGTGCTTCGACTTGAGCGACTCAACCATCTTATTAAGTACGCGTTCAATATCCGCGTCAGTTAAAGTTCTACTTTCATCTTGAAACACTAATCGAAAAGCCAGGGACTTTTTACCCGAATCAACCTGCTTGCCCTTGTAGAGGTCAAGAACAACCGTCTCGACCAGAGTCTGATCAGCCGCATTGCGGATAGTTTCGAGCAACTCCGCACAGAAAACGCCCTCATCAACGACGATGGCAATATCGCGCTCGGAGATTGGGAAGCGTGGCAGCTGTTGATAAGACTTTGTTGGACTGGCACTTGCCAAGATAACTTCAAAATTCAGTTCAGCCACCAGAACCTCTGCCTTGATATTGAAGGCCCTGAGAATCGCCGGTTGGATAGCTCCGCAGATTCCGATGGTTTCTACTCCCATCGTGACTTCGAAACAGCAGGCAGGGTCGAAGGCGGCATTTGACACCGGACTGTAAATAACCCTTCTATCCGTGAGCCTCTCAATTCCTTCGATAGCACCTTTGAGGTCGTGGAAAGTGAACTCGGTCGGATGAAACGCCCAGTTCTCCCCCATATCAGAGCCAGAAAGTGCCAGGGCTATCCGCTGGGTTTCGTTCGGCAATTGCTTCCCACTCGGGGCCATGACGGTTCCAATCTCGAATAGCTTTATGGTTCGCACTTGATGGCTAATGTTTTCGTACACGGCATTCAACAACCCGGAGATTAGACTCGGCCGAAGCCATTTCAAATCCTCCGAGATCGGATTGAGAATCTCGACACACTCCTGCTGCGGGTCAAGTCGACGAACCTGTTTGGGGTCGACGATACTGTTCGTAACGACCTCATAATACCCCTGCCCGATCAGCGACTCACGTGCTTTCGCCGCAAACACTTCCCTGGGATTGCGCGATACCAGAAGTTTACCTCCCGAAAACAGTCGAGTCGGGATTTTTTCGTAACCGTAAATGCGTGCGATTTCCTCGATCACATCAATCTCGCGCGTGACGTCGGGACGGAAAGTTGGCACTTCGACAGTCAGGTTCTTGCCGGGAATGACCTTGAACTCAAGCGCATGTAGGATGTCGATCATTACTGGCGCGCTCATCTCGGTCGCGAGGATTTGGTTTACGCGACTGGGACGCAATTCCAACTTGACCGGATGTATTTTCTGAGGATAGACATCCACGATACCGGCCAGGACACGACCACCGGCGAGGTGCTCTATCAAACTGGCGACACGATCCAACGCTATCGGGACGATATTGGGATCGGCGCCGCGCTCGAAGCGAGTCTGACTCTCCGACTGCAGACCAAGATACTTGCGACCGCGTCGGATTACCGACGGATCAAAGTAAGCGCTCTCCAAGAGAATGTCGGTCGTCTTGTTGGTCACTTCGGAGAATTCGCCACCCATAATTCCCGCAATGGCAACCGGTTTTACACCATCGGTGATCAGCAGAACATCGCTATTCAGCTTGCGATCGATACCATCAAGGGTACGAAACACCTCCCCATCGGTAGCGCGACGCACCAGCACCCTCGGCTGTGCGAAGTTGGCAAAATCGAACGCGTGCAGCGGGTGGCCGTATTCAAGCATCACATAGTTTGTGATATCGACAATGCTATTGATGGCGCGTATGCCGGATGCCAGCAAACGCTGTTGCATCCACCAGGGGGAGCGGCCGATCTTGACGCCTTTGATCACGCGCGCTGCATAGCGAGGACAACCGATCGGATCCTCGATTGAGACATCAACGACAGCGGCGGCTTTGTCGGCGATTTCCTTAATCTCCGCGGTCGGACGTTTTACCGGGCTGCCACAGAGTGCGGCAATGTCGCGGGCAATGCCGATCGCCGAAAGACTGTCGGCACGATTGGGGGTCAAGTCAAAATTCAGCGAGACATCATCGAGACTTAGCGCCGTCTTGAGATCGGAACCGGACTTGGCAGTAGCTTCGAGCTCCATGATGCCGGAGTGGTCTTCGGAGATGCCCAGTTCCGCCTGACTGCAAAGCATGCCTTCTGATACGACTCCTTGCTTGTCGACGCTCTGGATTCGCAAGCCATCTTTAAGAACAGCCCCCGACAAGGCAAGCGGGGATTTCATGCCAACTTTGACGTTGGGCGCACCACAGACGACGTTCATCTGCACATCACGTCCCAGTTCAACCTTGCAGATTTTCAAGCCGGGCGCGTGCGGATGCGGTTCCACGGTAAGAATCTTTCCGACAACAACATTTTCAAGGTTGGTCGACACGGGTTGCACCGACTCGACGGCGGTTCCGATCAGCGTCAGTTTTGATGCCAGTGTTTGCGTATCCCAACCGAAATCAACCAATTCGCGAAGCCAATTATAAGAAATCTGCATCAGTCGACGAACCTCTAAAACTGTCTGAGGAAACGAATATCGTTATCGAAAAACAGGCGAATATCATCAATTCGGTACTTGAGCATGGCAATCCTCTCAATGCCCATGCCGAAAGCATAGCCGCTATAGACTTCGGGATCGTAATTCACCGACTTGAACACATTCGGATCGATCATGCCGCAGCCAAGAATCTCAAGCCAGCCCTCATGTTTGCAAAGGCGACACCCTTTGCCGCCGCAGAGGAAACAGTAAATGTCTACTTCCGCCGAAGGCTCCGTGAACGGAAAGAAACTGGGGCGAAAGCGCAGCTTAACATCATCTCCAAAGTAGGTTTGCGCGAAAGCGACCAGTACGCCCTTGAGATCTGCGAAAGTGACGTTGTGGTCGACGTAGAAGCCCTCAAGCTGGTAAAACACACAGTAGGAGCGAGCGCTGATTGCCTCCTGGCGATAGGACCGTCCCGGAGCAATAATCCGGACCGGCGGCTTGCGTTTCTCAAATTCGCGAATCTGAACCGGCGAGGTGTGGGTGCGCAGGAGAACATCTTTGCCAACGTAGAAAGTGTCTTGCATATCGCGCGCCGGATGATCAGGGGGAAAGTTCAGCGCGCCAAAATTATAGTATTCCGTTTCGACTTCGGGACCCAGTGCCACTTCGAATCCCATGCCATAGAAGATATCGATTATTTCGTTTAGCGTGCGGGTGATTGGATGAAGCTTACCCTCAGGATAGCGTCTGCCCGGTAGAGTGTAATCGAGACCAGCACTCTGATTGGATTTGGCGCCACCAATAGATTGCAGATGATCGGCAAGCAGCAGTTCGATCTGCTCCTTGGCTTCGTTCGCCTGCTGACCGGCAACTTTGCGCTGTTCGCCATCAAGGTCTTTCAGCCCCCGCAGAACCGCGACCACGGCGCTCTTTCTACCGAGGTACTTGACGCGAAGCGACTCTATCTGATCGGCTGAATTACACTGGGCGATTTCGGCTTTTGCCTCGGTGACAATCTGGGCAATTCTGTCGTCCGACATGCCTAAGCTTTTTTCGCGATCTCAGTCAGCTTGGTAAAAGTCATTTTGTCACGAACCGCGAGATCAGCCAGCATCTTGCGGTCAAGATTTACGCCCGACTTTTTCAGACCGTGCATAAAGGCCGAATAGCCGATACCTGTCAGACGACAGGCCGCGGAGATACGCGTAATCCAGAGGCGACGGAAATCGCGCTTCTTGTTGCGACGATCACGGTACGCGTAGGTCAGACCCTTCTGTACCGTCTCTTTGGCCGTCCGCAGGAGTTTGCTCCGGCCGCCGAAATTGCCTTTAGCTTGTTTGAGAATTTTCTTGCGGCGTCTTCGCGAAGCCGGATTGTTGGTTGCGCGTG
>CAIVAP010000026.1 GCA_903903945.1 uncultured bacterium | reverse complement strand
CGCAGATTGCTTCGTCGTCATTGCCCCTCCCATCTCTCACCCGCCCTGACTCCTCGCAATGACAATTCCGACGTTTTTCAATAGTTCCGTAAAGGCAACCGCGGTGGTTGCCACTACAGCAGTTCCCGTGTTGCAGCCGCAGGATTTTCCGGACAAAAACGCACTAATGCCAGTTCCGGGCCATCGTGTGCGGCGGAGAAGCAGAACGTGCCACCAAGTCGCTGCCGCCAGAAACCGGTGAGGCGCGCTGACTCGTGCACATGACCGTGCAGAGTAATCAGCGGCTGTCGAGTTTCGATAAAACGGCGCACGGCGATACTGCCAACGTGGGGATCAAGCTCAACATGATCGACTATCTTACCATCAAGGGCGGCACGATCCAAAAACGTTTGGTACGGCGGTGAGTGGAATAAAAACATGGCCCGCGAGAGATTGTCATTAGCGGTCAAAAGCTGCAAGTCCTTCTGGATTGTCGTGAACTTCTGCTCGTGCTCGGAAACAGCTACCGAGCGTCTACCTTCCTCGGGAGAGACACAACCGGGATCAACAAAGCGCGAAACATCGTAACGCTCCCAATCCTTAAGCAGGAACGGTGTTGGTGGAACATACGCATAACCGTACACCGAGTACTGCCCTAGAACAACTCTGCGATTGTGGACGTACTCCCACACACCACGAGCGGCGGCAGCAACGATCGCGATCTCTTCGATACGGCCGTCATCGTTACCCAGAATCACGAAGATCCGTGGGCAACGGTCACCAAGCTGCTCGCGCAAGCGTGCGAAATTGGCCACCAGGAAGTCGTCGACAAAATCCAAGTAAGTTGCGGAAGTTGAGAAAATCGTGGCCGTGCCGGAAGGGAGCAAGTCACCCCCCAGGAAAACGGCCTGCGGCCGTTCGTTGGCTATGGCGGCAAAGAGCTTGTCGTAACGCGCGGTGTTGCCATGAAGATCGGAAACGAAAAAACATTCGGTCGCCATGCAGCTCAATAAGCGGTGCTGCTGCCGAGATGTAAACCTTCTTTTTGAAATCTAATAACTGCTGGAATCGAGCTTGACCTTGCCGCGGAAAATCCAGTAGATGCTTGCCGTATAAGCCAGCACCAGCGGAACGCCCATCGCCGCGATGATCAGCATAATCTCAAGTGTCTTTGCCGAGGAGGCCGCATTGTAGATTGTCAGACTGTTTGCGGGATTGGGACTGGAGAAAATAAGATCTGGATACATGCCGATGCCGAACAATGTGAGCAGTGCCGCGATCGAGGCGCAGGATGACAAGAAGGCTCTCATGTCGTGACCGTGATGGATCTCGCGAGGGATATTGGCAATCGCCAGCGCATTAAGTAACGGCAGGATAAAGAGCCACGGTACCTGCTTGATTGTCTCCACCATATGCGGGACATAAAGTAGCGTAGCTGCGGTCGTGGCTGCATAGCAGATAATGAAGAAGATGATCGCGTTGTTGACCCAGCGACGAAGATTATTGTGCAGATCGCCTTCGGTTTTCAATACCAGATAAATCGCGCCGTGCATCATGAACAGTGCGACGGTCGTGATGCCGACCAATAGAGCGTAAGGATTTAGCAGACCAAAAAAGCTGCCGGCAAATTCATGGTCGCCGGCGAGTGGTATGCCAAGCGCGATGTTACCCAATGCCACACCGATCAACAAGCTTGACACGATACTGCTGACGCCAAAGGAGACATCCCACATCTGTCGCCACCAGTGCATTGGCTGTTTGCTGCGGAACTCGATCGCCACTGCGCGGAAGATCAGCGCGAATAGCAGCAGAATCATCGCCATATAGAAGCCGGAAAAGGCGGTGGCATATACTTCAGGAAATGCCGCGAACAGCGCCCCACCACCGGTCACGAGCCAGACTTCGTTGCCATCCCAGACGGGACCGATCGTGTTGATGAACAGCCGCCGTTCGACATCCTGCTTAGTGAAGAGGTGTAGTGCGCCGACGCCAAGATCGAAGCCGTCGAGTATGGCATAGCCGGTGAGCAACACGCCGACCAGCATGAACCAAATGGTGTTGAGATCGAATACCATAGTTACGCCCTATGCCTTGCCGTATCCAAGTCTTCCGCCGCCGGACCGTGCTGAATCTTGTCATTCAGCAGGTAGATGAACAGAATCAGCAGCAAGAGATAGATGAGGCTAAAGAGGATGATCGAAGTCAGCACCTGTCCCGAAGTGACAACTCTCGAAAGTCCGTCGGAAGTGCGCAGCAGATTGTAAACGATCCAGGGTTGTCGTCCGACTTCCGCCGAGATCCAGCCAAGTTGGTTTGCCAGTTGCGGTCCGATGACTGAGAAAACAAACACCCAGAGGAGCCATCGCAGGTTGAATAGCTTGTTTCGCCACCACAGGAATAGTCCAAGCCACGCAAGCAGAATCAGACCGACCCCGATTGCCACCATGGCGTGATAACTCTGGAAAATGATATTCACAGGCGGACGATCTTCCGGTTTGAATTCCCTCAGCCCGGTGACCGGTTTTTGTGAGTCGCCATAGATCAAAAAACTCAACATTCCCGGCAACTTGACACCAAATTGCACCTTCTCCTGATCATCGTTGACCCAACCGAAAAGATAGAGGTCAGCGGGCCCCGTGTTGTAATGCGCTTCGTAGGCTGCCATTTTCGCCGGTTGATTCTCTGCCACGCCCACGGCGCTGGAGTGACCGGAGACGAGTTGGAGTACCGATGCTGCCGCTGCTACCAGCAATGCGATCCTGATGGATGCCTTGGCGAATTCGATGTGCTTGTTTCGTAGAATATAGAACGCGCTGACGGAGAGCACAAAGAACGCTCCCGCCTGCCAGGCGCCCATGTAAACGTGCCAGATACGGTCAATACTCGAAGGGTTGAATACCAATTGCCAGAAGTCGACGATTTCGGCGCGGATGTTGGGCGCCTGCCCGACCAAATGGTGCCCCGCCGGCGTCTGCTGCCAGGAATTTGCCACGACAATCCAGACGGCGCTAAAATGTGCTCCAGCGCAGACCAGGATGGTTGACAGGAAATGTATTCGGGGACTGACCTTGTCCCAGCCAAACAGCAGAATCGCCAGAAATCCTGATTCAAGGAAAAAGGCGAAAATTCCTTCAGCGGCCAGCGCGCTACCGAACACGTCGCCGACAAAGCGCGAATAGGTCGACCAATTGGTGCCGAACTGGAATTCCATCACGATGCCGGTGGCGACGCCGAGAACGAAGATCAGGCCGAAGACCTTGACCCAGAAACGGGTCATTTGATGATAAAGCGGGTTCTTGGTCTTGAGGTAGAGTCCCTCCATGAAGACCAACAGCAGACCCAGTCCGACTGAGAGGGGCGGAAAAATGTAGTGAAACCCGATCGTGAGTCCGAACTGAATGCGTGATAATGTCAGCAGATCCATTGCTTCTCGCCTTGACGTTTTGGCAGCCGGTTCACCCGACAAGCGAGTGAATTTCTACCCAGTTGGTGTACCATTTTACAAACCCTGAATCGCCAAATCAACAAAGATTTTCTCGACAACGGCTCTTCGGTAGAAGAGGACTTGATCGGGGTTTCTGGGGACATACAGCCGATATATCTGTTGCCGACACATAAGGGACCGTTGAACAACCTCGGAATTGTCATTGCGAGGAGTCAGGGCGGGTGAGAGAGGGGAGGGGTAATGACGACGAAGCAATCTGCGCGCCTGCATCGGAAGAGCGTAAATCGAGATTGCTTCGTTGTGCTCCACACCCTACATCACCTCTCCGCACTCCTCGCAATGACACGGTCTGGGCTTTTT